>NZ_JAAAFU010000081.1:52755-53385 GCF_019352905.1 Pseudomonas sp. Xaverov 83 | reverse complement strand
GGCAGGGCCGCCCCCAATACGGTTATCTATGCGTACGGCAAAGACTACAACCCGGCGTATGGCAACGTAAAAGCAGACGCCAATGGCAATTGGCGTCTCCCGCCGACGCAGGACCTGAGACTTGAACCTGACGGTACCGCTGTGGTGATAGTGGCTCAACTCGCCAGCGACGGCGCTGGCTGGGCGTCACCTTGGACGACGGTGACCTATAACCTTTCCGCACCAACCAGCTCAGCCCTGCCCTACGGCAGCGCTCCCATTGTCGACAGTCCCACCAATAACGAACGCCTGACGACTCGACAGCCGCAGCTCTCAGGCAGGGCCGCCCCCAATACGGATATCTATGCGTATGGCAAAGACTACAATCCGGCGTATGGAAACGTAAAAGCAGACGCCAATGGCAATTGGCGTCTTCCGCCGACACAGGAGCTGAGGCTTGAGCCTGACGGTACCGCTGTGGTGATAGTGGCTCAACTCGCCAGCGACGGCGCTGGCTGGGCGTCACCTTGGACGACGGTGACCTATAACCTTTCCGCACCAACCAGCTCAGCCCTGCCCTACGGCAGCGCTCCCATAGTCGACAGTCCTGCCAACAACGAACACCTGACGACTCGACAGCCGCAGCTCTCA
>NZ_JAAAFU010000081.1:0-52745 GCF_019352905.1 Pseudomonas sp. Xaverov 83 | reverse complement strand
CTCGACAGCCGCAGCTCTCAGGCAGGGCCGCCCCCAATACGGATATCTATGCGTATGGCAAAGACTACAACCCGGCGTATGGCAACGTAAAAGCAGACGCCAATGGCAATTGGCGTATCCCGCCGACGCAGGACCTGAGGCTTGAGCCTGACGGTACCGCTGTGGTGATAGTGGCTCAACTCGCCAGCGACGGCGCCAGCTGGGCGTCGCCATGGGCAACCGTGACCTATAACTTCTGAGCCGCCCGCCGTCACGCCATCACGCCATCACGCTCGTACTATCCCATGAGCAGGATGGCGTGACGTGCTACAGAACAGAGATGACTTTCCCCCCTCATCATCACCTGGCTCTACGCCCATAGGCACATCCCCGCTATACTCACCGGCTTTTCTTCAGCAAATGCCAATAGGGTCCCGCCGCGCATGGATAAGACCTACCAGCCGCACGCCATTGAAACTTCCTGGTACAACACCTGGGAGTCCGAGAATTATTTCGCTCCGCAAGGCGCGGGCGATGCCTACACCATCATGATTCCGCCACCGAACGTCACTGGCAGCCTGCACATGGGCCATGGCTTCAACAATGCGATCATGGATGCCCTGATTCGTTTCCGCCGCATGCAGGGTCGCAACACCCTGTGGCAGCCAGGTACCGACCACGCCGGTATCGCCACCCAGATGCTGGTGGAACGCCAACTGGAAGCCACTGGCCAGAACCGTCACGACCTGGGTCGCGAGAAATTCCTGGAGAAAATCTGGGAATGGAAGGATCAGTCCGGCGGCAACATCAGCCGTCAGATCCGTCGCCTGGGCTCGTCCGTCGACTGGAGCCGCGAGCGCTTCACCATGGACGACGGCCTGTCGGAAGCTGTGAAAGAAGCCTTCGTGCGCCTGCATGAAGACGGCCTGATCTATCGCGGCAAGCGCCTGGTCAACTGGGACACCAAGCTGCACACGGCAATTTCCGACCTTGAAGTGGAAAACCACGACGAGAAAGGTTTCCTGTGGAACCTCAAGTACCCGTTGGCTGACGGCGCCAAGACCGCCGAAGGCAATGATTACCTGATCGTCGCCACCACCCGTCCGGAAACCATGCTTGGCGACGCCGCCGTCGCGGTTAACCCAAACGACGAGCGCTACCAGGCGCTGATCGGCAAGTTCGTTGAGCTGCCGCTGGTTGGCCGTCGCATCCCGATCATCGCGGACGATTACTGCGACCCTGAATTCGGCACCGGCTGCGTAAAAATCACCCCGGCCCACGATTTCAACGACTACGAAGTCGGCAAGCGCCACAACCTGCCGCTGCTGAACATCTTCGACAAGAACGCCGCTGTGCTGCCGGCCTGCCAGGTGTTCAACCTCGACGGCACGCTGAACGAAAGCATCGACGGCAAGATCCCGGCTGAATACGCGGGCCTCGACCGTTTTGAAGCGCGCAAGCAGATCGTTGCCGCCTTCGACGCCGCGGGCCTGCTGGTAAGCGTCGACGACCACGCCCTGAAAGTGCCGAAAGGCGACCGTTCCGGCACCGTCATCGAGCCTTGGCTGACCGACCAGTGGTACGTGTCTACCAAACCTTTGGCTGAGCCGGCAATTGCCGCCGTGGAAGACGGCCGCATCGCGTTCGTGCCCAAGCAGTACGAAAACATGTACTTCTCGTGGATGCGTGACATCCAGGATTGGTGCATCAGCCGTCAGCTGTGGTGGGGCCACCGGATTCCGGCCTGGTACGACGAGTCGGGCAAGGTCTACGTTGGCCGCGACGAAGCCGAAGTTCGTGCCAAGCACAACCTCGGCCCGGACGTGGCGCTGCAACAGGACAACGACGTACTGGACACCTGGTTCAGCTCGGGCCTGTGGACGTTCTCCACCTTGGGCTGGCCGCAACAGACCGAATTCCTGAAGAAATTCCACTCCACCGACGTGCTGGTCACCGGTTTCGACATCATTTTCTTCTGGGTTGCCCGGATGATCATGCTCACCATGCACTTGGTGAAGAACGAAGACGGCACGCCGCAGGTACCGTTCAAGACCGTGTACGTCCACGGCCTGGTGCGTGATGGCCAGGGCCAGAAGATGTCCAAGTCCAAGGGCAACGTCCTGGACCCACTGGACATCATCGACGGCATCGACCTGGAAACCCTGGTGCAGAAACGCACCTCGGGCCTGATGCAGCCGAAACTGGCGAAGAAGATCGAGAAGCAGACCCGCGACGAGTTCGCCGATGGCATCGCCAGCTACGGCACCGACGCCCTGCGCTTTACCTTCTGCTCGCTGGCGTCCACCGGTCGCGACATCAAGTTCGACATGGGCCGCGTCGAAGGCTACCGCAACTTCTGCAACAAGATCTGGAACGCCGCGCGCTACGTGCTGGATAAAGGCGAAGACTGCGGCCAGAACGGCGAGGCCATCGAGCTGTCCCTGGCGGATCGCTGGATCATCTCCCAGCTGCAGCGCACCGAAGCCGAAGTGACCCGTCAACTCGACCAGTTCCGCTTCGACCTGGCGGCACAGGCCTTGTACGAGTTCATCTGGAACCAGTATTGCGACTGGTACCTGGAACTGTCCAAGCCCGTGCTGTGGGACGAGAACTCGCCGATCGAACGTCAGCGCGGCACCCGTCACACCCTGGTGCGCGTACTGGAAGTGGCGTTGCGCCTGGCGCATCCGTTCATGCCTTTCATCACCGAAGAAATCTGGCAGCGCATCGCGCCGCTGGCGGGCAAAGACGGCAAGACCATCATGCTGCAACCTTGGCCCGTGGCCAACGAAGCCCGCATTGATGAGGCGGCCGAAAGCGATATCGAGTGGCTCAAGACCCTGATGATGGGCACGCGCAACATCCGCGCCGAGATGAACATCGGTCCGGGCAAGCCACTGGCCGTGTTCGTGAAAAACGCCAGCGCCGAAGATCAGCGTCGCCTCACCGAGAACGACGCGCTGCTCAAGAAGCTGGCGAAGCTGGAGTCGATCACCGTATTGGCCGCTGGCGCCGAAGCACCGCTGTCCGCCACCGCACTGGTTGGCGAGATGGAAGTGCTGGTGCCGATGGCCGGCCTGATCGACAAAGGTGCCGAACTGGCGCGCCTGGACAAGGAAATCCTGCGCCTGCAAGGCGAAGTGCAGCGGGTGGGCGGCAAGCTGTCCAACGCCGCCTTCGTCGACAAGGCCCCGGCTGAAGTTATCGACAAGGAACGCGCCAAACTGGCTGAAGCTGAACAGGCTTTGGGCAAGCTGGCGGAGCAGCACGCGCGTATATCCAGCCTGTGAGGTAGCTGAATCTACGGAAAAACCGAATGCCAAGACAGATCAATCATTTGATCTGGTCTTGGCATTTTTGGTTTGTGCCGGACGCTGAGCGTTTCCAACATGTGCCCTACAAACGATAGACAAACTAAATAACATAGCAATTACTTCGATCAGTTATAAAAAACTGTCAACTATGACAGTAGAGGGCTCCCGCTTGTCCTCGTAGTATGAAAACAGCCACATTAAATTTCAAACGAAGAAATATGGCTGGCTTTCATTTTCACTCAAGCGAGGCGAATGTCATGACCACCCAGACCGAAGCGTATCAACTCTTTGATACCTTAAGCCCCATGATTCATGGTGTAGCTCAACAGTCGGGAAAGTTCCATACTTACATCCCCATCGCCCAGCTGAAAGGCAACAACGGGCTAGGCCCGACTCTTGACATCAACCTGTTCTATTCACCGGAACTACAAGACCTGACTTTTGTAAATTGGAGCATGCGCCTAAGTCACTACCTACTATGGAGTCCAACCAGCCTAAGCCGGACCACATCAATAATGTATTTATCCAGAGGAGAAGCATGGTCCTTTTCTGAAAACGAATTTAAAGGCACACCCAACTTTACCGTCAACTTTCCCGATGGCGGCTCCAACACCATGAAAGTCATTTGGAAGGACGGAACCGTAGAAGTTCTTGAGAGACACATAAGCACATTGATTGTGCCGGATCCGCTCAACAACCGAGAAGATGCGATCTATTACATCCTTAAAAAAGTGATTACTCCTACAGGTCACGCGCTCACGCTCAATTGGGAAGACTATAAGCAATTAGGTCCCTCCGGCCTCGTTGATTGGGACATTCCACGCCTCACCTCCGTCTCGGATGATTCGCAGGTATTATTAAAGATTGCCTACCCAGACCACAACAGGTCCTCCACCGATGCGAATTACACACGCCGGCCTGTGGTTGATGGAACCGTGACCTTCACCGTATATCCTGATACAGCGCAAAGTTATTCATATGACTTTCAGATCACTACGGCAGGCTTGGTAAAATCAGCCAAAAACGGGACAGTCGACGTGGCTCGGTACAGCTACGAACCGGTAAACCCAATACCTGGATCAATCCAGATATCCAGGATTAACCAAATATCACGCGACTCTGGCCTGAACGACACCCTGAGCTACTCTGCCGACAAACAAAAAATATCCCAACATACTAAAACCTTCAACTCACAGCCTTATACCGATAAAACTTATACGTTCACTGACGGCAAAACCACTGTCATCGACAGTGCCACTTCTGAGAAAACAGAATTCTACTTTGATAATAACCAACGCCAATTCAAAGAGGTCCAGACCTCCGGCAGCAACACCAAAACGGTAGAGTCCGACATTTCAAATACCGACACTTCATTTACGTCTACCACTCGTACTACCTTCACAAACAAAGCAGGGCAGTCCCGCACAGAATCCAGCACGATAACGATGGATACTCTTGGGAACCCACTCAGCCGAACAGAAAATGATGTCACTACTGAATGGACCTATTATCAGGGTGCGCCCAGGTTAGAGATATTAGTCCGAAAGGAAACATATACAGACCCGAATGCGAGTGCCGGAGACTGGATCGGCGACTATGTTAATCCTATCGGATGGGGCGGCCTGCTTTTCGGCAATTCAGGGCTTACTTGGGGAACTCAGGAAATACGTACCACCATTGCACATCGCACCCCCACGACAACTACAACCCAGACCGCGAATCTGCCCGTGAATGTGAGCTGCCCAGGCGACTCCAACTACTTCAAGGTCTTCATCGAATCCGAAAAGGTCTATACCACACGCAATGGCCAACGGCTCGATTTGCAGTGGACGTTCTACGGTTACGGTGACGTACCGGTAAGGGGCACTGAGGTCAGAGGACCCACCGTCAAACCCACCATTAAATTGACCATTTTCAATCCTGTAGGAGACCCAGCAGGCAGGCTCAACGCTTGGCAAAATGGCAGCATGACGGTAGAAGAGACCCGTTATAACGAGGACGTAAATTCAATACATCACGGACGAGTAAGCGCCACCACCCAACGTATTCTGGACTCGTCTGGCAAGACGGTTGCCAACTCCACGATCAGCACCCGTTTCGATTACACACTCACCGGTAATGAACTGACCACCGCAACTCGAGTGACCCCGGGGAATTCGCCAGAAATCACCACTGAAGAGACGCGCCTGACTCTTTTCGACCGACTTCTGTCCTCCAGCGATACCCTAGGCAACACCACTGATTACAAGTATGACGCTCTAGGACGCGTGACCGAGCAGACAAGCTATGCGGACGACACATCAAAAATCACGACAGGATTTACTTACAGCGATTCAAATTCATCGGCACATAACACCGTTACCCGAACCAGCACACTCGGAGAACAAACCCGTGAGACTCTTGATCAACTCGGGCGAAAGATTCAAAGTGAAAGACTGCACTCGGATGAACGTAGATGGCTGACAATGGCCACGATGACCTACGACATCAGGAACCGTGAAAGTACGATCACCGAACATGACTACCGTCCGGACGGCTCGATTTTTCTAAGTCGCACGCGCAATTTGAGCTACGACGACTGGGGCGCTATCTCCAAAATAGAATGGGTTGGCGGCGTGACCCAGGGGTTCGACTATGATCCAGTGACACTGCAACAATCCCAGTGGACAAATTACGGAACACGTCATGTTGCGAGCACTACGACACGGCGTGATGATGGCGGTGGAGTGCAACGATTTGAAACCCATCTGCATGCCAATGGCCAACTGACGCACTCTTACAGCAGTACTTACGATGCACTGGGGCGCTTGTCACAGGAGTCCTCATCCAACGCCCCTGATCGCCTGTACACCTATGACGCTTTTGGCAGACTGACGCGCATTACCGCCGCAGGTGAGACCACCGTCAACGAATATCCACCCCATACCCTCTCGGCTACGGCGAGCGCTGCTCGTCTCGAGTCAGCCGGCCAGAGCATCACATTGGGCACACGAACAGTAGATAGCATGGGTCGCGTGGTCCAATCGACCATTGGTGGGCGGACGACGAGCTTTACTTACCAAGACGCTTCCGCATGGTCGAAAGCCAGCGTTGTACGAGCCAGCGAGTCTACTCAACCCATTCCGGTTACTCTAAATGCGGACTATGACGTAACACGCAACCTCGCCACCGAAACCATCACCGGTGGTATCGAACGTAACAGTAACTCAGCCACCAGTTCCGTGACATATACCCGCTCACTGCGCGGAATACTCCTGAGTGAGACAGACGCATTTGGCAATACCACAACACAGAGCTACGACACTCAAGGACGCGTGATCAGGGCAAGCAGCGCTAATGCAACAACTAACCTCCTTTATGACGAGAACGGCCGACTGTCGACTGAAACGGTTACTGCCATAGCGGTTGGTCGAGCGGTACTCACGCGTTATACGTACGATGACACTGATCGAGAGATTGAGCGCACGTTCGAGTCCTCCGGTTTCAAGACACTCAGGCTCACTCAAAGCTATGGAAGAACTAATCAGATCGCCAGCATGGCACTGTATGAAGACGGCACGCTTTTGCGCGAAGAAACCTTTGGTTATGACGCCCAAGGTCGACTGGCGTCCTATACATGTCAAGGACCGCGCAAACCGGTAACGCCCGAAGGTCTGGTGCTGGATCGGCAGTCATTTACCTATGACTTGGCCGGCAACCTGAAACAATGCGACAACACGGCAAACGGCCGTATGTTCCCGGATGTTTACCAGTATTCAACAACAGACCCGAATCAGTTAATCAGTGTCACCCGCTGGAAACCCGATTCTACTTCTCAGATATTTACGTTCACCTACGACCGCGAGGGCTATCTGAGCGGTGGCGCCAGCGGCACGCTTAAATACTCTGCCGGTGGGCGCCTGGGCAACTTGAACTTGGCGAAAGGTTCTTATGATTATTCCTATAATAATATTGGCCAGATCGTCGGATGCGCAGGCCCTGACTATTACGACTTTTTCTACTATCAGGGCGACTTTCAATATGCCCGCAAAGGCGTCATAAACATTCAGGGGCAGTTGCATAACAAGCTGTCTGTTCTGCTGAACAAGAGCAGCGCCTGCTTGTTGCAGCAAAATACGCTTGGCGTTTCCGCAGGAGCTGCGACCGTCAGCTATTCCTTCGAAATCAGAGATATCAAAGGTACAGTCATTGCCAGCCTAAACACACTCGATAATAGCTCGTCATTATTTTCCTATACGCCATTCGGGTACAGGCCTCATGACTGGCAGCACCACAGTTGGATCGGTTTCAACGGTCAACCCATCGACCGTGTCAACGGCAATTACCATCTGGGCAACGGGACAAGGGTTTATAACCCCGAAACTCAGAACTTCCAGTCCCCGGATACCTTGAGCCCCTTTGGCCAAGGAGGAGCCAACACACGCAGCTACTGCCACAACGACCCGGTAAACTATAGCGACCCAAGCGGGAGATCAGAAATCTTCAATCAGGAGGTTGTTATCACTCATCCTGGGGGCATGTGGGATCGCATCGGGGTAGGCATAGTCACAGCCGCAGTCATAGGAATAATAGGTGTTGTTGCGGCGCCCTTTACAGGAGGCGCATCGATTGGTTGGGCAATAGTCGCAACTGGGCTTGCAATCACTTCCGCCGGGTTCGGCATAGCAGCAGTAGCCATCCAGGAAAGCGACCCAGCGTTGTCTGGTATTTTTGGCTGGGTTTCATTCGGGACGGGAATTGCAAGCGGAGTAACTGCTGTCACAGGCGCTGTAGCAGCGGCTCGGACGGCTGCGCAAGCAGCGGCACGAGTTACGCCATATATTAGCTCAAGGCCGGCGACCCCTATCTGGGAAAGAACCGTGCAGCAAGTCCTCCCTCGTAGAGGGAACTTACCTCCTGGCGTGTCCCAGAGCGGCACTGTCAATGCTTCTGTTCTGGGAACTCCCGTAAGCTCCACTTATGAAATTTACAGCGGCGGCCAGAACGCTAACATCTTGTTCATTGACGCCCATGGCTTTGCGATGGAAAGCCAGTATAAACTCCCCCCTATGCCTAATACCGAGTTCCAATTCCGCTCCGCAGTCGGCGTCAAAGCTGCCGATGTTAAATCCAGTTGGCAGACGAGAATAACGGGAACCACCCCCTATCGGTACGCACCTGGCGCGACAGATATTCCGAACTATATACTTGACGAATTTACAATTACCGAACATATGTCTATAGGCGCACTGACATCCAATTATAAAACTCAATTAGAAACAATGGCCAAGCTACTGAATGCCGACATCGTACGACCAACCAGTACAGTATTATTAGGAGATCTTCTTGATGAACTTGCTACTCAAGGTTTTACCTACGACCGTATTGTCGGAAACTTCTGCCGCGGAACGATGCCATATAACACCCCGCCCTTGATTCAAAGCTTCAGACGAGCCTTCGGTTGGTACTGACCCAAGAACACGACCGGGATGCTTTTTTTGAGCATTCCGGCCTTTGAATTTTCAATTCGAGGCACTTTTCAACACCACATACCAATTTGGGAGTCCGATTTATGTGTGACAATACCCGCCACTTTTGAAACAAACGCAGAATCGACGCAGCCCATGACCGCCCCCAGCACACCCAAAGCACCGCGCAAGAAGCCAAAACCCACCACGCCGGCCAAGCCCGTCGTTCCGCGCAAAGAGGCCACCTTGCATCCGCGTAACCGCCACCAGGGCCGTTACGACTTCCAGGCGCTGATCAAGACCACGCCGGAACTGGCGCAATTCGTGATCATCAACCCGTACGGCAAGGAAAGCATCGATTTCGCCAGCCCCGACGCGGTGCGGGTGTTCAACCGGGCGTTGCTCAAGGCGTTCTACGGCATCAATCACTGGGACATCCCGGCTGATTACCTGTGCCCACCGGTCCCGGGCCGTGCCGACTACGTACACTTCCTCGCCGACCTGCTGGCCAGCGTCAACGAAGGCGTGATCCCCCGTGGCGCGCCGGTGAAGGTGCTCGACATCGGCATGGGCGCCAACTGCGTCTACCCGTTGATCGGCTACAGCGAGTACCGCTGGAATTTCCTCGGTTCGGAAGTCGACCCGACGGCCGTGGCTGCCGCCAAGGCGATCGTGCAGTCCAACGGGCTGAACAAGGCCATCCAGCTGCGCCAGCAAACCAATCCCAAGCAGATCCTGCTGGGCCTGCTGGAGCCGGGCGAGCGTTTTGACCTGACCATGTGCAACCCGCCCTTCCACGCCTCCATGGATGAAGCGACCAAGGGCAGCGAACGCAAATGGCGTGCACTGGGCAAGGCTGATCCGAAGCGCAAGTTGCCGGTACTGAACTTCGGTGGCCAGTCGGCGGAATTGTGGTGTGAAGGCGGTGAAGCGCGGTTTGTGACGCAGCTAATCGCTGAAAGCGCGCATTTCCAGCACAAAGTGCTGTGGTTCAGCACCTTGGTGTCGAAGGCCTCAAACCTGCCGGCGATCCAGACTGCGCTGAAAAAGGCCGGTGTACTGGAAAGCCAGGTGGTGGAGATGTCCCAGGGCCAGAAGCAAAGCCGCTTCGTCGCCTGGACCTTCCAAACCCCGAGCGAGCAACAGGTGTGGCGCCAGCGTTGGGCGCGTAAAGACTGATAAATCGCAGGCAACAAAAAACCGTGCCCGGATCGCTCCGGAGCACGGTTTTTTTTGCTGCGTCTTACTTGTTAACAGCGTCGGTCAGGCTTTTTGCCACAACCAGCTTGATAACTTTCTTGGCAGCGATTTCGATGGCAGCGCCAGTCGAAGGGTTACGGCCAGTACGGGCAGGACGCTCGGTCACTTTCAGTTTGCCAACGCCTGGCAGAGTGATTTCGCCGCCGTTTTCCAGCTGATCAGCAACGATCTGGCTCAGTTGTTCAATCACTGCACGCACTTGAACTTTGGTGGCGCCAGTGGATTCAGCCAGATCAGCGATCAGTTGGTCTTTAGTAATAGCCATTGTGGTGTTCCTTCCCTATCAAATTCATTTGGATTGCAGAGTGCAGTGTCAGCCATCGAGCCCTGCCATCAAGGCCTGGCACCCAAGGGCTATAACCACGAAGATCGGGGTTATAGATACCTGAAACCGGGTTTGGTTCGACCTGACAAATGCTGAATGCACGCTTAACGCCCAGACTGCGCGTAAGACGGGGCAAAACTAGCACAGAGACGGGGAAATATCCGCCTCAACATACCCATTTGGTCAGCTTTATCGCTCTAAACCGTGAAAAAAAGGCATATGGCCCGTCGGATAGCGCTCAAAACGCCCTCCGAACAGCGCCATCCCCAGCGGGTGCGGTACACTGGCGACTTTTTCCGGGAGCCCGACCACTCCCCTTCAACCAGCCGAGAAGCCCATGCCGATCCGTCATTGCATCGTCCACCTGATCGACAAAAAACCCGACGGCACCCCCGCAGTTCTCCACGCCCGCGACTCCGAGCTTGCCGAGTCGGCCGCGATCGAGAACATGCTTGCCGACCTTAACGAGAGCTACAACGCCAAACAAGGCAAGGCCTGGGGCTTTTTCCATGCCGAGTCCGGCGCGCACCCGTTCAGCGGCTGGTTGAAGGAATATTTCGACGGCGGCAAGGATTTCACCGCGTTCAGCCGCATTGCGGTGGAACACCTGCAGAAGCTGATGGAGGAGTCCAACCTCTCCACCGGCGGCCACGTGCTGTTTGCCCACTATCAACAGGGCATGACCGATTACCTGGCGATCGCCCTGCTGCACCACAGTGAAGGCGTGGCAGTGACCGATCAGTTGGACGTGACGCCGTCGCGCCACCTCGACTTGGGCCAACTGCACCTGGCAGCGCGGATCAACGTGTCCGAATGGCAGAACAACAAGCAGTCCAAGCAGTACATCTCCTTTATCAAGGGCAAGAATGGCAAGAAGGTCTCGGAGTACTTCCGCGACTTTATCGGCTGCCAGGAAGGCGTCGACGGCCCCGGCGAGACCCGCACCCTGCTCAAGGCCTTCAGCGACTTTGTCGAAAGCGAAGACTTGCCGGACGAGTCCGCCCGCGAGAAAACCAAGACCCTGGTGGACTACGCCAGCAGCCAGGCCAAGCTCGGCGAGCCAATGGGCCTGGAAGAGCTGTCTGGGTTGATCGATGAAGATCGGCCAAAAGCCTTCTACGATCACATCCGCAACAAGGACTACGGCCTGTCGCCGGAAATCCCGGCAGATAAACGCACTCTGAACCAGTTCCGTCGCTTCACAGGGCGCGCCGAAGGCTTGTCCATCAGCTTTGAAGCGCACCTGTTGGGCGACAAGATCGAATACGACGAAGCCGCCGGCACCTTGATCATCAAGGGCCTGCCGACCCAGTTGACCGACCAACTCAAGCGTCGCAACTGATGCTGGGCGGGGTTCTGAAGAAAGTCCTGCTGGTGTTGCTGGTGGTGGTGGTTTTCCAGAACTGGGGCAAGATCGAGCGACTGTTCAACCCCTCGCAGGTGGTGCCGGAGCAGACACGCGCGGCAGCGCGCGTAGTGCTGTATTCCACCGAGTGGTGCGGCTACTGCAAACAGATCCGGCGCTTTCTGGATTCCAAGGGGATTCCCTACCAGGCGTTCGATATCGAGAAGGACGCCCAGGCGCGCAAGGCGTACGAGGCGCTGGGTGGCGGCGGGATTCCGTTTGTGGACGTGAATGGCGCGCTGATTCGCGACTACAACCCTGAAGCGATCATGGCCGCGCTGAAGTAAGCCGGCCTGATCCAGTGTGTGGTTTGTGTGGGAGCTGGCTTGCCTGCGATAGCATCACCTCAGTGCAACTGACTGACCGAGGCGCCTGCATCGCGGGCAAGCCCGGCTCCCACAAAAAACCCTTCCCACACAGAAAGGTGTGAGGCTTAGAAATTGGCCTCCAGGGAAACCATCGCCGTACGCTCTTCACCCACGTTGTAATAAGCCGAGCTGGCCGCCAGGCCATTCACTGGCGCCGAGTTGAACGACACGGTGCGTGCCGAGCTCAAGTATTCCTTATCAAACACGTTGAGCATCGAGAAGCGCAGCGCGGCCGACTTGATGACCTTCTTGTCCACCGGCAGGTAGATACCGGCGTTGAGGTCAAACACGGTGCGCCCGGAGATTTTCTCGTTGTTGGTCAAATCACCGTAGAACGCCCCGACATACTTGCCGGCAATGTTGCCGTAGTAGCGCTTGTCGTCGTAACCAAACACCAGGTTGAGCATGTTTTCCGGCACGTTGGCCAACTGGTTGCCCTTGGTCGGCAACAACACGTTCTTGCTGACAAAGTCGTCCTGCTGCTCGGACTTGGTATAGGTGTACGACGCGTAGTAGTTGAAGTTGTATGGCAGCAGGCCGCTCCACTCCAGCTCCAGGCCTTTGTTGGTCACGTCACCGACGTTGGCCATCACGTAGTCACCGTTCAAGTCGGTGGTCGACAGCTGGCGATCCTTGAAGGTGATGTAGAACAGGGTGGCGCTCAAGGCCATTTTCTCTTCGGTGTAGCGCCAGCCCAGCTCCTGGTTCCAGCTCAACTCGGGGTTGAGGTTGAGGGAGTCACCCTTGTTGTACAGCACGTAGTTCTGCGGGGTGCGCATGTTGCGGGTGACGTTGTAGAACGCCTGGTTGCTCTCGTCGACCTGGTACTTGGCACTGAAGTTCGGCAGGAACTGATGGTAACGGGCGTTACGCTTTTCCGGCTTGTCGTACAGGCTGCCCAGGTTGTCGCCGTCACGCTCGACGTACTGGTAGGCCAGCCCGCCGACAAAACTCAGGTCTGGCGTGGCTTGCCAGCTGTCCTGCACCCACAGTTTCTGGGCCGGGGTCACGGTGTACTGGTGGCGGCCCTGGACGGTCTTGCCGTTCTTGTCGACCACCTGGCCGCCGCTGTTGTAATCACCCCAGATGTCGTCGGGTGCACCTTCGCTGTTGATCCCGATATACGGCTGGGTCTGGCGCTGGCGAGCGCGCTCGTACCAGTAACCGTAGTCCAGGCTGTGTTCCTCGTTGATGTCCCATTTCATTTTGACCGTGACGCCAGGGCGCCAGGTTTCGGTCCACGACGGCCGGTAGTAGTTGGCGGACTGGAGGTTACCCAGGTCGTAGTTACCGGCCTTGTCGGACTTCGGCCCCAGGTTGGTCGCGGTCTGGCCGCTGAAACTGCCGCCGTTGCCCCAGTAGTAGTAAGGCGCAACCGTCAGGGCCAGGTCATCACGCAGACGCCAGCGCTGGGTGAAGGTGGTCATGACACTTTCAAAAGGGTTGCGGTTGAGCTTGTAGGAAGACGACAGCAAGCCGTTTTTGTAGACCGGGGTTTCCGAGTAATCCAGGCGCCGCCCCTGTTGTTGGAACTGGGCCTTGCTCAGGGTGTTGTAGTTGTAGTTTTCCTGCTTGTTGTACTTCATGGTGAAGTTACTGGAGTTGCCGTTGTCGTCTTCGAACAGCGTGCTCCACTCCACCTTGTCACCGCGCACAGTGCCCTTGCCGCGCCACTTGTCGCCCTCGGTGTGAGAGGCCGAGACCCAGGTCTTGAAGCCGCCCAGGTCGCCGGTGTTGAGCCGTGCGAAGGACTTTGTCAGGTTGTTCGAGCCGATGGATTGTTTGACGAACAAGCCTGGCTCTTTGGTCGGCCGGATCGTGACCATGCCGATATTGCCGCCGCTGGAACCAATGTGCGGGCCGTCCGCTTCCGAGGAGCCCTGGGTGACAAACACTTCGCCGACGTTTTCCGGATCGCCCAACTGGTTGGCGTACACGCCATAGCTGCCGGAGTCGTTGATCGGCACGCCGTCCATGGAAACCCCGACCTGGTCGGAGTTCATGCCGCGCATGGTGAAGCTGGTGCCGCTCATGCCGCTGGCGTCATCGTTGGATACGTTGATGCCCGGGGTGTACTTGAGCTTGTCGATGGCGTTGGCCGTCGGGGACATTTCGTCCATGGCTTCCTTGGTCACGGTGGACCGGGCCTTGGCGCTTTCTTCCTGAATCATGTGGCCGGTGCCCAGGGTACGTTCGCCGGCGACGTGCACCGAACCGACATCCTGGGAGTCGTCTGCCAGAACCAGCGGCGCAAAGCCGCCCAGGCCCGATGCTAAAAGCAGGGCATAGAGTTTGTTGTAGGTCACGAGTAGATCCCTTACATGCATCTATCTGTTGTTATGGGGGAGGTATTGGCGGTTTTGGCTGGGTGAACAGCGCCGCCAATCTTCCTGACCACCTGCTCAGGAATCCGAGGATCATCCGTGCATCACGTAACGATTTGGTTACAGGTTTTGGCGATTGCGATGAAGGTTAAATGAAAGGTCTACGGACACCGATGTGCCGAGGCATGGGGATCTTCGAGGAAGGAAGGTGCAAGTAATGACAGCGCTACGCTATTGCAGCGTAGCGCTCTGTACCTAGCGCAATACGATCATCCGACCGAGCAGCGTGTGCTGTTCAAACCCCAAGACAGCCTGCAGCGCATTGAGCACCGCCTGGGGATCCTTGCTCGGGAAACTGCCACTGACACGCCGAGCGGCGAGGTCGTCATTGAGCAGAAGAATACGACCGGGATAGTAGCGGCCGAGGTCTTGCACTACGTCGGCCAGGGGCGCCTTGTAGTAGTTGAGCCAACCGTCGCGCCAAGCCAGGCGCGACTCGCTGTCGACCGCGTGCAACTCATCGGCGACACCATCGGCGTAAGCCACTTGCTGGCCGGCCGTCAGAATCTGCTGCTGACCATACTTCGACGGCGTAACGCCAACCCGGCCGGACAACACCGTCACCTGCGCACCTGCCGGTTGCAGGCGCACCTCAAACTGCGTGCCCAGCACCCGTGCTTCACCGCTACCAGCTTCGACCACGAAGGACTCGCCCGTGTGGGTCACACTGAAAAAGCCGGCGCCACGCCGAAGTTGGATATGGCGCTCACCATGGCTGAAATCCACCGCAATGGCGCTGTCGGCGTCCAGGGTGACCTGGCTTTGATCGGCCAGGGTCACGGTCTTCACCTCACCCGGCGCGGTGACGTAATCCGCGCCGAAATCATCGACCCAGCGCGACGGCTGCCAGCCGGCGCCCATCGAGATCATCAGCATCAGGCAGGCGGCCATGGCCAGGGCGCCAGACCAGCGCCGCACGCTGGAGCGTTTCGAGGTATTCATCGCGCTCAAGTAACGCTGCAACGCCAGGGCATCCTCATCCGCCAACGTTCTGGCCGGTACTTCACTCAATTCCCACAGCACCTGGGCCTGGGCGTAGGCCTCGACATGCGCCGGATCAGCCCGCAGCCAATGGCTGAACGTGGCCTGGTCGCCACTGCTGGGCTGGTCGTGCAACAAACTCAGCCAGGCCAGTGCGGCCTGTTCCTGGTCGGGCGTCGGGGTGACGCGGGCAGTGGCGTTCACGGGGCTTTCCTTGGCGATGGTTCACGAAGGCTGGCCTTGCAGGCTTCGAGGGCACGCATCATATGTTTTTCCACGGCACTTTGGGACAGGCCCATGGCCTTGGCGATCTCCGCGTACTTGCGGCCATGGATGCGGTTGAGCAGGAAAATCTGCCGGGTACGTTCCGGCAAGCTGCGCAGGGCCGCTTCGACATGGCGCAGATCATTGCCCGCCTCCAGCGCGGCCTGGGGCTCGGAGCCCTGGTTGTCCTGCTGTTCCGGCAGCCAGCCTTCACTGCTGCGCACCCGGGCGCCTTCGCTGCGCAGGTGGTCGATGGCGATATTGCCGGCGCAGCGCAGCAGGTAAGTGCTGAGTTCCTCGACCTGTACCAGTGGCCGGCGCCAGAAGCGCAGGAACAAATCCTGCACCAGGTCTGCCGCCGTCGCACGGCAACCCACCCGGCGACTGACTAACGCTTCCATCTGCGAACGCTGGGACAGGAACACCTGCAGGAAATGCGCACGGCCGCCTGCCGCGTCTGCGTGCTGCTCTTGATGTTCGGGAGGCGTGGTGATCATCAACGGTGGACTCAAAGGGTCGCGAAGGCCGCAACCGGACTGGCCAGCAGGCCGACGCCCGCCAGGATCAAGGCCAGCCTTGGCCGATACGGCAACAGCAACACCAGCAGCAACCCGCTGAGCATCAGCACCGCGCACCACTCCACCAGGCCCTGGCTCCAACCCGTCGCGAGCACCGCCGGCCAGATCGAGACGATCAACAGCAACCAGCCGCCCACGCGCAAACCCAGACGCCGACGGGGCGTGGGTTTACTGTGCAGCAGTTCGCCATGGTGCCGGTCCATGGACAGGCACAATGCAGTAAACCCTGCGTAACACAGCAGCAGCGCCAGGAGCATTCAGTTCACCTCGCCCTTGAGGGTCAACGGACGGGCGCGTTCGGCCTTGGGCTGAGGGACACGGCGGTGCTGCATTTTCCAGGCAGCCCAGGCGAGGAACACGCCGCTGCCCAGGCACGTCAGGTCGAAGCCGGCCATCGCCCAATCGCCGTTGGCCAGGGACACCCCCAAATGCTGGGACGTGGTCAGCGCGTTGAGCACCGGTACGCCAATAAACAGCAGCGCGCCCACGCTCAGTTGCTCAACCCAGCCGCGACGCCCCTGGCGGACAATCGCATGCAGAACGCTCAAGCCCCAGGCAATAAAGAAGGCTTGTACTTCCCAGTCCGAGCGCCCGGCAAAGCTTGCCGGTAACAGGCGGTTGGCCCAGAAGAATGCAGCGATGGCGATCATCAAGCCGGACATACTGGCGATATTCAGCACTTCCACCAACCGCAGCTCAAAGGGCATCACACCGGTTTTGGCGTGCTTGAGCTGGCGCTTACCCAGCCACATCACCAGTCCGGTGCCGATCATTGCGGTGCCCGCCAGGCCGCAGATGAAATACAGCCAGCGCAATACCGGGCCGGCGAAGTGGCCCATGTGCAAACCGTAGAAGCTGCCACTAATTGCCGCCGGCAGCGACTGCTCGCCGCTGACCCGCAGCAGCTCGCCGCTGGTGCCGTTGAATGAGACAGTGCTGCCAAAGTCGTGCACCACTCGATCCGACCCGGCGCGGAATACATTGACCGAGGCGTTCACATCGCTGGGATTATTCACCACCAGCCGTCCGACATGCCCACCGGCCCATTGCTCACGCGCCTGCTCGTACATCGGCCCCAGCGGCAACAGCTGCCCGGGTTGGCCAAGGGCTGGCGCGTTGTCGGTGGCCGGGAACACATCATTGAAGAACGCACGGGTGTCGTTGCCGTAAGAGGCGAGAATGCTCGCCGGCATCACCATGTTCATGAAAATCACCAGGCTGCTGTAGGTGATCATCAAGTGAAATGGCAACACCAGCACGCCCACGGCGTTGTGCCCGTCGAGCCAGGAGCGCTGGCCCTTGCGCGGGCGGAAGGTGAAGAAGTCCTTGAAGATTTTCTTGTGGGTGATGATCCCGGTGATCAGCGCCACGAACATCACCATCGCGGCGATGGTCGACAGCCAGCGGCCCCACGGATAGGGCATTTGCAGCTGGAAGTGGAAGCGATAGAAGAATTCGCCGCCCATGCTTTCCCGGGCCTGGATCTGCTCGCCGCTGATGGGATCGATGAGTTTTTCGATGAAATTGCCGCGCTTGCCCGGGTCGACCTTGTCTTGCCACATCACCGACAGGCCCGGCTCCCGGCGGCTTGGCAAGGTGATAAACCAGCGCGCGGCATTGGGCGCCTGTTGTTGCAGATAGGTTTGGGCGGCGGCCAGGCTACGGGCGTTGTCGACGGGATGCGCCTGCACTTCGGGCTGCATCCAATGGGTAATTTCGTCCTTGAAATAGGACAAGGTGCCCGTCAGGAAAATCGCAAACAGCAGCCAGCCAAAGATCAGCCCGGCCCAGGTGTGCAACCAGGCCATGGCCTGACGGAAGCCCTCTTTCATGTGCGTGCCATCCAGTACGTCAACCCGGCGAACGTGGCCAGCATCGCGCTGGGCAGCAACACGCCGAACCAGGCACGCCAGGCAGTGCGGCAGGCAAAACACCAGATCACCGCCAGCAGATAGAACACAAACGAACTCAGCATGCCGCTGATCACTGCATCGGCGCGGCTGGTGGGCAACCAAAACGCCATGCACACGCTGGCCAGGGACGCCAGCAGGTAACCGCCGACCACAGCCGCCAGTACCCGCGAGGTCACGGCAAGACGGTAGGAAACGGGAAGTGAGGTTTTGCGTTTCATGCACAAGGCGCCAGGTTCGTTAGCGCGCAATATTAATGATAAAGGTTCTCATAAGCAAAAGAGAACGCATCACTGGCAATTGCCGAACCCGCCTATGCGCCCTACAATGAGAACAATTCTTGTTCTCTAAAGCATGCCCATGCTGCCGGAGTGTGCGCGTTGCAGCCGTCCAATACTGTTGAAGTCCTGTACCACGACCATCACCACTGGCTGACCGGCTGGTTGCGACGCAAGCTCGGCTGCCCGGAAAGTGCCGCCGACCTGGCCCAGGACACCTTCATTCGCGTGCTCACCGCACGGGAAACCCCGACGCTGATCGAACCCCGCGCCTTCCTCACCACCATCGCCAAGCGTGTGCTGTTCAACCATTACCGCCGTCAGGACCTGGAGCGCGCCTACCTCGACGCCCTGGTGCAAATGCCCGAGTACACGGCACCGTCGGAAGAAGAGCGGGCAATCATCCTGCAAACCCTGATGGAGCTGGACCAGTTGCTGGATGGCTTGGCGCCCCTGGTTAAACGCGCGTTCCTGCTGGCCCAGCTCGACGGCCTGACCTACGCGCAAATCGGCGCGGAACTGGGGATCTCCATCGCCACGGTCAAGCGCCACCTGAATAAAGCAGCGATGCGCTGCTACTTCGCCCTATGAATTTCTCAACGCAAGTCGCCGAACAAGCGGTGCACTGGCTGTTGGAAATGCAGCAGGGCCCACTCAACCCGCGCAAACTGGCGGCCTGGCAACAATGGCTGGACGCCCACAGCGAACATCAGCGGGCCTGGGAGCAAATCCAGCGAGTGAACCAGCGGTTGCGCGGGATGCCATCACCGTTGGCCCACGCCGCCTTGAATGCACCGAAATCCAACAGTCGCCGCCAGGCCCTGAAGTTGTTGCTGATACTCGGCGCCGGGTCGGCAGCGGCCTGGGGTTTGCGCCAGCAACATATCCTGCCGCCGTTGAGTGCCGACTACCGCAGCCCCATCGGCCAGCGGCGCACGTTCCAGCTGGCGGATGGCAGCCAGTTGCAGCTCAACACCGGCAGTGCGGTGGATGTGTATTTTGAGGGTCAGCAACGCTTGATCCGCCTGCTCGAAGGCGAAATCCAGCTGACCGCCAAAACCGGCAACAGCCCGCTGCGGATCGTCACCGCCCAGGGCCTGCTCAGCGCCCAGGCGGCACGGCTGAACGTGCGGCAGTTCAATGATCACACCCTATTGGCAGTGTTCGACGGGCACGTCGACGTCATGCCCAACACCTATAGCGGTTTGCCGCTCTCCGTCGACAAAGCCCATCAGGTCAATTTCACCCGCAAAGGCTGGGACACCGCACGCCCCACCGATGCCGGCAGCGGTGCCTGGGCCGATGGCATGCTGGTGGCGGCCCACATGCGCCTGGAAGATTTCCTCGCCGAACTGAGCCGTTATCGTCGCGGCCAGCTCAACTGCGACCCGCAAGTGGCCAACCTGCTGATTTCCGGCAGCTACCCGCTGGACGACAGCGAGCGAATCCTGGACCTGCTGCAAGTCAGCCTGCCGGTCAAGGTCCGGCGATTTACCCGCTACTGGGTCACCGTCGAAGCCCGTGCCTGAATTATTTTCAAAAACCGTGAGCCGTTTTCCGCACCTCGCGTGACAGAGAAGGAAAGCCACCTTGACCCTTCCTTCTCAGGACCGCACTTCATGCCCCAGCAACCGACTCGCCTGACGCCCCTCGCCCGCACCCTGCGCCACTTGTTGCTGGGGGCCAGCCTCAGTTTCAGCGCCGTGCCCTACGTAATGGCGGCCGATGCCAAGCCCTACCGCATCGCCCCTACGTCACTTGAAGCGGCGTTGAACCAATTTGGCCGTGAAGCCGGCGTGCTGATTTCATTTGGCTCCGATGTGACCGTCGGCGTGCAAAGCCACGGCCTGTCGGGCAACTACACCGCTGAAGAAGGCTTGAATGCGTTGCTCAAAGGCACCGGCCTGCAAGCCCGCGCCGAGGGCAACAATGCCTTCAGCCTGCAACCGGCGAATGCTCCGGCCACCCTCGAATTGGGCACTTCCAATGTGGTCGGCGACTGGCTGGGGGACGCGGCGCAAACCAACGTCTTCGAACACCCGGGGGCGCGGGACGTGATCCGTCGCGAAGAGTTCGAACGCCAGGGCGCCACCCAGGCCCGCGATGTGCTCAACCGCATTCCCGGGGTCAACGCTCCGGAAAACAACGGCACCGGCAGCCACGACATGGCGCTGAACTTCGGTATTCGCGGGCTCAACCCACGCCTGGCCTCGCGTTCCACAGTATTGATGGACGGCATACCGGTGCCGTTTGCACCGTATGGCCAGCCGCAGTTGTCGTTCGCCCCCATCAGCATGGGCAACATGGACGCGGTGGACGTGGTGCGCGGCGGCGGCGCGGTGCGTTATGGCCCACAGAACGTCGGCGGCATCGTCAACTTCGTCACCCGCGCGATTCCCGATGCGCCAACGGTGAAAGGCGGCCTGCAGACCGAAACCAGCCCGTCTTCCAGCCACGATGGCTTCAAGACCACCGGCAACCTGCTGGCGGGCGGCACCGCGGACAACGGCCTGGGCGGCGCCATCCTGTATTCCGGCACCCGGGGCGGTGACTGGCGCGAAAACAGCGACACCCGCATCGACGACCTGATCCTCAAGGGCAAGTACCAACTGGACGACGCCAACAGCTTCAACGCCATGGCGCAGTACTACGAAGGCAAGGCCGATATGCCCGGTGGCTTGAGCACTGCCGCCTACAAGGCCGACCCGTACCAGTCCACCCGCCCCTACGACCAGTTCTGGGGGCGCCGCACGATGTTCAACGCCGGTTACCGCTACCAGGAAGATCGCCGGGAATTCACCGTCAACAGCTTCTTCACCACCACGCTGCGCAGCGGTTACCTGGACCAGGGCAACTTCCTCTCCCTGTCGCCTCGCGAGTACTGGGTGCGCGGCCTGGAAACCCGTTTCGCCCAAGGCTTCGACCTCGGCCCGACCAGCCACGAAGTCGGCGTGGGCTATCGCTACATCAACGAAGCAGGCCACGAAATGCGCTACCGCACGCCAATTACCGCCAATCAGCAACTGCCCACCACCGACAGCCGCAACGACCGCGACACCCGGGGCAGCACCGAAGCCAATGCGTTCTTCGTCGATGACCGGATTGATATCGGCAAATGGACCATCACTCCGGGCATCCGCTACGAGATGATCGAGTCTCAGCAGACCAACAACCTCAGCAACGTCAAATACAAGGGTGACTACAACACCGCCCTGCCAGCGTTGAACGTGCTCTACCACCTGACCGATGACTGGAACCTCTACGCCAACACCGAAGGTTCATTCGGCAGCGTGCAATACAGCCAGATGCCCAACCGCGTGACCAGCGGCGAAGTGAAGCCGGAAAAAGCCCGCACCTGGGAGCTCGGCACCCGTTACGACAACGGCACCCTGCGGGCTGAAATCGGCGCGTTCCTGATCAACTTCGACAATCAGTACGACAGTAACCAGACCAACGACACGGTGATCGCCCGTGGCGAAACCCGTCACCAGGGCATCGAGTCCAGCATCAACTATGCCCTCGACGGCTTGAGCCCGGCCCTGGCGGGTTTTGATGTGTACGCCACTTACGCCTATGTCGACGCCACCATCCGCGAAGACGGCCCGAACAAAGGCAACCGCGTGCCCTTCTCCTCCAAGCACAAAGGCACCCTGGGCGTGGGTTACACCGAAGGTCGCTGGAAGTTGAATGTGGACAGCAGCTACCAGAGCAGCCAGTTCGCCGACAACGCCAACACGGAAGCGGAAAGCGCTGACGGCAGCACCGGACGCATTCCTGGCTACATGCTGTTCAGCAGCCGCGCGGCGTATGACTTTGGCCCGCAGCTGTCGGATTTGAACGTGGCGGTCGGTGTGAAAAACATCTTCAACAAGCAGTACTACACCCGCTCGTTTGACGATAACAACAAGGGCAAATACGTCGGCGAGCCGCGCACGCTGTATGTGCAGACGTCCATCGCGTTCTGATCAACTACCCGCCAGGCACGACGGTGTGCCGGCCACCAACGCGTCGATGGCGCACCGGGTCTTGGCCGGCATGTGCGTCGCCGTGGGCCAGATGACATGGATCGGCATCGGTTGCTCGCGGTGGTCCGGCAATACCGCCTGCAGTTGCCCACGCAGTACGTAGTGGGCGATCAGCCAGCTGGGCAACCAGGCCAGGCCGACCCCGGCGATGGCGGCATCGGCCACGGCCTGCAGGTCATCGAGGATCAACGGCGAGGCGACCCGCTCGCGGTGCGGGGCATTGCTGCGGTAGGCAATGCCCCGATGCCCGGCGAGGTCCGCGATGGATTCGATTCGACTGGTGCGCTGCAGGTAGGCGGGTGACGCCGCCAGGGCAATCGCCTGCTCCCCCAGGCGCCTTGCGCTCAAGCGGTCGGTGTCGGGCAATGCGCCGATGCGCACTGCCAGGTCGAAGCCTTCCTGAGCCAAGTCGATCAATCGATCGGAGAAGGAAATCTCGATCTCCAGTTGCGGAAAATGGTCCATCAGCCCCCACAACGCCGGCGCCGCATAGTGGTGACCGAACGCCAAAGGCAAGCTGGCCCTTAACCGTCCGCGTGGCTGCTGCCGGCCACTTTCCAGCACGGATTCGGCCGCTTCCAGTTCCGCCAGCGCACGCAGGCAATGCTCGTAATAGGCCTGCCCGTCCTCGGTTAGACGCTGGCGCCGGGTAGAGCGTTGCAACAAGGACGTGCCCAACCGCGCCTCGAGGCGCGCCAGGCCTTTGCCAACCGCCGAACGCGTGAGGTTCAGCCGTTCGGCGGCCTCCGTCAGATTGCCGCTCTCGACGATCTGCAAAAACAGTTCAACACCATCAAAACGCGGAGTGGCCATGGTCGTTTGTCGCCCTAAATTCTCTTATTGCAGGAATAAGTATCGCTAATAAAGAATAAGATTCCCGTGAAAATGACATCTTCCCCCATCGAAAGGAAGAGGCCATGTCATCCGACGCCGTTGTATCCGCCATCAACCCGCCGCGTACCGCCAGAGACGGCCTGGCGCTCACCGCCGTGTGCCTGGTGGCGCTGATGTTCGGGCTGGAGATTTCCAGCGTGCCGGTCATCCTGCCCACCCTCGAACAGCAACTGGGCACCGGCTTCCAGGACGCCCAATGGATCATGAATGCCTACACCCTGGCCTGCACCAGCGTGCTGATGGCGGCGGGCACATTGGCCGATCGCTTTGGCCGGCGGCGCATGCTGGTGCTGTGCCTGTGGGTATTCGGGCTGGCTTCGCTGGCTTGTGGGCTGGCGAACGATGCGTCCACGCTGATCGCGGCGCGTTTTGTCCAGGGCGTGGGTGGCGGGGCGATGATGATCTGCCAGTTCGCGATCCTTTCGCACCAGTTCCGCGAGCCGGCGGCCCGGGCGCGAGCCTTTGCCATCTGGGGTGTGATTGCCGGTGTGGGCCTGGGCTTCGGGCCGATGGTGGGGGCGTTGATCCTGGCAGTCGCGGATTGGCGCTGGGTGTTCCTGGTGCATGTGCCGCTGACCTTGTTTACCCTGGTGTTGCTGCGCATCAGCGTGCAGGAGTCCCGCGACCCGGCGGCCCATCGCCTCGATATCGCCGGTATGGCCACCCTGACCCTGGCGGTGTTCGCCCTGGTTTACTTCATCACCCAGGGCACCGAGAGCGGCTTTGCCACCCCGGCGATGCTCGGTTGGGCCGGGTTGTCGGTGGCCAGCCTGCTGTTGTTCGTGGTTGTCGAGCGGCGCAGCCCACATCCGATGTTCGATTTCTCGGTGTTTCGCATCCCGCGCTTCAACGGCGCGCTGATGGGCTCGATCGGCATGAACTTCAGCTTCTGGCCCTTCATGATCTACCTGCCGCTGTATTTCCAGGCCGGCCTGGGCTACGACACGATGCTCACCGGGCTCGCCCTGCTCGCCTACACCCTGCCCACACTGGTGGTACCGCCACTCGCTGAACGCCTGGCCCTGCGCTACGGCGCCGAACGCATCATTCCGTTGGGCCTGGGCCTGATGGGCGTGGGGTTTGTCGCCATGGCCGCGATCAACCGTAGCGGCCAGCCCAATGTGGTATCGATCCTGATCGCCTGTGGGATTGCCGGCAGCGGCTTGGCGCTTACCAACTCGCCCACCACCAACACCACCACCGGCTCAGTTTCATCCGACCGCGCGGGGATGGCCTCGGGCATCGACTTCAGTGCACGGCTGATCACACTCGCACTCAACATCGCGCTGATGGGGTTGGTGTTGATACTCGGGATCGCTCACTACCTGGCGGGCGTATTGCCCGACACGGCGCAGTTGGCCACCCTCAGCCAGGACATCGCCGCCGGCAAGCTGGAGGTGTTGCCGCAGGGCTCGTTGATTGCCCAGGCCGCGCTACGCAACGGTGCCGGTTGGGCCATGTTGTACGCAGGCTTGGGCGCGTGCGCACTGTCGGCCTTGAGCGCCTGTTTTTTCCGGCGCAGCCCGCGCTGAGGCTTTAAACGAAAAACGGGCCTGCATCTGCAGGCCCGTTTTCAGTGGGGTTGAAAAAGTATCAGCTATCAGCCGTTAAGCGCAGCCTGTTCGTTTTCCAGGAATTCCTCTTCAAGCTCAGCCTCGTCGGCCTTGGTATTGGGCAGGCTTTGACCCGCGGCGCGTGGTTTGCCGCGCAGTTTGCCGTACAGATGCTCCAGGGCATGCTCCAGCTTGGTAGCGGCGCCATCGATCGCCTGTTCCAGCGTATCGGCTTTATGGAGGACCGAAATCGGTTGATGGCCTTTTGGCCGTGCTTCCAGTCGGCAACTCAGATCGTGTGGACCGGGCTTGTCACCGTTCTCGTCCCGCAGGTACACCTCGACGCGAGTCAGATCTTCTTCATAACGTTCGAGCGTGCTCTCAATGGTGGTACGTACCCACTCCTCCAGTCGGATGCTGCTTTCAATATGGTTATCGCTATTGACTTGGATTTGCATAGTTTTCCCTTATTTCAGCTAGCTCGCGGAAGGCCATTCCTGCTTCACCGGATGGGTGAAAACCATGACCTCCTGATTACACAATTGAGCAGACCGAGGAACATTTCAACCCCTTTGCAAAGATAAATCCCACATTACAAATTAACCCTGACTACAACCAAAAACGCTGTTAGGGTGGGGAGTTGGTTACATCTTCTTACCGCCAACTTCCTTACAATTGCCCCTCTCCCAACGGGTGCAATCCGCGAAAAATCTCCGCTTCCTCCACCAGCCAGTCATGCACCGCCCGCACGCCCGGATGGCTCAGCGCGCCTGGTGCGTACAGCAGCACGTAACGTTTGTGATTGGGTACGGCGAGGCCGAACGGCACGATCAAGGTTCCGCGCTCCAGTTCGTCATTGAGCAAGGTTCGCCGGGCAATCGCCACGCCCATGCCGGCAATCGCCGCCTCGATGGTCAGATGGTTGCGGTTGAAGGTATGCCCACGTCGTACGTCGGCGGCGTCGTAGCCGATGGCATTCAGGTAGAACTCCCACTCCGCGTACTCATAACTCCCACGCCAGGCGGTAATGTCGTGCAGCAGCGGAAAATGCACCAAGTCGGCGGGGCCATGCAGCGGCGGTCGCCCGCGCAACAGGCTCGGTGCGCACACCGGGAAGATCTGCTCATCCAGCAAGGCTGTGGATAACAATCCGGGGTAGCTGCCATCGTTCAGGTCGATGGCCAGGTCAAAGTCGCCCTCATGCAGGGCAACGCTGCTGTCTTCGGCGACCATGCGCAATTGGATGTCCGGGAAGCGCTGCTGCAAACGTGGCAAACGCGGCGTCAGCCATTTACCGAGAAACGACGGGATCGAACGCAAGCGCAAAGTGCCGCTGATCATCCCGGCATCCAGGCGCTGCAACTCGGCATCGATGCTGCCATAGGCCTCGCCCACGGTGATCGCCAACCGCTGGCCCTCTGCGCTCAGCTCAACCCCGCGTGCGCGCCGATGGAACAGGCGAAAGCCCAGCCGCTCCTCCAACTGGCGAATTTGCTGGCTGACCGCGCCCGGGGTGATGTGCAGTTCCTCGGCGCAGCGGGTGAACGACAAATGCCGAGCCGCGCAGGAAAAAACGTGCAACCAGACGTAAGTCTGGCCATGAAGCGGGCGAGCCATAGGGTTTAGTCCTGCTAAAGGGTGTCTTAGGATAATTCGTTGGTCAGTGCCGATCCAGAGGCTCAGTATCGCGCCAATTCCGCTTGTCCTACAAAAGATGGCAGCGATTCCTACTCCATTGCTTGTAAGGGTTTAGCATGGCTATCAGTGTTTTCGATCTATTCAAAGTGGGCATTGGTCCTTCCAGCTCCCATACCGTCGGCCCGATGCGGGCGGCGGCGACCTTCGTCCAGGGGCTAAACGACCAGCAATTGCTCGACGAAACCCGTCGGGTAGAAGTCCGTTTGTACGGCTCTCTGTCCGCTACCGGTGTCGGCCACGCCACCGACCGCGCCTGCGTGATGGGCCTGATGGGCGAATGGCCAGACAGCATCGACCCCACCAGCATCGGTCCACGCATTCAGCAACTGCGTGAGTCCGGCCAATTGCTGCTCGGCGGCCGCAAGCCGATTGCCTTCAACTGGCAACACGACCTCCTGCTGCTGGACGAAAGCCTGCCCTACCACCCCAACGCCATGTCCCTGCATGCCTACGGCGAAAACGGCCTGTTGAGCGAGCAGACGTACTACTCGGTGGGCGGCGGTTTCATCATCGAAGCGGCGGAAGCTGAATCCGGTATCGCGCCGACCAGCGAAGTGCAATTGCCTTACGACTTCTCCAGCGCCGTCGAACTGCTGGCCTTGTGCAACAAGCACGGCCTGCGGGTTTCCGAACTGATGATGGCCAACGAACGGGCCTGGCGCAGTGACGCCGAGATCCGCAGCGGCCTGCTGCATATCTGGTCGGTGATGCGCGAATGCGTTGAGCAAGGCCTGCGCCACGAAGGCATCTTGCCCGGCGGTCTGGATGTGCCACGGCGCGCGGCGAAATTGCACCGCAGCCTGTTGGAAATCGGCAAGCCCAACGTCATCACGTCGACTTTGTCGGCGATGGAATGGGTCAACCTGTTCGCCCTCGCCGTCAACGAAGAAAACGCTGCCGGTGGTCGCATGGTCACCGCGCCAACCAATGGCGCAGCGGGAATCATCCCGGCGGTGCTGCACTACTACATGAAGTTCAACCCGGACGCGTCCGACGATGACGTGGTGAATTTCTTCCTCGCCGCGGCCGCCGTCGGCATCCTCTGCAAGAAAAACGCCTCGATCTCCGGTGCCGAAGTCGGCTGTCAGGGCGAAGTCGGTTCGGCCTGCGCCATGGCCGCCGCTGGCCTGGCCGACATACTCGGCGCGTCTCCGGAACAACTGGAAAACGCCGCCGAAATCGGCCTGGAGCATAACCTGGGCCTGACCTGCGACCCGGTCGGCGGGCTGGTCCAGGTGCCCTGCATCGAGCGCAACGCCATCGCCGCGGTCAAGGCGATCAACGCCACTCAGATGGCCCTGCGCGGCGACGGCAAGCACTTCATCTCCCTGGACCGGGTGATCCGCACCATGCGCGACACCGGCGCCGACATGCACGACAAATACAAAGAAACTTCACGGGGCGGCCTGGCGGTCAGCTGGGTGGAGTGCTGATCGGAGCACTCCTGCCGCCCCGACGTGAGCCCGCGCAAAAATAATAACGAGGCAATAACGATGACCGATGTACGTACACCTGCTGCCGAAAATCCCGCTGTAGACCTGACGCCGACCACCGTTACACAAGGCTGGAACAAACACGACACCACCTGGATGCTCGGCCTCTACGGCACCGCCATCGGTGCCGGCACCCTGTTCCTGCCGATCAACGCCGGCGTTGGCGGCTTCTGGCCGTTGATCGTGCTGGCGCTGCTGGCCTTCCCAATGACCTTCTTCGCTCACCGTGGGCTGACGCGCTTTGTGTTGTCGGGCAAATCCGGCGACATCACCGACGTGGTGGAAGAACACTTCGGCATCGGCGCCGGCAAGCTGATCACCTTGCTGTACTTCTTCGCGATCTTCCCGATTTTGCTGGTGTACAGCGTGGCGCTGACCAACACCCTGACCAGCTTTATGGAACACCAACTGCACATGGCGCCGCCGCCCCGGGCGATCCTGTCGCTGGTGCTGATCCTCGGCCTGATGGCCATTGTGCGTTGCGGCCAGGGCGTGATCGTCAAGGCCATGAGCGTGCTGGTGTACCCGTTCGTCGCCGCCCTGTTGCTGTTGGCGGTGAGCCTGATCCCCAACTGGAACGGCGCCTTCTTCGCCTCCGCCAGCGAAGGCATGCCGCTGCCGGCGTTCTTCAAGACCTTATGGCTGGCCATCCCGGTGATGGTGTTTTCCTTCAACCACTCGCCGATCATTTCCGCCTTTGCCGTCGACCAGAAACGCGTGTACGGCCCGCAAGCCGAGCGCAAAAGCAGCGGCATCCTGGCCATGGCCCACAGCATGATGGTGCTGACGGTGATGTTCTTCTGCTTCAGCTGCGTGCTGGCCCTGTCGCCGGCTGACCTGGCCGCCGCCAAGGCGCAGAACATCTCGATCCTGTCGTACCTGGCGAACCACTTCCAGACCCCGGTCATCGCCTACGCCGCACCGCTGATCGCACTGGTGGCGATCACCAAATCCTTCCTGGGCCACTACATCGGCGCCAGCGAAGGCTTCCAGGGCCTGATCGTCAAATCCCTGCGCGGGCGCAACCGCAGCATGTCGGCCAAGTGGCTGGAGCGCTGCACCGCGCTGTTCATGGTGCTCACCTGCTGGGCCGTGGCCACCTTCAACCCGAGCATCCTCGGCATGATCGAAACCATGGGCGGGCCGATCATCGCCTGCCTGTTGTTCCTGATGCCGATGTACGCCATCCGCCGAGTGCCATCCCTGCGCCAGTACTCGGGCCAGGCGTCCAACGTGTTTGTGGTGTTGATCGGCTTGATTGCGCTGTCTGCGATCGTTTTTTCGGTCATGCCCTGAAACGGATCACCGCGCGCAAAAACACCGCCAACCCAATGTGGGAGCGGGCTTGCTCGCGAAAGCGGTCCTTCAGCCGAGTATTCATTGGCTGACACACCGCATTCGCGAGCAAGCCCGCTCCCACAAGGGTCATTCGATGGCAGGCAGATTGCTGTACGGCACGCCCTTTGCTGTACAGCTACTGAGGAAAACGGACCTTGTGAAAACCTCAGCGAGCGAATGGCCGGTGGTCAGGAAACGCGAACTAATCCCGACACCGGTCGTCAATGACTGCATGTTCTTATCAGGCGGTAACGCACCATGGACAACCCTTTTCAGATCATCACCGACACCTTCGCCCCGAAATACCGGGTCAATTTAAGCATCCAGCGGCTGGACGGCAGCATCATGCTGACCCTGTCCGATGAAGACGGCGTCGTGGCCAAACGCATGATCAGCGCCGAACAACGCAACGACCCGCAGCGCCTGAAACGGCTGGTGCAGAGCGTGCAATTCGGGATTGCGATTGAGCAGGGGCACAGCGCCATTGAGATATTAGCGGTGATGACCGACGGGGATAGCCACAAAGTGTTGCAGCGGCCGCCGGTCAACCGGCCGCCACTGAGTGCCGTGCTTTAAAGCTCGCCTTTCTCTGTTTCAAGGCTCGCTTGCCCTTTGCGGCGCGGGCCTTCGACCTTCACCGACGGAAATGCCGACGAGGCATACCGCACCACCAGAATCGCGAACGCCAACAGCAGGATCCCACCGCAAAGGTAGATGATGCCGAGGTCGGGTGGGTTGTGGTGGGACACGTTGGAGATCAGCAGGCGGGTCAGCGCGGTGATCGCCACGTAGATCAGGAAGCGCACGGGCATGAAAATTAACTGAACACGATACAAGGCCTATCGCCATCACGTTGTGCTCGTGTTAATTTCAATCATGCTCAGAAGGCCGTATTCCCTTTAATAAATTCATGGGTAATGATCGAACAGAAGGACAATCTCAATAGTACCAAATCAATCTTATCACCAAGATAAAATAAAAACTTATAAAATGTTAAGGGACCAACATGACTAAAGACACGAAGTACAAGTTAATTCTTCCAAAATCAGACAACACACTTAGCGATATAAAGTCAAACTCTCAAAGCATTCTCCTAATTGGAGCAAACGGATCAGGTAAAACTCGCCTAGGTGCTTGGTTTGAAATGAAATCCCCCCAACTCAAATCAATACATCGAATTTCAGCTCAAAAATCCCTCGCAATGCCAGACTCCATTACCCCTGTCTCTATAGAGCGTGCAGAAAAAGACTTATTATTCGGACATGCTGACAGCCCCGAGGGACAGGGACAAATTTATAGAGAGGGAAGTAGATGGGGTGGGAAGCCCGCGATATCAATGTTGAATGACTTCCAAAAGCTTATGGTTTACTTGTTTTCAAACGAAACAGAGGAAAATGCGAAATTTAAAATTCTGCAAAAAAACAATAACCAGAGAATTGAGCCTCCCCTTACAAAGCTGGACTTAATAAAAGAAGTTTGGGAAAAAATATTACCGCACAGAGAACTTATAATAGGTGGACTTAGAATTCAAACAAGAATAAGAAACTCTCCTGAAAAAATCTATAACTCATCAGAAATGAGTGACGGCGAAAGGGTAATTTTTTATTTGATAGGCCAATGCCTAGCTGCCCCTAAAGACGGCATCATTGTGATAGACGAACCTGAATTACACCTACACAAATCAGTACAGATACCTCTATGGGTTGAAATTGAAAGACTAAGGCAGGACTGCTTATTCATCTACTTAACACATGATGTAGATTTCGCAGCAGCGAAGGAAAATTCAAAACGGATCTGGATAAAATCATTCGACGGCCAACATTGGGACTGGGAAGAACTGGTCGAAAATGACCTTCCAGGTGGTCTCCTATTGGAGGTTCTAGGTAGCAGAAAACCCGTTGTATTTGTTGAAGGTGATAATGGAAGTCATGATATTTCATTATACCGAGCAATTTTACCCTCCTTCTTGGTGATACCTCGAGGAAGTTGCACACAAGTAATACAGTCAGTAAAAGCATTCAAATCAAATGTACAACTTCACAACCTCTCAGTATTTGGAGTTATCGATAGAGACAGAAGAGTCCAAGCTGAAATCTCCGCTCTAGAAAAAGACTCAATCTATGTACTAGATGTAGCCGAAGTTGAGAACCTATTTTGCACAAAAGAAGTACTGCACATTGTAAGCTCTCGACTCTCCAGAGACCCCGCAGCAGATTTCAAAAAAATTTCAACCTCTGTGTTTAAAAAACTAAAGACCGAACTAGATACGCAAATATCTTTACGCGTAGCTGGGGAAATAAAATTCAAACTAAATTTCTTCAATGAAAAAGCAAAAGGTGAAAAACAGTTAACTCTTGCCCTTAAGGAACTACACGAAAGCATTGATATCAGTTCATTGTATCAGGAGACATCCCAAGCATTTAACGACTTAATAAGCAAAAGCGACTATAAAAAATTACTCATGTTCTACAATAGAAAGACCCTCTCAGCACAAATCAGCACAGAATTAGACCTGGCAAATGGCGGACTTCCAGAACTAGTTGTCAGATTAGCACAAACAGACTTAAACCACGAAATTACAAATGCACTAATAAACTATTTTGGAAACTTTAAAAAAATCGCACTAACACCGCCATAACAACCTACTTAAGAGCATCGCGAGTCAGGTTGGGACTGGCCAACTACGCCAGTCCAAATTATCCATAGATCGCTACAACTTAATATATTGATATATTACAGAACCCCCAAATCAAACATTAACCCCATTATGCCCCCCAAATAAATTTCCCATTCAATAAACCTTTAAAAACTTTAAGTATTCCTATACGCAGCAGCGCCCACTGAAGACAACATTTTAAAGTTCGCCTTTCTCCGTTTCCAGGCTCGCTTCGTCTTTACGTGGCGGGGCCTGGACCTTCACCGACGGAAATGCCGACGAGGCATACCGCACCACCAGAATCGCGAACGCCAACAGCAGAATCCCACCGCACAGGTAGATGATGCCGAGGTCGGGCGGGTTGTGGTGGGACACGTTGGAGATCAGCAGGCGGGTCAGCGCGGTGATCGCCACGTAGATCAGGAAGCGCACCGGCATGTGGTTGGTCTTGAAGTAAATCCCGACCATCGCCCCCAGCTCCAGGTAAATGAACAGCAGCAAGATGTCATCGATCTTGATGTGCCCCGTTTCCAGCATCCCCAGAAATTCCATCACCGCGGCATAGGCGGTCACCGCACCAATGGCGAACAACGCCAGGTAGTGGAAGGTCTCGACGAACAGATTTCCCAAGGACTCGGCCAGTTGGTGCACGGTCTTGCGCAGGTTTTCAGCCCAGTTGATTTTCACGATGATGCTTCCTTAGGTCGGCTCGACCGGATAATGCGGGTTGGACGTGACGGTTTCTCTGCATGCAGAAAAAAGGCCAGGGAACAGGAAGTGAGATGGTGGCGGGGTGATATGAGGCACTTATCTTGCTACTCGATGATCGTTCCCACGCTCTGCGTGGGAATGCCGCCCCGGACGCTCCGCGTCCCATGCCCCATGGTTTCGGGTAGAGGTGACGCGGAGCGTCACGGTATGCATTCCCACGCAGAGCGTGGGAACGATCCAAGTGACCGGGGGATTCAGGTCAGGTCGGGGCGACTTGATCCAACGCTTGATCGACCAATAAACCACTCATTTCGAGCAGTTGGTGGATCGCCAGAAGCAAACTTCGCTGTGGTCCTTCAAGCTCAAAAGCCAGGCTACTGGCCATTTCACGGGCACTGTTCAAGGTTTCGCTGGCGTTGGCGAGTAACGTTTCCGTGTCGGCATTGGGCGTAACGCTGAAAAGAATCGAGGAGGGTTCGGGAGGTGGTTCAGGTGTTTCAGGGCGCAGATAGTGATCAATGGCGCGGTTGGCTGCGGCTTGAAGACGGGTGTCAGTGTGTGAATCGTAAGGGGGACTTGGGGTAATCTTTTTCATGGTGAATATCTTCTTAATGGAAGGGAAACCACCACCGTCTGCCGCCAAGCAGATTGGGTGACGGATTACACAAGGTTGGCGGACCGGTAAGAAGAAACCCAGCACCCCGAAGGGTCCTTGCGCAACCCGCCATAACATAGGAGTGCGAACGTTGAACGTCTGCATCTTATCGGGGAGCCGTTGAGCCATCTTAATACCGAGCCGCCAAGCCCGTCCGCTGCATTTGCAGCGCCCGAGGAAGGTAAGCGAACGGACGAAACCGGCGCAACCCCGGCAAGTTGTCAGAAATTTCTCTTGCTGCAAACCCCCGGATTCCAACTACATTAAAAAGCCACTACCCAAAGCCCATGGATTGGCTTATGCTTTTAGCTGTATATAAATACAGTAGTCGCGAGAACGCTTGGCGACACCCGAACCAAGGGCAACTCCCTTCAATACTGCACCGATGACGAGGCCGAAAAATGGCTGTTGAAACCCTGTATCGCAGTACCCGTGACCTGGAGACTACATTCGTGGATCGCAAACTTGCCGACGCACACGACCAGATGCTTGAACTGGCAGAGTCCCTGATGGAAGTGCTGTTGAAAAACGTCGAAGGCTTGAGCGAGAAGCAGGCTGAAGATGCCGGTATTTTCATGGCCAAGAACCGCGCGGCGTTTGCGGCGGCGTTCAAGAACAATGCGAGTGCATTGGCGGAGATTGGGCAGCCAGCGGCTGAGTGATGCATTGCCAGTAGTGGCGAAAGGGCTTGCTGTGGCCGAGGGCGCTTGCTTGTGGCGAGGGAGCTTGCTCCCTCGCCACAAGGGTTATGTGCAGGCTGGTAAAGCGTGTTTTATACCTGCCACAAGGTCTTGCCGAAGAACGTCAGCGTCCGATCCCACGCCAATTGCGACCAGGCGGCATCATATTGCGTATCCGCAATTCGGCCATCACCAATCGCAGTCTCGTTGGCAAACGCATGGCGCGCCAGGTAGCGATGGAAGGTCGCGTCCACACCGGCCGCGTGCAGTTTCGACTCCAGCTCCGCCACGGTGTCGATGTTGAAGAAGGCATCCTGTGTGCCCCAATGCCCAATCAGCGGCGCCTTGATCTTCGACGCATCCAGGTATTCCAGCGGCGGGAAGCCGTACCACACCACGCCCGCAGCCAATTCCGGAATTGCGTTCAACGCCAGCAACGTCAACGCCCCACCCATGCAGTAACCGGTCACGCCGACTTTTTTCGAATCCGCCTGCAGGTACTGCACAGCACCCTTGATGTCCTGGGAAACCGCGTCACCAAAATCCAGCCCATCCATCAGGTGATGAGCCTCTTCCTCTTCCACCGTCGACGCGCCGCGATAAAGGTCCGGCACCAGCACCCGGTAGCCGCATTCGGCCAGTCGATTGGCCACGCCCTTTATCTGATCGTTGACGCCCCACCACTCCTGGATCACCACGATTGCCGGCGCGCCTTCGAGTACCGCCGGGCTGGCCAGGTAGCCGTTGACGTCCGCGCCATCCGGGCGTTTGAAGGTAATCATGCGCCCGCTGGAGCGCCCTGCTGTTTGTTTGGACATGCCAACCTCGTTCTGATGGGTTTGAAAAAGTAAGCCTGCAACAGAGATATCTGTATTTACCCGTGAACGCCACTGCGGGTGTATCAGAGTGTGTATGGATGCCCCTGAGATACACACGTACCGGCAATGGCGGCAGCGCGACACACAACAGATACACACCGGCGCTTAAGTGATGAAGCCTGTTCAACATTCAATCACTCAGGGCCCGGAAAATAAAATGAATAACCTCCCTTCTGTTGACCGTCTCACCGTCACCTCCTACACCAATGGGCTGCTCGGCCCCAGCCAGAAAATGCTCGGCCCGCTGGCCGACGGTGGCACCTTGATCACCGGCACCCCGCCCGGCTGCTGGGGCCCGATGATTACGCCGGCCTTTGAGGGTGGCCATGAGGTGACCCAGCCGGTGTTTATCGCCGGGGCCGAGATCGGCGACGCGGTGGCGCTGAAGATCAAGCGCATGCGGGTCACGTCTCTGGCCACGTCCTCGGGGGTCATGAGTTTCGTGGAGGGGCGTTACCACGGCGACCCGTTCGTCGCGAAGTTCTGCTCCAACTGCGGGCAAGAGCATCCCGCCAGCCACGTCGAGGGCATTGGAGAAGAAGCCATCCGCTGCGATGCCTGCGGGGCTGAAGTCAGTGCGTTTCGCTTCAGTAATGGCTACGTGATCGTCCTGGATGCCGAGCATCAGGTGAGTCTGACGGTCAACCAGGCCGTGGCGGATCGCCTGGCCGGCAAAGCCTCGGACATGTCGGCGCTGCCCGAACTGTCTGCTCAGCATTCGATCCTGTCCCTGGCCCGCGCCGACATCCCCGGCCTGGCCGCGCATATGCGCCCGTTCCTGGGCAACATCGGCACTACGCCTTCGCGAGATCTGCCGGATTCCCACAACTGCGGCGACTTCGGTCAGTACCTGGTGGGGGCGCCCCATCGCTACGGCATGACCCATGAAGAACTGCACACTGCGAAAACCGATGGCCACATGGATACCAATTCCGTGCGCGAAGGCTGCATCCTGATCTGCCCGGTGAAGGTCCCCGGCGCCGGGGTGTACATGGGCGATATGCACGCCCAGCAAGGCAATGGCGAAATTGCCGGGCATGCCACCGATGTGTCGGGGGAAACTGAACTGACGGTGCAGGTGATCAAGGGCCTGAGCCTGGACGGGCCGATCCTGCTGCAAAACCTCGATGACCTCCCACCCATGGCACGCCCGATGACCGCGGAGCAACGCCTGCGGGTGAAGACGTTGGGTGAGCGCTGGGGACAGGTGGAGATCGAGGAGAACGCGCCCATCACCTTTATCGGCAGTGGGACCAATCTGAACGTCGCGACGGACAACGGACTGGAACGCGCAGCCGCCGTGACCGGGCTGCCGATCGACGAAGTGCGCAACCGCGCGACCATCAACGGTTCCATCGAAATCAGCCGCCTGCCGGGAACCGTGCGGGTCACGATCCTGTGCCCGATGCACATCCTTGATCGTATGGGCGTGGGCCAACTGGCCCGGGAGAAATATCAGCTTTGACCCGCCTCAGCGGTACAGCAAGCGCTCCGCCAGCTCATCCGCCACCCGCGCGGGTGAGCGTTTTTCAGCCTGGGCATGGGCGAAGATTTCGGTCAGGCGCGTGCCGATGTTCGACAGGTGCGCGGTGATGGTTTCCAGCTCTGCGCCGCCGTGCTTGAGGGCCACGTAGATCAGGCCGCCGGAATTGATCACGTAGTCCGGCGCGTAAAGAATCCCACGGCCTTCCAGTTGATCGGCCACTTGCAGGTTGGTCAGCTGCGCACTCGCGGACCCAGCCACCGCCGCGCACCGCAACTGGGCGACCGTGTAGCGGTTGAACACCGCGCCCACGCCGCAGGGCGCGAGGATATCGCACGGGGTGCTGAGCAAGGCTTCATTGGCAATCGGGTGCGCGCCCAGCTGTTCCATGGCCAGTTGTACCTTGCCGTGGTCGATGTCGCTCACCAGCAATTCAGCGCCGGCGGCGTGCAGTTGCTCGGCCAGGGCATAACCGACGTTGCCCAGGCCCTGGATTGCCACGCGTAAACCTTCCAGGTTATCGCTGCCCAGGCGGGCCATGGCGGTGGTGCGAATGCCCGCGAACACCCCCATCGCCGCGTGGGGCGACGGATCGCCAGCCGCCGTGGTGCTGGTGACATAGCGAGTCTGCTGGGCGATGCAATCCATGTCGGCCACCGAGGTGCCGCTGTCGATGGCGGTGATGTAGCGACCATCGAGTTGCTCGATGCAGCGGCCGAAGGCTTCAAACAGCGCGGCGCGGCTTTCCACATGGGCGGGGCGGATGATCACCGCGTTGCCGCCACCCACCGGCAAACCGGCCAGCGCGGCCTTGTAGCTCATACCCTGGGCCAGGCGCGCGGCATCCGCCACGGCACTTTCATCGTCGGGGTAAGAGAGGTAGCGGCAGCCTCCAAGGGCAGGGCCCAGACGGCTGTTGTGGATGGCAATGACCGCCTTTAACCCGGTGGCAGGGTCGACACTCAGGTGCAGCGATTCAAGGCGTGTGCTGTGCATGAGCGCAAACATCGTCGGGCTCCCGAATCACTTCTTGTAGGCGCCAAGTATAGGACTGCCTGCGAAAGCCTGCTGAAGCGCGCAGGAATAAGGCCGCCGGTTTTAAAGGGTTTGCGACATAAACAGGTAGGAGGCTTCTAAAGGCACTGGACGAAAGTTCACAGCAAGGCTAAAACGAGGCATCCGCCGGAGAACCCAATGAAGCCCCGCGACGCTTTTTTTGCCTGCCTGGAACGATCACCGCCCGCGCTGTTTGAAGCCGCGCTGTGGATGGCGGCCGAGCACGACCCCGCAGTGGACCCCGTGGCCATCCTGCAGGACTTCAAGGTGTTGCAGCAGTTGGTCAGCCTCAGCCTGCCGATGCTGCCGGCGGATGAACTCGGGCAACCCTTGCTGCGGCGCATGAATGACCTGGGGTTCGCTCAGGATGACCACACCCCGCTGCGCCCCGCCGCCGCCCTGCTGGACAAGGTGTTGAAGCGCAAACGCGGGCAGCCGCTGGCATTGGGGCTGATTGCCCTGGAGCTGGCGCGGCGCCTGGACATCCCCTTGGTCGGCGTCAACTTTCCGGGGCATTTCCTGTTGCGGGTGCCGGGGGCCGATCACCTGCTCGACCCCTGTGGCGGCCGACGTCTGTACCCCAACGATTGTCGCGACCTGCTGACTCGCCAGTACGGCCCCAATCTCAAGTTGCAGGCCGACCACCTGCACACGGCCGAGCCGCGTTCGATCCTGCAGCGGCTGTCACGCAATCTGCGCCAGTTGCACCTGTCCAACGACGACCACCTGGCCGCTCTGGTGGACGCCGAACGCGTGCTGGAGCTGGGCAACGCCAGCGCCGCCGACTACCTGGCCCGGGCCAGTTTGTATCAGCGTCTGGATTGCCCGAACGCCGAGCGTTTTGACCTGGAACACGCGTTGATGCTCAGCGAAGACCCGATCCAGCGCCTGCGCCTGACCGAACGCCTGGGGCATTTGCCGCCCAACTCTGTGGTGCATTGACCCGCTTGGCGTAAGCTGTACCGCCCCATGGATGAGGTTGTCATGCCCCTGCGCTCCCCCGCCGAACGTTACCTCGAAGATTTTCACCAACGCCAGCCCGGCACCACCAGCGCGGCATTCGCCGAACTGAAGGCGGTGAAATACAGCTCATCCTATGCCGCATTGACTGCACATGTGCCCACCGCACAAAGCCCGTTGAACGTGCTGGACCTGGCCTGCGGCGATGGTTATCTGCTCAAGCTGCTGGCTGACCGCCAGCAACCCGGCTTGCAACTGACCGGTGTCGACATGAGCCAGGCGGAGCTGGACGCCGCCCGCTTGCGTCTCCCATCTGATGTAACGCTGCTCAAGGAACGCGCCCAGGCATTGAGTATGGCCACGGGCAGCGTCGACGTGCTGCTGTCGCACATGGCAATCATGCTGATGGATGATCTTGAACAGGTACTGCAAGAAGTACAGCGGATATTGCGCAGCGGCGGCACGTTGGCGGTGCTGATCGGCAGGACGTTTCTACTCGGCCCTGCTGGCGACGCATTCCTGGACGCGTTTCGCCCAATCGCCAAGGAGGACAGGTTGCCCCACTTGCCCATGGGCGACCCGCGCACCCGCAGTGAAGCCGGCTGGGGAACCTTGCTGGCAGAGCATTTCACTGATATCCACTTCGAAGACATCGACGCCCACTGGCAGCCTCAGCCAGCCGCACTGTGGACGTCATTGAAAGAAACCTACGATATCGACCGGCTGACAATCCCTGCCAAGGCCCGCCTGAAAGAACGCTTCCTGACCGCCATCACCCACCTTCGGCAGAGTGATGGCAGCGTGTCCACCGGCTGGGGATTACGCGTGATCAGCGCCCGGCGCCAATAACGCATCAGGGCCTTGTGGTGCTGCGCCCATGGGCGAGCGCACTTGGATAATCAACAACGCCGCAATCACCGCGGGGATCGCGCAGAAGAAGAAAATCTGCTGCACCGGAATGTGCATCGCCAGCAACAGGCTGCCGAACAACGGCCCCAGGATCGAACCGAACCGCCCGACGCCCAACGCCCAGCCAGTACCGGTCGCCCGTACGTGAGCCGGGTAGAAGTTACTGGCGAACGCGTTCAGGGTCAGTTGACCGCCGATGATGCAGAAGCCCGCCGCAAACACGCAGGCCACCAGATAGCGCGGATTGTCGTGGTTCAGCCCCAGCAGAATGGTGCACACCGCAGCCGCTGCCAGCACGCCGGACAGCAGGCGGACTTTGCTTTTCAACCGATCGGCAAACCAGGCCATGCCGATGGCGCCTAGTGTCCCGGCGAACAGGAACATCGAGGTCACCAGATTGGCTTCGTTCAGGCCCAAACCGCTTTCCAGCAACAGCGAAGGCAACCAGCTGATCATGAAATACAGCAGGATCAGGCTGACAAAAAACGTCGCCCACAGCAGTAATGTCGGACGCGCGTAGCCATGGCGGAACAGCTCCACCACTGTCAGTTTGCTGCCTTGCTCCTGGCGGTTTTCTGCCTCGCTCGCCGCCGGCGGTTGCCAGCCTGGCAGCATCCGCGCGGTGACTTTTTGCAGGCGCGCATAAGGCGGTGCATCACGCAGCAGGCGCGGGAGCGATTCAGGCAGCATCCAAGCGAGAAACGGGAACAACAGCAATGGCGTCACACCACCGGCGAGGAACACCGCCTGCCAGCCGAAACTGTCGATAAACCCGGCCGCGACAAAACCACCGGCCGCACCACCGAAAGAGAAGCCACAGGCCGCCAGCGTCACCATCAATGTTCGCAGGCGGGGTGGTGAGTATTCCGACATGAGGGCCATGGCACTGGGCATCGCGCCGCCCATACCAATGCCGCAGATAAAACGGGCGGCCATCAAGGTATTGAGGGAGTTGGCGAACACCATCAGCACCGTGAGGCTGGCGTAGATCAACACACAGCACAGCAGGATGCGCCGCACCCCGAAGCGATCCGCCAGCGGCGTGACGGCCAGGGAACCCAGGGTCAGCCCCAACAGGTTGGCGCTGAACACCGGGCCGAACGCGGCTTTTTCCAGGCCCCAGTCCTTGGCCAGAGCCGGGACCACGTAGCCCAGGACCTGGGCGTCGTAGCCGTCGGTGACCAGCAACAGCGCCAGCAACAGGAGAATCAACCACTGATAGCGCGACACCGGGCGGGCGTCGAGTGCCGCACGAAAGCTGGCAATCTGATTGTGCATCGCAAGGGACCTGTATTGTTTTTATATATTTTGGACACGCTGAAGATCACATGTGGGAGCGGGCTTGCTCGCGAAAGCGGTATGCCAGTCAATACATCTGCTGACTGATACACCGTATTCGCGAGCAAGCCCGCTCCCACATTTGGCCGGTGTGAGCCTGGAGATTTATGGGGTATCCGGTTGGTTGGCGGGATGAGCCGCCATGAACGCCGGATGCTGCGCCGCCAATCCCGCCACCCGCTGAATGCGTGGATACGCCGCCAACGACACCTTAAACCGCTCCGCCGCATACAACTGTGGAATCAAGAACGTATCCGCCATCCCCGGCTGGTCGCCAAAGCAATAACCCTGATCACCAATCAACTGCTCAACCGCCGCCAGACCCTGGCTGATCCAGTGCCCGATCCACTCCAACACTTGCGCCTCATCGTGCCCCCACTGCTTGAGCAGATTCTGGGTACTGGAGTTGTGCAGCGGATGAATGTCGCAGCCGATGATCGACGCCACCGCGCGCTCATGGGCGCGGGTCGCCAAATCCCTGGAGAGCAACGGCACCTGTGGATAACGTTCCTCCAGGTACTCGATGATCGCCGGTGACTGAATCAGCACATCACCATCATCGGTGCGCAAGGCCGGCACACGACCCTGCGGGTTGATCGCCAGGTACTCCGGCTGATGGTTGGCGCCGCCCTTGGGCACCAGCAGGTTGACCGGCACTGCGGTGAAGTCCAGGCCCTTGAGGGCCAGCGCGATCCGCACCCGGTACGACGAAGTAGAGCGGTAGTAGGTATAGAGTTCCATGGCCCTGCCCTCTTAGCGCGCCGCGACCACGGTACCCCGGCATTCGCCGAAGCCGATGGAGGCAAACCCGTCGCGGGTGCAGCGGGCACGCAGGATGATTTCATCGCCGTCTTCGAGGAACTTACGCACCTCTCCAGACGCCAATTCGATCGGCTTTTTACCGCCTTCGGTGATTTCCAGCAGGCTGCCGAACTGACCGGCTTCCGGCCCCGACAAGGTGCCCGAACCGAACAGGTCGCCGGCCTGCAACTGGCAGCCGTTGACACTGTGGTGCGCAACCATCTGCGCGACGGTCCAGTACATGTGTTGGGTGTTGCTCAGGGTCAAGCGATGGGCCGGCAGGTTCTGCTCACGCATCGCGGCGGTGGTCAGCAGTACTTCCAGTTCGATATCAAAACCACCAGCGGCCTGGTCGCGCTTGTCCAGAAGGTACGGCAGGGGTTGCGGGTCGCCTTGAGGGCGCGCCGGTTGTGCCTTGCGGAATGGTTCCAGGGCTTCAGCCGTCACCACCCATGGCGAAATGCTGGTGATAAAACTCTTCGACAGGAACGGGCCCAGCGGCTGGTATTCCCAAGCCTGGATATCCCGCGCCGACCAGTCGTTGAGCAGGCAGAAACCGGCGATGTGATCAGCGGCGTCACCAATGGCAATCGAGTCGCCCATGGCATTGCCCTGGCCGATCCAGATGCCCAGCTCCAGCTCGTAGTCCAGGCGTACGCAAGGGCCGAAGGTCGGCTCGGTTTGACTGGCTGGCAGCGTCTGGCCTTTAGGGCGGCGGACGTCGGTGCCCGACGGGCGAATGGTCGACGCACGGCCGTGATAACCGATCGGCACGTACTTGTAGTTGGGCAGCAGCGGGTTGTCCGGGCGGAACAGTTTGCCGACGTTTTGCGCGTGCTCGATGCCGACGTAGAAGTCGGTGTAATCATTGATTTTGGCCGGCAGGTGCATCTGGCAAGCGGCAGCCGGATGCAGCGCTGATTGCAGTTTGCCTTGCAGGTCGCTGCCTTCCGCCAGCAGTTCCAGCAGGCGTTCACGCAGGGCCACACGCGGGCCACGGCCCAGTTCAAAAAACGCATTCAGTTGGCCACCAGCAGTGGCTTCAACGGCACGGCGGGCCTCGCCCTCAAAGAATTCCAAAGCGGCCTGCAGATCGAAAACATGATCGCCGATCGCCACGCCACTGCGCGGTGCAGCGCCGTTAACGCTGAACACACCCAACGGCAGGTTTTGCAGCGGGAAATCCCGGTGACCGTTGGCGGAAGCCACCCAGCTGCGGGTGAGATTAGGCTGAGTCATGGGTTATCTCCGATTCGGGTTGAAGGTTGCAGGGAGCGAGGCCCAGCAAGCGTCGTAAGAAGGTTGCAGCTGTGAGCATTCCAGCGCGAATTGTGTAGGGCGCAGCACCTGGCTGGTCTCGAACATAAAGGCCATGGTGTTATCAATCTTGTGGGGCTCAAGCGTCGCGTTGATGGCCTTGGTGCAGGTCTCGCCATCCGGGCCATGGGCGCTCATGCAGCTGTGCAACGACGCGCCACCGGGCACGAAGCCTTCGGCCTTGGCATCGTAGGCGCCCTGGATCAGGCCCATGTATTCGTTCATCAGGTTGCGGTGGAACCACGGTGGCCGGAAGGTGTTTTCGGCAACCATCCAGCGAGGCGGGAAGATCACGAAGTCGAGGTTGGCCAGGCCATGCACGCTGGTGGGCGAGGTCAATACGGTGAAGATCGACGGGTCTGGGTGATCGAAACTCACGGTGCCAATGGTGTTGAAGCGGCGCAGGTCGTATTTGTACGGCACGTTGTTGCCGTGCCACGCCACCACGTTCAGCGGCGAATGGTCCAACTCGCAGCCCCAGAGTTCGCCGAGGAATTTCTGCACCAGCGTGGTTGGTTGCTTGAGGTCTTCGTAATGAGCGACGGGGGTGAGGAAATCCCGTGGGTTGGCCAGGCCATTGCTACCGATCGGCCCGAGGTCCGGTAGGCGCAGTGGCGCGCCATGGTTTTCAGCGACGTAGCCGCGGGCTTGTGCATCCAGCAGTTCGACGCGGAATTTCAGACCGCGGGGCAGCACGACTATTTCCAGCGGCTCAACGTCCAGCACACCCAGTTCGGTGGCGATACGCAGGCGGCCCTGCTCGGGAACAATCAACAGTTCGCCGTCGGCGTTGAAGAACACGCGGTCCATGGAGCGATTGGCGCGGTAGTTGTAGATGCTGATGCCCGAAGGTTTTTCCGACCCGGAATTGGCGACCATGCCGACAAGCCCGTCGATGAAATCTGTCGGCTCAGCGGGAATATCCAGCGGGTTCCAGCGCAGGCGATTAGGCGTCACCGCTCCAAGCGGGCCACTGGCCAATTGCCGCTCCAGCTTGACGAACGCCGGGTGATTGGCCGACGGCTGGATGCGGTACAACCAGGTGCGCCGGGCTTCGCTGCGGGCCATGGTGAAGGCGGTGCCGGAGAAGAGTTCGGTGTACAGCCCGTAGGGCGCTTTCTGCGGGGCGTTCTGGCCAACCGGCAGTGCGCCGGGCAAGGCTTCGCTGGCAAATTCATTGCCGAAGCCTGATTGGTATTCGAGGGTCATGGATCGTCCTCTGAGCGGAAGTTGTTTTTATCGTAATCCAGTTACGCATAACGTAATTTGATACCTGTTGACCGTCAAGCTATAAAGACGCCCATTCGTCTTTCGGATTCATGCCCTCCATGGAAAAGCCGCCCGCCCCCCGCGACACCGGTAAACAGAAAGTCCGCTCGGCTGAAGTGGGCACCGACATCCTCAAGGCCCTGGCTGAACTGTCGCCGGCCACCTCGTTGTCGCGCCTTGCCGAACACGTGCAAATGCCGGCGAGCAAGGTCCACCGCTACTTGCAGGCGCTGATTGCCTCCGGTTTTGCTGAACAGAACACCGCCACCAACCATTACGGCCTGGGCCGCGAAGCCTTGCGCGTGGGGCTGGCCGCGCTGGGCAGCATGGACGTGCTGAAAGTCGCCGCCCTGCCCCTGGCGGAACTGCGGGACGAGTTGAATGAAACCTGCTTCCTGGCCGTTTGGGGCAACCAGGGCGCGACCGTGGTGCACATCGAGCCGGCAGTGCGCGCGGTAACGGTGGTGACGCAATTGGGCTCGGTGTTGCCGCTGCTCAGCTCATCCACCGGGCTGGTGTTCAGCGCGTTTCTGCCGTCGCGGGAAACCGTGGAGTTGCGGGAGCGGGAAATTCAGGCGGGCATCGCCCATGCGTTGGCGGATGACCAGGCGTACGCCACCACCTGCGAGCAGATCCGCCAGCGAGGCCTGCACTTTGTGCACGGTTTGCTGATGCCGGGTGTGGACGCGTTGTCGGCGCCGGTGTTCAACGCGGTCGGCCAAGTGGCGGCGGTTTTGACCGTAGTGGGGCCGACTTCGCTGTTCCATGCCGATGAAGATGGCCCGGCGGCGAAGCGTTTGTTGGCGGCCACCCAGGCGGTGAGTTGGCGGATGGGTTATCAGCTTCCCTGACACAACGCAGGCTAATGTGGGAGCTGGCTTGCCTGCGATAGCGGTGCATCAGGTTAGCTGTCTGTCGCTGACACACCGTCATCGCGGGCAAGCCCGGCTCCCACATTAGCCTGCGTTGATTTCGAGATTAGAGTTCAGGCCATCAATCCCAAGGTTTTGGCCTTGGCCACCGCCTGGGTACGCCGCTCCACCCCCAACTTGCTATGAATCCTCCGGGCATGGGTTTTCACCGTGTGCAGCGAGATAAACAACTGCCCGGCAATTTCCAGATTTGAATTGCCCTGGGCAATCAATTGCAGCACCTCAAGCTCGCGCTGGCTCAGAGGGTTTTCCCCGGCCGTCGCCTGACACTCTTGCGGCTCCAGCCCCAGCGCACTCAACAACCCCGGTTGCCGGAGGCGCAACTCGCGAATCGCCTGTTGTACCTGGCAACGCCCCGCCAGCTCCAACCCGGCCTCCAGGGAGCGCACGGCCAACGGGCGATCGCCGATCTGCCAGGCCACTTCCCCCAGCACCAAGTGCAACTCCGCCTCCAGGCAGAGCATTCCGCGCTGACGGGCAGTCCCCAGTAACGCACTCAAGCGGGCGACAGGCTCTTCGGCGCGGCGCAATTTCACTTCGGCCAACACCTGCAAATATTCAAGGCGCGGGATCAGCTCCAGGGTGGCCGGCGGCGCCTGTTTGGCCTTCGGCCCCCGGTAGTGACGCAGCACGCGGGTCACCGCTTCCAGGGTCAGTTCGGCGCGGCCCTGTTGCAGCCAGAAATGCCCGCTGAGCAACAGCAGCACAGCGCGGTACACGGTGTCGGGCACCTGGCGTTGCTGCATCAGGCGCTCGGCGTCCCGCAACTGGATAAACGCCTCGGCGTAATCGCCTTTGTTGGCGGCCAATAAAGCCAGACCAAGGTAGCCATAGAGCACGCGTTTGTCCTGGCTGTGCAGGCACATGCCCAGGCCGGATTCAAAGCATTCGGCGGCCACGGCGTCGTGGCCCTGGCGCAGGGCCAAATGCCCCCGTCGTAACAAAATCCGCCCCACCAACGGCCCGGCCTTGAGTCGCTGTTGCACCAGCATGCGCTGCACGTTTTCCAGCAGGCTTTGGGCCCGATACGGCGCGCCGCGCTGTTCCAGCAACTGCGCATGATCCAGTTCCAACAGCGCCTCCAGCAGCAATGAGCCATGGGAGCGCGCCAGGCACAACGCCTCGCGGTTCAGCGCTTGGGCCACGTCCAGCTCACCACGCAGCAGGGCTTGCTGGGTCAGTCCCGACAGGCACATTAAGCGCGACGTCCAGGCGCTCTCGGGCAAGTCTTGCAGGGCTTCCAGAAAATGTTCCCGAGCCCGTGCGGCTTCGCCTCCCAGGTGTAACAACCAACCCCATTGCGCCTGCCAGCGAGCCAGCAGATAGCGCTGCGAATGCGCAGTCGGTTGCGGGGTGAAACGCGCCAGTTGATCGATGCATAACGCCGCCTGATCGAAGCGCCCGGCAAACAGCAACGCCGCCGTTACCAAGCCCACCAGTTGCGCCGAACCCAGCATCAATTCAACACCATGCTGCTCATGCAGCCGCAACAGCAGCACGGCGTTTTGCTGGCGGAACAGGTCTTCAAAACTGAAATGCTGCAACAGGCTCACGGCCACTTCGTACTCTTCGGCCAGCAGCGCCTGCTCAAACGCGGCTTGCCAGTCCTCGGCGGCGGTAAACCATTGGCAGGCGCGACGGTGCCAGGAGCGCTTGGCCGGCCAGGGTTCGTCGCGCATGAGCTGCGCCAACGGCGGGAAGACTTGCAGCCAGTCGGTGGCGTCTTCCCAGGGTTCGATAAAGGCGCCCAACGTCTGCAAGTCACGCAGATAATCACCGAAGCCGAACAGATGATCACACAGGCTCGGGTTGAAACGTGGCAGGTGTGCAAGCACGCGCCAGGCTTCGGCCAACTCGGGGGCCAGGCCGCTGAACAGCTCGTGCTGCAGGTAGTCGAGCAAGGTTTTGTCAGGGTGCCCGTCGCTCTCAAGCAACGCGATGCGCACGCCGGCGCACCAGCCTGCGCTGAACTTAAGCACCTTGTCGACGCAGGGCCCGGCCAAGTGCTGGATCTCGGTGTGATCAAACGCTAGCTCGGCTGCGTTGCACTCCCACAGTTCATCGTCGAGTAACAGGCGTGGCCAATTGCAGGCCGGCCGCCGCCGTGCGCCAATCCACCAGGTTAAAACGGGACTGCTGGCCGCCAGAATGCGATCGAGCAACGCATCCAGTTCAGGTGCCGGTACTCGGCAGAAGTCATCGAGGAACAACCAGGCCGGCGCTTGCCAACGGTTGAGGGCCAGCAGCAGCGTGGGCTCATCGACAAACACCAGGCCGAGGCTTTGGGCCAGACGCTGACACAAATCCAGTGCCGCGCCGTTCAGCGGCAACCAGTACACCTGGCACTCCGCAGGCGCCTGCAGCGCGCACTCGGCGAGCAACGCACTCTTGCCACTGCCGGCCGGGGCGCAGAGCAGCTTCACCCGCGCCGAGGCGTTGAGCAAAGGCCCGGCCAAACGCGGGCGTAGCAGATGATGGGGAGACAAACGTGGCATGAATCCAGGACGATCCAGACAACGGGTCATGGCGGTCATTACTGCGTCCCTGTTTTTTATTATTAGGCGGCGTGCCCCCTACCCTAGTCCTGTGGCTGGCGGTTGTTGAGGAGTATTCAGCAGGCTGATTGCCGGGCATAAAAAAGCCGGGAGCCAAAAGGCAACCCGGCATGAGATTCAGCGTTGAAATGCGTTCCAGTGTGGGAGCTGGCTTGCCTGCGATAGCGGTGTTTCAGGTTAGGTATCTGTTACTGATACACCGCTATCGCAGGCAAGCCAGCTCCCACAGTTTGACCGTATTTCAATCAGGTTTTAGCGCACGCCTTCAGAGCGCAATGCCGCCGGCGTGTAGTCGGCCGCCTTGGCCGCAAAGCCGAACACAAAGCTGCTCTTCTCTTCGTTCTTCATCCCCAGGGCGATGTAGCGCCCGGCGATGATGTCGTACAGGGTTTCGACGGTGTAGGCCGGTACCTGGTGGTCGTAGTAGAACTGCGCGTGACCTTCAGCGACACGCCACAGTTGGCCACGGCCGTCGTAGTGGTCCACCAGCGCCACTTGCCAGCTGTCTTCGTCGATGTACATGTGGCGCTTGGCGTAGATGTGCCGCTCGCTCGGTTTTACGGTGCCGATCACTTCCCAGACCCGGTGCAGCTCGTAGCGGGTCAAGTCCTGGTTGATGTGGCCGGCCTTGATGATGTCGTCGTACTTGAGGGTCGGCGAATCAAGCTTGTAGCTGTTGTAGGGGATGTACATCTCCTTCTTGCCCACCAGCTTCCAGTCGTAGCGGTCCGGGGCGCCGGAGAACATGTCGAAGTTATCCGAGGTGCGCAGGCCGTCGGCCGCAGTGCCCGGCCCGTCATAGGCAACCTGCGGCGCACGGCGTACCCGGCGCTGACCGGCGTTGTAGACCCAGGCCAGGCGCGGCTCCTTCACCTGGTCGAGGGTTTCATGCACCAGCAGCACGTTGCCGGCCAAGCGCGCCGGGGCGGTCACCGATTGCTTGAAGAAGGTCAGCACGTTGGCGCCCTTGACCGGGTCCATGTCCGGGATCAGTTGCGGCACGGCCACTTCTTCTTCGAAGCGGATCGGTGTGTAGCTGCCGTTGGTCTGCGGCGTGGCCTGGGTGATGATGCGGCGCAGGTTGCCGCCGTGGTAACGGGTGATGTGGTTCCACAGCACTTCCACGCCGTTCTTCGGAATCGGGAAGGCGTAGTAGCGGTTGCCGGTGAAGTTCTCCAGGCCGTTGCCGTCGTTGATCGCATGCACATTGAGCGCGCTGCGCTTGATCGACTCGTAGATCTCCGGCGGCAGGTTGACCGTGCGGTGGGTCGGGTACACCGGGATCTTGTAGGTTTGCGGGTAGCGCTTGAACATCGCCACCTGGCCTTCGGACAGTTTGTCCTTGTACTTGTCGACGGTGGCGGCGGTGATCACGAACAGCGGTTTTTCACTGGCAAACGGGTCAGCAAGGAAGCCTTTGCTATCTACCGCTCCCGCGTTTTTCGGGATGCCACCGGTCCATGCCGGGATCGAGCCGTCAGCGTTACCGGCCTTTTCGGCACCCACCGGGGTCAGGGTGGTGCCAAGTTTGGCCGCTTCTTCCGGCGACACCGCAGCCATTACGTTGGCCGCCAACAGGCTCAGTGCCAACACGCCGCATTGCAGAATCATCTTGCGCATAGTCTTTTGTCCTTCTTTAAGCCAAATCAGAAGTTCACGCCAAAGCTGAGGGCGATGAAGTCGCGGTCGGTGAGGGTGTTGTAGTCACCGCCAAAAAAGTCGGTGTAGCTCAGGCTCGCGGTGTAGGTGTTGCGGTAGTCCGCGTCCACACCGACGCTGATGGCCTTGGCGCCTTCGTTGAACAGGCCGTTGGGGCCATAGCCGCTGACATCCTGGGACCACGACACGTTGGGTTTGAGATTGACCCCGGCAAACACGTTGTTGTAATCGAGGATGGCCCGGGCGCGATAACCCCAGGAGTTGGCCGTGACAAAACCGTCGGTGTCACCGCCGAAGCCGTATTGGCCGTAGACCGAGTCACGGCCGTAACGCAGCTTGGATTTCGCCTCCAGCCCGCCCACATGCACGAAGGCCGCTTCGCCCACCAGCGTCAGGCGTTCGGCGCCCAGCACCTGGTCGAAGAACTGGGTCATGGTGCTTTGGATCTGGGTGATTTCCTTGCGGCGGTAGCCAGCGTTGTCGGCACCGAAGGAACTGGCGATCGGTGACGCGGCGTTACCGGCAATCGGGTTGACCAATGCCAGCGTCAGGTCGGTGGTGTTGAGTTGTACGGGGGCATTCGGCCGGTAGCTGATTTCGCCGGTCCAGGCCGTGCCGGTGGGCAAGGTGGTCGAGAAGCTGGCGCCGAACAGGCGGATATTTTCCGGATAGTCGAGGTAATACTGACCGCGACCGAGCATCGTGCTTTGCGCCAGCCCAGACCCGGAACCCGGTGCAATCCCGTTGGCGGCATTGACGATACGGCCAATGGTTGCCAGGTTGGTGTTGGCGGTGATGGTACCGACGGTGGGCGTGCGACTGTGGTAGTTCATGAAGTACAGGCCGTACTCCGTGTCATCCCCCAGCCAGCGCAACGCCATCCCGAACTGGCCGCCATCGCGCGCCTCGCGGTCTTTTGCACGCTGCACCACCACGCCTTCGTTCGTGACCTGGAAGCCCTGGCCAAACGCCGCCGCCACCGGTTGCAATGGTGCAATCGCCGGGCTGCCGACGGTGTAGTTGCCGTTGCAGCCATGGGCCACCACGTCGTTGCCGAAGAAGGTGCCGCAGTTATCCACCACGGTGTTTTCCCAGTTCAACTGGTAGAAACCTTCCACGCTCAGTTGGTTGGTGAGGCTTTGGGAAGCGAACACCATGTTGACCGGAATCAGGCCTTCCTTGATCTCGGCACCGGGCCGGCGGAACGCGGAAACGTCGATGGGGTTGATGCTGTTGATGGAGTTGCCGATGAACGTACTTTCACCCCAACTGACCACCTGCTTGCCGACGCGCACGTTGCCCGGCAAATCGCCGATGGAATAGTTGTGATAGACAAACGCGTCGAGTAATTCGTAGCCGGAAGAGCGTGCGCCCTCGTCGCGGTGGTTATTGCTGATCTGCTTGAATTCGCGGTCTTCGTCCTGCAGTTCGAAGTCGTACCAGTACTTGCCGCGCACGAACACGCCGCTGTCGCCGTACTTGAGCTCCAGGTCGTGGATGCCCTTGAAGATCTTGGAGAAGGTCTCGCCCTTCTTGAAGTTCAGGCGACCGTCATCGCCGGTGGAAGCCTGGCCGGTGCCGCCGTTGGGAATACCCACCAGCTTCTTGTCGGCGTCGCGCATGCCCCAGCTGGCACCGACCGACAGCGAGGAATCGAATTGCCCTTCGATCTCGCCGATGTTGAACGAAACAGCCTGCGCCTGGGCACAGCAACCCAAAGCAACCGCAGCGGCCAGCGCCTGTGGCCTGAAGATGGCGCGCATTGTTGTTCTTGTCATGCGTCTTCCCCGGTGGTGTGACAGAAGGCCCCACCCTACTGCCCGCGATCAGGAGCGATAAGCGCACCAAGGAGGTATTCGTGTTGTCGCTCTAAAGGATGAAAGGGCGCTCTGGCCGGGGTATTGGCGAGGGTATGGACGAGATGGATGAAGGGTTATCAGAAGGATGGATGAGGCCTTATTGCCACTGTTGCCGGTTCGGTAACAGTCCTTGTCTCGAATCGCTATTTTTCATTCTGTAACAAAAGCCTATTCTTGCTTGGCTTTCAGGGCAAACCGCCCGCTTCCATAACCTGGAAGAACAGCATGCTTTTATGGATTGATCACTACTTTCAATCTGTTACCGGTGTTCACTGACGTTGATTTATTGCTCCTTGATCAAACGTCTTACTTCAGCCGCTGCCTTTGCAGCGGCTTTTTTTATGCCTGAAATAAACCGGGGCGCCATGGCGCCCCGGTTGATTAAAACTTTTTCATGCAACGATCACAGGCTGTAGTTCTGCAGATTGGCCATCATCTCTTTCAAGGCTTCGATGTTGTCCTTGGGGTGAGCGGCCCCGTCGAAATCGCAGATTTGCTGCCAGTGGGCGGCGACGTCATCCGGCGAGAACCCTGCCTCAGGGTCGAAGCCAACACCCAGGCTGCGCTCCCAGCGGGTCTTGCCAATCCAGCCACCGCCCACCTCGAACAGCCCGGAAGTTTCCTGACATGCCTCGCTGCCCAGGTACACCACCAGCGGGCTGATCAATTCCGGCTTGAGGCGTTCGAAGACTTGCGGCGGGATCAGGCCTTCGGTCATGCGTGTGCCACCGGTGGGCGCGATGGCGTTGACCAGGATGTTGTTCTTGCGGCCTTCCAGCGCCAGGGTTCGGGTCAAGCCGTACAAGCCGAGCTTGGCCATGCCGTAGTTGGACTGGCCGAAGTTGCCGTAGATGCCTGAGGTCGAGGCGGTGAAGATTACCCGGCCATAGGCTTGTTCGCGCAGGTGGGGCCACGCGGCGCGAGTGACTTTGTAGGCGCCTTCGACGTGTACGCGGTAGACCAGGTCCCAGTCGCTGTCTTCCATTTTGTGGAAGGTTTTGTCCCGCAGGATGCCGGCATTGTTGACGACGACGTCGATGCGGCCGAAGGCGTCGAGGGCGTTCTGGACGATTTTGTCGCCGTCGGTGACGGAGTCGTGGTTGGCTTCGGCGATACCGCCGGCCTCGCGGATTTCGGCGACGACGCGGTCGGCCGCCGAGGCGTTGGCGCCTTCGCCCTGGGTTGAGCCGCCAAGATCGTTGACCAGCACTTTGGCGCCGTGTTTGGCGAACAGCAGTGCATGGGCGCGACCCAGTCCGCCGCCAGCACCGGTGACGATCACGACCTTGTCTTGGAACTGCACAGGCTCACTCATTGGGGACTCCAGGGGCGGTTAGGGGTGGATGGGTTGAGTGTCAGGCACGGGGCTTGCGGTCACAATAAATACGGTTGGGGGTGAATGGTGCGCGATAAGGCTGGGGGATGATTGGTGTGGGGTAGATGGGGTACATATCCGTTGCTGCGGTAACGGCCGCTTAGGGTTCCGCTCTTACAGCGGCTCACTTTTGAAAAGCGCAAAAGTAAGCAAAACGC
>NZ_JAAAFU010000080.1:0-371 GCF_019352905.1 Pseudomonas sp. Xaverov 83 | reverse complement strand
GCGGTAGGTCAGACAGAAAAATGTCATCAGTCCCGCCGCCATCGCAGCCTCGCCAAGGCTCGACAGCTCCCACAATCGACCGGTGTGTTGGCAAATATCGCCATCATGCCGACGGCTGGAAATACCCCGCCAACGCCCGCAGATCCTGCTCGTTCAGCAACCCCGCAAAATACTTCAGCTGTATCCGCGCCAGCAGATACGCATGCCTCGCATCCGCCAGGTCGCGGCGTGCCGTGAACAGTTGCTGCTCGGCATCCAGCACAAGGGCGCGCTGTTTGACCAGTTCCCCTGAACGCACCACATGGAATCGGGTGTGTTACTGACCCGGCGTTAAATCCCCAGCACTGCACAGATCAAAATGTGGGAGCCGT
>NZ_JAAAFU010000079.1:0-354 GCF_019352905.1 Pseudomonas sp. Xaverov 83 | reverse complement strand
AGTCTGGTAGCTCGTCGGGCTCATAACCCGAAGGTCGTCGGTTCAAATCCGGCTCCCGCAACCAAACATCGAAAAAGGCTACTCGAAAGAGTGGCCTTTTTTGTGCCTGTCTGTTTTTACCCGTCTTTTCAATTGTCAGACAAAAATCCTTTCTCTATCGCGCACTTACCACTGGTGCGTGACAATCCGACGCTAATTTGCACTTATTTGACCCATCGTTCGATTAACGGTTGACACCCCGCCGTTGCTCTGTAGAATGCCGCCACACAGACGCGGGATGGAGCAGTCTGGTAGCTCGTCGGGCTCATAACCCGAAGGTCGTCGGTTCAAATCCGGCTCCCGCAACCAAACATC
>NZ_JAAAFU010000078.1:394-589 GCF_019352905.1 Pseudomonas sp. Xaverov 83 | reverse complement strand
GTACTGGATCCATCTGCAGGATATCGCGGCCGCTCTAAACGTGGTAAATTGTTAACTCCGAGCTAGACTTCAGGTGGCCGTATTTATCAGATTTCCTCGTTGTGTCCTCAGAAAAAAATGCCAATACCACTTTCAGCTGTGAATATCCACCATGAAGGGCAAGACATGCTCATAATTAACTGTCAGGCAGGCCAG
>NZ_JAAAFU010000078.1:0-265 GCF_019352905.1 Pseudomonas sp. Xaverov 83 | reverse complement strand
AAGAAAGCATTAGGACAGTGCCAGTCTTAATCACAGTGGGGGGTATGTTATTCCCAATGAAGTCGTCCAGAAACGGACTAGGTAGTTAGCTTTTTCTAGTGCCCAACACATTAGAGGTGTGGTTTTTTTTCTCTAAAATAAGGGTGGCCATAGGCTCTTTTAACCAGAATCGGTGTAGTCAGCTGAAATTGACTTGCACGCCTGGGTCCTGTGTGTCTACTAACTTTCTCGCGAACGATAGCTAACGGATCCCCCGGGCCATACT
>NZ_JAAAFU010000077.1:0-253 GCF_019352905.1 Pseudomonas sp. Xaverov 83 | reverse complement strand
AACCTGGCGTCCTGCCAGGTTACCCACGCTCCAAAGCCTGCGTTCGGCCAGCGTGGTTTAACGGGGCGCCCAAGATCAAGATCAAGATCAAAAGCAAGAGCAAGAGCACAGCGGCCTCCCGGCCGGCTTGAGTGTTGAAGAGCAAAAGCCAAATCAAAAGCGGGCACAGTCAAATGTGGGAGCTGGCTTGCCTGCTCCCACAGAAAAGCAGAGCTGCATCCGCTTCAGATTTCGCTTTCGCTCTGGATTTTGT
>NZ_JAAAFU010000076.1:0-268 GCF_019352905.1 Pseudomonas sp. Xaverov 83 | reverse complement strand
CCGCCTTCAGTAATGGCGGTGTCAGTGGTGCTCAACTTAACGGTCGTGGTGTCGATCGAGTCGGTGATGGTGGTGACAGCTGGGTGGCTGTTATCCGGAACCAGCTTCTCGAAGTTGCCGCCAGTGGCTGTGGTGATGGTTGTGCTGACGGTGGAACCGTTGTTGTAAACGTCGTTGGCTGGCGTTTGGAAAACCACAGTGCCGGTGGTTTTGCCGGAATCAATGGTAATCACCTGGCCGTTGGACAGGGTCACGGTGACCGGCGCAT
>NZ_JAAAFU010000075.1:965220-1101383 GCF_019352905.1 Pseudomonas sp. Xaverov 83 | reverse complement strand
CTGCTGTCAACACCTCTTTTTCTCCGCTTTCGACCGAGAAGATCGAACCGTTAATAGGGCTAAACAACACGTCCCTATCAACTCCTTCTGGGCTTCGATGATCTGAAGCAGCTCACTGTCGAAACCTACATAACTCTTTGTTTAACAAGGAGTTTTACGTTTCGACTGCGCCGGAAGTGGGGCGAATTATAGACTTCCAGAATCTGCCGTCAAGGGTTAATTACGCTTTTGTTGCAGAAGATGGTTTTTTAGCAATAAGACGGGGAATCCGCCGCATTACAGGCGGCACACGCAGCAATAGAAGTAGCGCTCCTACAGATGCATAGATAGCCCACTCCTTTAGATCTGCCCGCACGATCCACAACATGTGCAGTAGGCCAAGCCCGAGAATCACATAAACCAAGCGATGCAGCTTCTTCCAGCGCGCACCAAGGCGGCGCTGGCTGTAGCGGTTAGAAGTGACTGCGAGCACTAATAGAGAAAGGAACCCCAAGGCGCCAACGATAATGTAAGGCCGCTTTCGCAGCTCGACCCCCAACTGCGACCAGTCAAGCCCCAGGATGAACACGCAGTAAGCCGCAAGATGCAAAACCACATACGCAAAGCACCACAGCCCCAGCTGCCGTCGCACAGCAATCCACCCCGCCCAACCACTGAGCTTCTGCAGCGGCGTCATGCCGAGGGTGATCAACAGCAGAATCAAGGTCCCAAGCCCAAGCCGATCCATCAGCACTTTCCCAGGGTCAGGCCCAAGCGCAAAGCTCCAGGCCTCGTACAACCAGAACAGCGGCCACACCGCCGCTGCTATAAAGACGCCGATGCGCCAGGCCGGGTAGCGCATCAATAGTTCTTCCGCAGATCGAGGCCCGTATAAAGAGAGGCGACTTCATCGGAGTAGCCGTTGAACATTTGCGTCTCACGCACATTGGGACTGAACAGCCCACTGGGCAAACGCCGCTCCCGCGCCTGAGTCCAGCGCGGATGGTCGACGGTAGGATTCACGTTCGCATAAAACCCGTACTCACTCGCCGCAATGCTTTGCCAGGTGGTTTTCGGCTGTTCACTGACGAGGCTGATGCGCACGATCGACTTCACGCTCTTGAATCCATACTTCCAGGGCACCACCAACCGCAACGGGGCACCATTCTGATTTGGCAACTCCCGCCCATACATACCTACCGCCAGGATCGCCAGGGGATTCATCGCCTCATCCAATCGCAGCCCTTCGACATAAGGCCAATCGATCAAGGCAAAGTTGGAGCGCTGCCCCGGCATGCTCTTGGGATCTTGCAGCGTCTCAAAGCGGATGTATTTGGCATTGGAGGTCGGCTCGACGTGCTTGAGCAATTCCGAAATAGGAAATCCTATCCACGGAATGACCATCGACCACGCCTCTACACAGCGCAGTCGATAGATTCGTTCTTCCAGTTGATACGGCTTCATGAAGTCTTCAAGCGCGTAACGCCCGGGCTTGGCGACTTCACCATCAATCACCACACTCCATGGCTCGGTCTTGAGCAAACCGGCATTGGCCGCAGGGTCGCCCTTGTCCGTACCAAACTCATAGAAGTTGTTGTAGTGGGTCGCATCCTTGAACGGAGTGATCGCCTCATCCTTGACGGTTACCGCCTGCCATTTTGTACCCGGCAGCTTTTCGGCAAACCATCCAGGCGCCTTGCCCGGTTCGACATCCGCGTAACGCGCAGCATCATCCGCACTGGCCCAACGGGGTAGGCTGCTGGCAGCAAGGCCGGCAAGCGCACCACCGAGCAAGCTGCGGCGAGAGAAATAGAAGGATTCAGGGGTGACGTCTGATTCTTTGCAATCAGACGCTTTGGGGAACTTGATTAGCATGGCAACTCCGCAGCTTTGGAGGACAGATGCACCAATAGACTGCGGAGTATGGGGGAAATTACATTAAGGCAACGTTTTGCGCTGACGAAGATGCAGCAAGTACTGCACCGGGCCGGACGCGGCATAGACAAGGAACGCCAACAGCAGGATTCTCGGCGGGTCACTGAAGACCACGGCGAACACCAGCACGACCGCCAGGATGGCTACAAACGGCACGCGCCCCTTGAGGTCCAGCTCCTTGAAGCTGTTGTACTTGATGTTGCTGACCATCAACATGCCGGCCGCCGCGACCATCAGGGCCACCAGGAACGACATCTTGGAGCCCTGAATACCATAGTCGCTGAATGCCCAGACAATACCGGCTACCACACCCGCCGCAGCCGGGCTGGCCAGGCCAATGAAGTAGCGCTTGTCGGCAGTCCCTACCTGGGTATTGAAGCGTGCCAGACGCAATGCCGCGCCAGCCACATAGATGAAGGCGACCATCCAGCCGACCTTGCCCATGTCACCCAGCGCCCAGGCGAATGCGAGCAACGCCGGCGCCACCCCAAAGGCAACCATGTCCGACAGCGAGTCATATTCGGCCCCGAAGGCACTCTGGGTGTTGGTCATGCGTGCCACACGCCCATCCAGGCCATCAAGGACCATGGCGACGAAGATCGCAATCGCGGCAAAACCAAAGTACTTGCTGGCCCCGGCAGCATCACCGGCCGCCAACGCACTCTGGGCACTCATGGAGTTGATGATGGAGTAGAACCCCGCGAACAGATTCGCAGTGGTGAACAGATTGGGCAGAAGATAGATGCCACGATGCCGGACTTTACGGCCTTCAGCATCGTGCCCCTCTTCGACATGTTCATCGATCGGTAGCAGGCTTTCGGCGTCAGAGGCCTGGTTTGGCTCTTCGGGACGTTCGCTCATGGACTTTACCTTGCAACGGTGTGAAAAATTTCGACAGAAACTTGCGGCGAGTGTTCGCCCGCAAACGATGCAGCTTTATACCAGAACCTGCCCCGCAAACGAAAAAACGCGGCCTAAGCCGCGTTTTCCCTTGATACGTACGACTTAGTTTTTGGCTTTGTCGACGATCTTGTTGGCACCGATCCACGGCATCATGGAGCGCAGTTGCTCGCCGATGATTTCGATACCGTGAGCGGCGTTGTTACGACGCTTGGCGGTCATCGAAGGGTAGCCGGTTGCGCCTTCGCTGATGAACATTTTGGCGTATTCGCCGTCCTGAATACGTTTCAGGGCGTTGCGCATGGCCTGACGGGACTCGGCGTTGATCACTTCCGGGCCAGTCACGTACTCGCCGTATTCGGCGTTGTTGGAGATCGAATAGTTCATGTTGGCGATACCGCCTTCGTACATGAGGTCAACGATCAGCTTCAGTTCGTGCAAGCATTCGAAGTAGGCCATTTCCGGCGCATAGCCAGCTTCAACCAGGGTTTCGAAACCGGCTTTGACCAGTTCAACAGTACCGCCGCACAGAACGGCTTGTTCGCCGAACAGGTCGGTTTCAGTCTCGTCCTTGAAGGTGGTTTCGATGATGCCGGTACGACCGCCACCAACGCCAGCGGCGTAGGACAGTGCAACGTTCTTGGCGTTGCCCGAGGCGTCCTGGTAGATCGCGATCAGGTCAGGGATACCGCCGCCTTTGACGAACTCGGAACGCACGGTGTGGCCCGGTGCTTTCGGCGCGATCATGATCACGTCGAGGTCAGCGCGCGGCACAACCTGGTTGTAGTGGATCGCGAAGCCGTGGGAGAAGGCCAGGGTGGCGCCTTTCTTGATGTTCGGCTCGATTTCGTTCTTGTACAGCGCGGACTGGAACTCGTCCGGGGTCAGGATCATGACCAGGTCGGCAGCAGCAACAGCGGAAGCAACGTCAGTCACTTTCAGGCCGTGAGCTTCAGCCTTGGCAACAGTGGCCGAGCCTTTACGCAGGCCAACAGTCACGTCAACGCCGGAATCTTTCAGGTTGCACGCTTGAGCGTGACCCTGGGAACCGTAGCCGATGATGGCGACTTTTTTGCCCTGGATGATCGACAGGTCACAATCTTTATCGTAATAAACTTTCATGAGGTTCCTCTATATATCCAGGCCGTTTAAGGCCATTCGCTAAATTTGAGTTAGATGCTGAGTACTTTGTCGCCACGAGCAATCCCGGTGACGCCACTGCGTACAGTTTCCAGAATCGAGGCCGTCCCGATCGACTGGATGAAGCTGTCCAGCTTGTCGCTTGTACCGGTCAGTTGAACGGTATAAACGCTGGCGCTCACATCGACGATCTGCCCGCGATAAATGTCGGTAGTGCGCTTGATCTCGGCCCGTTGTGCACCTGTGGCCTTGACCTTGACCAGCATCAGCTCCCGCTCGATGTGGGCACTTTCCGACAAGTCGACCAGCTTGACCACTTCGATCAGCTTGTTGAGGTTTTTGGTGATCTGCTCGATCACCTCATCATGGCCAACGGTGGTCAACGTCAGGCGCGACAAGGTCGGGTCTTCGGTCGGCGCCACAGTCAGGCTTTCGATGTTGTAGTTGCGTTGCGAAAACAGGCCGACCACACGTGACAGAGCGCCCGGTTCGTTCTCCAGAAGCAGGGAGATAATGTGCCGCATGATTAGGTACGCTCCGTCTTGTTCAGCCACATATCGCGCATGGAGCCGTCTTTGATCTGCATCGGGTAGACGTGCTCGCTGGTGTCGACCTGAATATCAAGGAACACCAGGCGGTCCTTCATGGCGAACGCCTCTTCCATCATCGGCTTCAAATCCTTCAAATCGGTGATGCGCATGCCGACATGGCCATAGGCTTCAACCAATTTGACGAAGTCAGGCAGAGACTCCATGTAGGAATGGGAGTGACGGCTGCCGTAGCTCATGTCCTGCCACTGGCGAACCATGCCCAGCACGCCGTTGTTCAGGCAGACAATCTTCACCGGCAAACCATATTGCAGGCAGGTCGACAGTTCTTGGATGTTCATCTGGATACTGCCTTCGCCGGTGACGCACGCAACGTCAGTATCCGGGAAGCTCAGCTTCACACCCATGGCCGCAGGGAAACCAAAGCCCATCGTGCCCAGGCCACCGGAGTTGATCCAGCGGTTAGGCTTGTCGAACTTGTAGTACTGCGCCGCGAACATCTGGTGCTGGCCCACGTCGGAAGTCACAAAGGCATCGCCCTTGGTCACTTCGCACAAGGTTTCGATCACGGTCTGCGGCTTGATGACGCTGCCGTCGCCCTTGTCGTAAGGGAACAGGCCGCGATCACCGCGCCACTCGTCGATCTGCTTCCACCAGCTGGCGACGGAATCCTTGTTCGGGGCTTCGCCGATTTCCTTCAGCGCAGCGACCATTTCGGTCAGCACGCTTTCTACAGGACCTACGATAGGCACGTCGGCCTTGATGGTCTTGGAGATGGATGCCGGGTCGATATCGATGTGGATGATCTTGGCATTCGGGCAAAACTTGCTCGCACCATTGATCACCCGGTCATCGAACCGCGCACCGACGGCGAGGATCACGTCAGCATGGTGCATGGCCAGGTTGGCGGTGTAGCTGCCGTGCATGCCGAGCATGCCGACGAACTGACGGTCCGAACCCGGGAAAGCACCGAGCCCCATCAACGTGTTGGTAACTGGCAGGTTGAGCATCTTGGCCAGCTCGGTCAGCGGTGCAGAACCGCCGCCCAGAATCACGCCACCACCCGAGTAGAGCACCGGACGCTTGGCCGCCAACAGCATTTCTGCTGCTTTACGGATTTGCCCCGAGTGCCCGCGAACGGCCGGGCTGTAGGAACGCAGCTTGGCTTTCTTCGGGAAGATGTATTCGAATTTTTCAGCCGGGTTGGTCATGTCTTTCGGGATATCGACCACCACAGGACCCGGGCGACCGGACTGTGCGAGGTAGAACGCCTTCTTCATGACTTCCGGGATTTCCGAGGCATGCTTGATCATGAAGCTGTGTTTCACGATCGGCCGGGAGATACCGATCATGTCGGTTTCCTGAAATGCGTCGGTACCAACCATGGTGCTCGCCACCTGGCCGGAAATGATCACCATCGGGATGGAGTCCATATAAGCCGTCGCGATGCCGGTGATGGCATTGGTCGCGCCAGGGCCGGAAGTCACCAGTACTACACCGGCTTTACCGGTGGCACGGGCGTAACCGTCAGCCATATGGGTAGCAGCTTGTTCGTGACGAACCAGGATGTGGGTAACAGCCGGTTCCTTGAACAGTGCGTCGTAGACATGCAGCAGAGCACCGCCTGGGTACCCGTAGATATAGTCGACGCCTTCGTCACGCAAAAAGCGGACGAGCATCTCACCGCCAGATAAAAGCTCCACGTTGTTCACCTCTAAAACGCCAGAATACCGTCCGTTGAAAACCGACGGGTCTTAATAGGTTTACTTCTCAGCAGAGCATGAGCGACGGTGGTCGCCGACTACGTCAGCACTGACTGAGCAAGTATTGGGAGCGTCCCAAGTGTTGCGGGATTTTCCCACCCAGCGCGAGGTAACGCGTTGCGGGTGTAACAGGTCGGCGCGGGTGTGCGCCTCATGATCTGCTGAGTGGGTCTGCTTCTGGCAGTCCCTCTACAGCGGACTTTGGATTCTTCTGTTTCAGCCTCTCCAAGTCAAGCAATAATTGCGCTTTTTTCCAACTAAGCGCATGAGAACGTAGAAGAAAGCGGCTTGAGGAGGGATAAAACTCGCCTGAATGGCGCAAAGCGGTAGAAATATGCGCAAGACTGCCGGAAAAACCGGCAGCCAGGCAATTAACGAGCGTCGACGATCAGTTGATCGAACTTTTTCAGCGCAGTCCGTAGGCCAAGGCTCTCGAGCGGACGATCGGCGTAAACTATCTCGGCCATTTCCAGAATCCCCGACGCATTGGGCAATGGCAGGTCCTGTTCAAGGATCTGCTTCATCCGTGTCAGGAAAATCCATTGCAGCCACTGGTGAAAGTCCAGGGTGTCAACGGAAAAGGGTTCAACGCTGCTCAACGCTTCAGCACTGGGGGACACTTCGTCCCACCAGCCCTGCAAGCGCAGCTCGCGCTCGATCAACAACAACTGTTCGGCAATCGCCGGAAAGCGTGCATCCATCAGAGGCTTACCTTGGCTTTTTGCCGAGCCTGGGCAGCGCCTGCGGCATCGCCCTGCTTCTCACGGGCGTCACCGATCAAGCTCCACAGGCTGGCCTGCAGATCAGGACGGCCATTGGCCAGGGTCAGGCCACGGCGGGCAAATTGTTCAGCCTGCGGGGCATCGCCTTGAGCCATGCGAACCTGAGCCAGGCGATAAAGTACTTGCGGCTCACGAGGCGCCACGCGCTGGGCGCGCTCAAGGCTCGACGATGCGCCGTTCAAATCGCCCCCCGACTGCTGCTGTTGGGCAGTGGTGAGCAACGCCAGCACCGGGCCATCCAACTGCTCATCGGCTGACAGGCCACCGGCGCTGCTGGCAGAAGGGATTCCGCTTGGCGTCGACGGCATGGTGTAGGTGCCCTGGTTGATCGGTGCCGTTTGAATCGGCGTGGAGTCGATCGGGCCCGACGTACTCGGGCCAGGCGTCCATGGCTGCGTACTGATCGGAGCTGAGGTAGCTGCGCCGCCGCCCGGGATCATGACCACTACACCCGAATCCTGGGGCACGGCTTGCGCCTGAGGCCGGGCCTGGGCAGGACGGTTGGTGACGGTTTGACGGAAGCCGCCATTGGCCGAGATCCGGTCGTTGTTGGACACCGTTGTACTGGAATCCACCACCGGAATAGAGCCACGCTCCACGCTGGCGCAACCACCGAGCAATGCCAAAACTGTAATAGCTGGAATCAACAACTTGTTCACGTGAAACCCTCTTTGCTTAATTCATCCAGCCCTTGACCCAATCCATCACCGATTCAGCGCTCGCGGGTGCACTGGCACCGCACGCTGCACCGGGTGGCGGTTCGCTGCCGCGAATATACGGCATCTGCACCGCGCCCGGACAGTTGGCATCGGAACCCTGCCCGGTATGCGGATCGATCCAGGCCTGAACGATATTGTCCGGCTGCGGCATGTTCAGCGGCAGTGGATCGGCCTTCTTCATGAAACTGGTCCACACCTGCAATGCGCCGGTGGCACCGGTGAACGGCGTCTTGCCGTTGTCGTCGCGCCCCAGCCAGACCACCGCCAGCAGGTCCTGGCTGAAACCAGCGAACCAGCTGTCCCGGGAATCGTTACTGGTACCACTCTTGCCAGCCAGTGTCAGATTGGCCGGCAACACGTTGTAGGCCGAGCGTCCGGTACCTTCACGCATAACGCGCTGCATGGCGTTCTGGATCAGGTAGATCGAAGCCGGGTCAAAGCGCTGCTGAATCTGGAACGGATAACGCTTGAGCGGTTCGCCTTCAGCCGTCAAAACGCTGCGGATCCCGCGCATCGGCGTATTGAAACCACCGTTGGCCAGGGTCTGGTACATGGTCGCGACTTCCATCGGGCTCATTGCACCCGCACCCAACAGCATCGACGGGAACGCTGGGAACTCGCGAGTGATGCCCAGCCGACCGAGCGTCTTGAGAACATTCGGCACGCCCAGCTCAAGGCCAAGACGGGAGGTCGAGATGTTGTAGGAATGCGCCAGGCCCTGGTACAGGAAAATCGTACCGTGGGAGCGACGATCAAAGTTATGCGGCGTCCACATCTGGCCATCGGCTCCTTTGACCGACAACGGGTCATCGGACAGCCAACTGGTCAGCGTGTACTTGCTCGGTTTTTCCAAAGCAGTCAGATATACCGCCGGCTTGACCAGCGAGCCGATCGGCCGCACCGCGTCCAGCGCCCGGTTGAACCCGGCAAAGCTGGCCTGGCGACTGCCGATCATGGCCTGGACCTCACCGGTTTCCGGGTTGGTCACCACCATCGCCGCCTCGACGTCGTCAGAGCCTTTACGGCCTGCCAGGCGTTTGAAGGTGTCATTGACCGAAGCTTCAGCCTTCATTTGCAGGATCGGGTCGAAACTGGTGAAGATCCGCAGGCCCTCTTCGGTCAAGTCTTCGTCGCGGTAGTCTTCACGCAGTTGGCGTTTGACCAAATCGATGAAGCCCGGGAAGGAGCTGTCGGCCAGCTTGCCGCGAGTAGTCACACCCAGTGGCATTTTCTTCGCGGCAGCGACTTGCTCCGGAGTTGCGACACCTTGCTGCTCAAGTACGTCGAGCACCAGGTTACGCCGCTCCAACGCCCGCTCCGGGTTGCGACGCGGGTTGTAGTAGGACGGCCCCTTGACCATGCCCACCAGCAGCGCCACTTGATGCAGTTTCAACTCGGACAACGGCTGGCCGAAGAAGAACTGGCTGGCCAGACCGAAACCGTGCACTGCACGCTGACCGTCCTGGCCAACGAACACTTCATTGAGGTACGCCTCAAGAATTTCCTGCTTGCTGTAATGCAGCTCCAGCAGCATCGCCATCATGGCTTCGGTCAGCTTACGGGTCAGGCTGCGTTCGTTGGTCAGGTAGAAGTTCTTGACCAATTGTTGCGTCAGCGTACTGCCGCCCTGGGTCATCTTGCCGCCGGAGGTATTGACCCACACGGCGCGAGCGATGGACTTGGGTGATACGCCCCAGTGGCTGTAGAAATCCCGGTCTTCTACGGCAATCAGGGTATCCAGCAGGTAAGGCGGCACCTGATCGATCTTGATCAGGATGCGGTCTTCCAGGTTTTTAGGATAAATCCCACCGATCATTAAGGGTTCCAGGCGCACCACAGGTAACTTCGAGCCGTTGAGCGAGGACAGCTCGGCCACATAGTCGCCAGAGAAACGCACGCGCACCGGCTGGGGTTTTTCCAGGCCTTCATAGAACTGGAAGCCGCGGGTGTTCAAGTCGACGGTGTTACCGGAGACGGCAGCGGCACCGGGGCCGTTGCTCACGGGTTCGCGGCGATAGCCCAGGGCATCGAGTTCGGTGAGGAAGTCATCCTTGCTCAGCTTCTGGCCGGTGAACAGTTCCAGCGGGCGCGCGTATACCTTGGCCGGAATGGTCCAGCGCTTGCCGGAGAACTTCTCCTGGACCACGGCATCGAGGTAAACCGCGAAGCCGGCGATCACTACAAGCCCTACCAGGCCGAGCTTAAGCGCCCAGCCCAGCCAAGGGCGCAGGCCGCGGGAAGGAGGTTTTTTACGGGAACGGGGAGATCGGGTACGAGTCATGGCGGCGGATTATACGCACTTTATTGATGACCAACATGAGCCGGACAGCGGTTTGCACGACCGTCTGTAGCAGCCATAATGCCCGCCATGAATTTTCCCAGACTCTGAAGGATCGCCCGTGAGCCAGTCCCTGATTGCAGCCCTGCAAAACCCGGCCCTGTTTCCCCATCCGGTGGATCAGTTCCAAGTCATCGAGACCCATATTTCCTGGGTCCTGCTCACGGGTGACTACGCCTACAAGATGAAGAAACCGGTGAATTTTGGCTTCCTCGATTTCACCACCCTGGAAGCACGGGGCCACTTCTGCAATGAAGAGCTGCGCCTCAACCAGCGCCTGACCGATGATTTGTATCTTGAAGTGTTGCCAATCACCGGCAGCGCCGAAGCACCGCAATTGGGTGGCGACGGGCCGGTGGTCGACTACGTGCTGAAAATGCGCCAGTTCCCGCAGAGCCAACTGCTCAGCACCTTGCAAGCCAACGGCGAATTGACCAACGCGCACATCGACGAAATGGCCAGGCAGATCGCGCACTTTCACCTGAACGCCCCGAAAGTGCCGGCCACCCACTCCGCCGGCACCCCGCACGACGTCATGGCGCCGGTGCTGCAGAACTTCGAGCAGATCCGCCCGTTCCTCAGCGACAAAGCCGACCTGGCTCAACTGGATGCCTTGCAGGCCTGGGCCGAAAGCAGCTTCGAACGCCTCAAGCCCCTGTTCGAACAGCGCAAGCTCAACGGCTTTACCCGCGAATGCCACGGTGATATCCACTTGGGTAACGCCACGATGATTGATGGCCACGTGGTGATCTTCGACTGCATCGAGTTCAACGAGCCATTCCGCTTCACCGACGTGTATGCCGACACCGGCTTCCTGGCGATGGACCTGGAAGACCGTGGCCTCAAGAGCCTGGCGCGACGCTTCATCAGCCAGTACCTGGAGCTGACCGGCGACTATCAAGGCCTGGAGGTGCTGAACTTCTATAAAGCCTATCGCGCCTTGGTACGCGCCAAGGTCGCGCTGTTCAGCATGCCTTCCGAGGCGGACGCGGTGCAGCGTGCTACCACCCTGCGCCAATACCGCAACTACGCCAACCTGGCAGAAAGCTACAGCACCATCCCATCGCGCTTCTTGGCCATCACCCACGGCGTATCGGCCGTTGGCAAAAGCCATGTATCCATGCGCCTCGTAGAAGCATTGGGGGCGATTCGCCTACGTTCGGACGTGGAGCGCAAACGCCTGTTCGGCGAGCAGAAGGTCGAGAACACGCCGCAGGCCGGGATCTACGCCGCAGACGCCAGCGCCGCCACCTACGCACGCCTGAACGAGATCGCCGACACCGTACTGCGCGCCGGTTTCCCGGTGGTACTGGACGCGACCTTCCTCAAGCGTGAACAACGCGACGCTGCAGCCAAGATCGCCGAGGCCACCGGCGCACCGTTCCTGATCCTCGATTGCAATGCGCCACAGGCTGTTATTGCCGCTTGGCTGGCACAGCGTCAGGCGGACAAGAACGATCCTTCCGACGCCACCCTGAACATCATCGAAGAGCAGCAGTCCACCCGTGACCCACTCGGTGCTGAAGAGCTACTGCTGAGCAAACGCGTGGAAACCAATGAAAGCGGAACCTTGGACGCACTGGTGGCACATATTCGCCAGCGCCTGCCGGGCCTGTAAGAAATATTTCTTGGTCGTGTAGCCTTCCGGGGCTCACGGCCGAGCAATAGTGGCACTATAATGGCGCCATAATTCCAACACGGGAGTCGCCATTGTGAGCCATCCGAAGCTACTTGATACCCCGCTGTACGCGCTTCTGCATAAAGATGACATCCGCGGCTTCAACCAGGAGCGCCCGAAAGACGGCACCATCGATATGCGCGGTGGCGACTTTCGCGGCCTGGACCTGCGCGACCTGAATGCCGAAGGCGTGGATTTCACCGACGCTTATTTCCGTTCCGCCGACTTGCGTGGCCTGGATTTACGTGACAACCCACTGGAAGGCGCGAGCCTGGCGCATGCCCAGATCTCCGGCACGTATTTCCCACCTGAGTTGAGCGCTGACGAGATACTGATGTCCGTCAATTTCGGCACGCGCTTGCGCTACCGCACACGGTAAAACCACTGCATCGCCTCCCGGCTACGCACAAGGCGTACCGGGGGCTTCACCCTTTCCTACACCAAAATCCCCGCCTGCCTTAGAAGCTTTTAGGTCGTTGCCGACCAAAGAACTACGCTTTTCCTACTGAGCGCTACACTCCTTTCAGGCTTGCCTGGTCACGATACCCACCGAACCATTCGGCCGTCGCAAGGAGGCTTGATGAATGATGAGCTGCAACACCTGAAAAACCTTGGCAAGACGTCGGCGCAATGGCTGCATGCGGTGGGCATCCACAGTGCGTCCGACCTACGCCGCCTGGGGGCAGTCGACGCGTACCGTGCCGTACGCACCCGCGGTTTCAGAGCATCCAAAGTGTTGTTGTATGCCATTGAAGGCGCGCTGATGGATGTGCACTGGAATGACATTCCCGTTGAACGCAAGGAAGCTTTAAACCGTCAGCTGGACGCTCTTTCGGCACGCCAAAAGAATTGAGACGGCAACCTGCACTCACGTTTCCAGGGATTCCAAACAAATGCTTGAGGAAATTTGAAGAGGCGCAAAAACAAATGTTGACTCTCAAATGAGAATCGTTATGATTATCACAACTGGTCGCGAGATCAGCCGATAACTGAAAGACCATTGGTTCGGACTCTCAGATTATCTCCTCATCAGGCTAATCACGGTTATTTGACCCGGCTCTGCCGGGTCTTTTTTTGCCCATAAAAAGCTGCGGCGATTTTCAGCGTGCAATGATCAACGGATGGCCGCGCTCCGGATGCGGCTGCACCAACACATCCAGCCCAAATACCGCCTTCAGTGGCTCAGGCCGGAACACTTGTGCCGGTGTATCCAACGCATGGGGCCGACCATCCTCCAGCAACAGGATACGATCACAGTAGCGCGCCGCCAGGTTCAAGTCGTGAAGGATCACCAGCACCGCAGCACCCCGGTCGGCAAAGCTGCGGATCGCCTGCAAGGTCGTGTGCTGATGCAGCGGATCAAGCATTGACGTCGGCTCATCCAGCAACAAGGTCTGCCCCGCCTCACCCGGCCATAGCTGCGCCAGCACCCGCGCGAGGTGCACACGCTGACGCTCGCCGCCCGACAATGCCAGGTAACTGCGCCCGCTCAAGTGGCCGACGTCGGCAGCCTGCAAGGCAGCATTGATGATTTCATCGTCACGCACCCGGCCAGTCTGATGAGGCAAGCGCCCCATGCCCACCACCTCTTCGACGCGAAAGGCAAAGTCCAGGGTTGAGGTTTGCGGCAATACCGCAAGGCGCTGGGCACGCTGCGCTCCGCCCCAGTCTTTCAACTCACGCTCATCCAGCCACACACGGCCTTCGTCGGGCTGCAACTCACCGCATAACGCACCGAGCAATGTACTTTTCCCCGCACCGTTGGGGCCCAACACGCCAAGCACTTCACCTGGCAGCAGGTCCAGGGTGACGTCCGCCAACACGGTTTTGCGCCCACGGCGGACCTGCAGGTCCTCTACTCGCAGCATCAGGCGCGCCCTCGCAACAACAGGTAGAGAAAAAACGGCGCACCGATAAACGCGGTAACAATGCCAATCGGCAATTCCGCCGGCGCCAAGGCCAGTCGCGCTACCAGATCGGCAAACAACAGCAAACTCGCCCCCGCGAGCACTGAGGCTGGCAGCAGCACCCGATGATCCGGCCCCGCCAGCAGGCGCACCAGATGCGGCACCACCAGCCCGACAAAGCCAATCATCCCCGCCGCTGCCACCGCCGCGCCCACCCCCAATGCAGTGCAGAACACAAGTTCGCGCTTGAGGCCTTCAACATCAATGCCCAAGTGACTGGCTTCCGACTCACCCAACAGGAGTGCATTCAGCGCCTTGGCCCGCCGCGGCAGCCAAAGGGCGACGCCAGCGCTGACCAGCAGCAGCGGCCATAACCGCGAGTAGCTGGCGCCATTCAGGCTGCCCAGGTTCCAGAACGTCAGGGTGCGCAAGGTGGCGTCATCCGCCAGGTAGGTGAAAAGGCCCACCGCCGAACTGGCGAGCGCCGTCAGGGCGATCCCCGCCAGCAACATGGTCGCGACATTGGTTTGGCCGTTGCGTCGACCCAGGCGATAGACCAGCGCTGTTACCCCCAACCCCCCGAGGAAGGCACACAACGACAGCAGATAAGGCCCGAGGACGTCTGGCAAACCACCAAAAAACGAACCACCGACAATCGCAATCGCCGCGCCCAACGCCGCACCGCTGGACACCCCGACCAACCCGGGATCAGCCAAGGGGTTGCGAAACAGCCCCTGCATTGCGACGCCGGAAAGTGCCAGAACCCCGCCGACGGCCAGGCCCAGCAACGTACGCGGCAGGCGAATCTGCCCGAGGATCAACTCCGCCTGCTCCAGGCCTTGGGCCTCGATTGGCACACCCATCAAGCGTAAGGCTGCCCGCAGTGTGTCCATCAACGGCAAACTCACCGGCCCCAGGGCCAATGATAACCAGATCGCCAATACACACAGCAGACTCAAGCCCATAAACAGGGTTCGCGGTTTAACCAGAGTGGTCATGGGGCGGTATTAGCCTGAGACGGATAGAACCCGGCAGACAGCTTCACCAGGCTTTGCGGCAAGCGCGGCCCAAGCCCACCAACCAGCAGCGTCGGGTCCAGCTCATAGACGCGTCCATTCTTGGCTGCTGGCGTCGAAGCCAGGATCGGATTTTCCTTGAACAACGCGGCGCGGGCCGCATCCCCGGTCAAGGCGCGATCGGCAAACACCAGCACCTCAGGATTGAGCCCCGCCAGTGACTCGACGGAAAAAGGTTTGTAACCCTTGTGGGTCGCCAGGTTATGGCCGCCGGCCTGCTGCAACATCCAGTCAGCCGCCGTGTCTTTGCCGGCGATCAGCGGTTTTCCGCCGGCATGTCCCAGCAACAACAAGACGCCGGGTGCCTTTTGTGTGGATTGGGCCTTGGTCACCCAGTTCTTTTGTTGATCAAGTTGTTGTTGATAGTCGCTGAACAGCTCGGCAGCCTTCGCTTCGCTGCCCAGCAACTTGCCCAGATGCTGAAGGTTGCCTTGCAGGGTCGGCAAATCCGGCTCAGCCGAAAATAGCTCCACTTTCACACCGGCGTTGCGGATTTGCGCCAGCACCGGCGGCGGGCCCATTTCCTCGGTGCCCACCAGGATCTGCGGACGCAGGCTCAGAATGCCTTCCGCCGACAACTGCCGCTGGTAACCAATGCTCGGCAACGCCTTGAGGGATTCCGGATGCTGGCTGGTGGTATCCACGCCCACCAACTTTGACTCACCGCCCAGGGCCGTCACCCATTCCGACAACGCACCACCAGCACTGACCCAGCGTTGTGGCAGTTCAGAGGCCTGGGCCCCAGCGTTGACCAGCAGTCCGACAACGAGCGCGATAGCACTGGCACTCAGGCGCATAAAAGGGTTTCCTTCCAAGGGGTGAGCCCGCTGAAACACTCGCAATGTGACAGATCAAGGCTGCCTGACATCGTACAGAGCGCCCAGTCAGCTAACGGGCGAAGCCGGCATTTGATAATTGTTTGCATTTGCACGTCAAGCGCCGGGCTCTTCGGTAAAATCAGGATAGCCTTGCAGCCCGCCAACGACGGTACTTAAGGATCGACATGAAGTTTCTCTGCACCTCGAGCGAACTCGCACCCAACGCCAGTCTCGGTTTCGATATCGACGGCCGCAAGCTGTTTGCCGTGCGTCGCGAAGGCATTGCCTACTTCTATATCAACCGCTGCCCACATCGCGGGGTGCCGCTGGAATGGCAGCCGCACCAGTTTCTAGACCCCAGCGCCAGCCTGATCCACTGCGCCACCCATGGCGCGCTGTTCCTGATCGAAAGCGGAGAGTGCGTCGCCGGGCCTTGTGCCGGCCAGAGCCTGACAGCCCTGCCCGGCCGCGAGGACGAACAGGGTCTTTGGGTAGAAATCTAACCGCCGAGCAATACTTCCAGGCGACGCTCGACGCAGATTTCCTCTGACGTCACCCTCACGCCATAGGCCAACACCTCGACGCCCGCCGCTTTGGCCTCACGCAACGCGGCCGCATAACCGGCATCAATTTCTTCGGCAGGACGCACCGCATCGATCCCCGAGAGGTTGACGCAGTACAACTGCACCGCCCGCACACCCTCACGCGCCAGATGCGCCAACTCCCGCAAATGCTTGGCCCCGCGCTGGGTCACTGCATCGGGGAATGCCGCGGTCGAGGTCCCGTCAAAACCGAGGGTGACGCTTTTGACTTCGACATACGCCGGGCCCGCTGGGTAATCCAGACGGAAATCGATCCGACTGTTTTCCTGACCGTAGGCCACTTCACGCTTCAACGCGGTAAAACCATTGAGTTCCGTGATAACCCCGGCCCGCAGCGCCTCTTCCACCAACTGATTGGCCCGCGCGGTATTCACACACGCCAGGCGCCCTTGCGGGGTTTCGCTGATTTCCCAAGTACCGGGCAGCTTGCGCTTGGGGTCATTGGAGCGGCTGAACCAGACTTGACCACCTTCCAGCATGCAGTTGAACATCGAGCCGGTGTTCGGACAGTGAATGGTCAGGAACTCGCCGGTAACGGTTTCGATATCGGCGAGAAAACGCTTGTAGCGGCGGATCAGCCGGCCTTCTTCGAGGGGAGGATTAAAGCGCATCAGCCTTGCCAACTCCGCAAGCCACGGGCAATCCGCTCGACGGCTTCCTGTAGGCGATCAAGGTTTTGCGTGTAGGCAAAACGCACATGGTGACCGGCTTGATAGCGTCCGAAATCCAGGCCTGGAGTGAACGCAACGTGCTCGGTTTCGAGGAAGTGTCGGCAGAAGGCGAAGGCATCGCCGCCGAATTTGCTGATATCGGCATACAAGTAGAACGCACCTTCCGGCTCGACAGCGATGCCGAAGCCGAGCTCCCGCAGGGCTGGCAGCAGGAAGTCGCGACGACGGCCAAACTCGGCCCGGCGATCCTCAAGAATATTCAACGTTTCCGGGGTAAAGCAGGCCAGGGCCGCATGCTGTGCCATGCTCGGTGCGCTGATGTAGAGATTCTGCGCCAACTTCTCCAATTCACCCACGGCCGCCGGTGGTGCCACCAGCCAACCCAGGCGCCAGCCGGTCATTCCGAAATACTTCGAAAAACTATTTAGAACGAAAGCTTCATCGTCGACTTCCAGCACGCTGGCGGCATCGGTGCCGTAGGTCAGGCCGTGATAGATCTCATCCACCACCAAATGCCCGTTGCGCGCCTTGATGGCGCTCGACAGCCCGGCCAACTCATCGCGCGTCAGGATGGTGCCGGTAGGGTTGGCGGGCGAAGCGACCAACGCGCCCACGCTGTCCTGATCCCAATGACGAGCCACCAGGTCGGCGGTCAGTTGATAACGCACGTCGGGGCCGACCGGGACCAACTGCGCCGCGCCTTCCACCAGTCGCAGGAAGTGGCGGTTGCACGGGTAACCGGGGTCTGCCAGCAGCCAATGCTTACCGGGGTCCACCAGCAAACTGCTCGCCAGCAACAGGGCACCGGAACCGCCGGGTGTAATCAGAATGCGTTCAGGATCGATGCCAAGCCCGTAACGCTGCTGGTAGAAACCGCTGATAGCCTCACGCAACTCCGGCAACCCGCGGGCCGCGGTATAACGGGTCTTGCCATTGGCCAGCGCCGCCTGTCCGGCCTTGATGATCGGCTCGGCGGTGGTGAAGTCCGGCTCGCCGATTTCCAGGTGAATCACGTCGTGACCGGCGGCCTGCAATTCATTGGCCCGCGCCAGCAACGCCATGACATGGAAAGGTTCGATAGCGCGACTGCGCGCACTGTAGGGCTGAGCCATTAGCCTTCCTTAACTGTGAGGACAAACCCCGATTCTACCCAACCCGCCGCGCAAAACCTGCTCTATTGCCCGAAGACATGTAGCAAGCACGGCGAGCAACTACCTGCAAAACAGCTAAAATCAACATTCGAGACCGTACAAGCCCGCCCTGCTGGGGCCTGCGGCGGTTTGCAACCCTCAGGAGACGGTGCCTCGACAACCGGGAGTGGCGCACCCCGAATCTATCTGGTAAGTTCGCCCGCTTGCAGCCGCAGGGCCGGCAGGTGTCGGTGATGTTGCAATCCTGCGCAATGGATTAGAAGAGTGAGAGGCGGTCCATTCATGCCCACCCAAGCAAAGCAACAGAGCATCAGCGGCTTCCAACCCTACGTCGAATCGAAGGGTGAGGAATACATGGGCAAGCCCATGCGCGAACACTTCTCCAAGATCCTGAAGCAGTGGAAACAGGACTTGATGCAAGAGGTTGACCGTACCGTTGACCATATGAAGGACGAAGCGGCCAACTTCCCGGACCCGGCAGACCGTGCCAGCCAGGAAGAAGAGTTCGCCCTTGAACTGCGCGCCCGCGATCGCGAGCGCAAGCTGATCAAGAAAATCGACAAGACCCTGCAACTCATCGAAGACGAAGAGTATGGCTGGTGCGAGTCCTGCGGCGTCGAGATTGGTATTCGCCGCCTGGAAGCGCGTCCTACCGCCGACTTGTGCGTAGACTGCAAGACCTTGGCTGAAATCAAGGAAAAACAGGTCGGCAAGTAACCATCGCCGGGCTGTACAAATGGGGCGTGCGAACGCTCCATTTTTGTTTCTGGCGTTTGCTGGTTTTCCAGTAATATCCGCCCCATGACTGCCTCCTCCTATATCGGGCGTTTCGCCCCCACGCCCAGCGGACACCTGCATTTCGGTTCCCTGGTCGCTGCCCTCGCCTCCTACCTCGACGCCCGTGCCAATCAAGGCCGCTGGCTGATGCGCATGGAAGACCTCGATCCGCCACGGGAAGAGCCCGGCGCCCAGGCCGCAATCCTCAATGCCCTGGAACGCTACGGCTTCGAATGGGACGGGGAATTGGTCCGACAAAGCGAACGGCACGATGCCTACGCCGAAGTGCTCAACCGTCTGTTCAATCACGGCCTGGCCTACGCCTGTACCTGCTCACGCAAGCAACTGGAACCCTACAACGGGATTTATCCAGGACTATGCCGCAATGCCGGCCACGATCAGCAAGATGCCGCCATTCGCCTGCGGGTGCCGGAGCTGGAGTACCACTTTACCGACCGTGTACAAGGCGAATTCCGACAGCATCTGGGTCGTGATGTAGGCGACTTCGTTATCCGCCGCCGCGACGGACTTTATGCCTACCAACTGGCAGTGGTGCTCGATGACGCCTGGCAAGGTGTGACCGACATCGTGCGTGGCGCCGACCTGCTCGACTCCACGCCGCGCCAACTGTATCTGCAGGAACTGCTGGGCCTGCCCCAACCGCGTTACCTGCATGTGCCGCTGATCATCCAGCCGGACGGTAACAAGCTGGGCAAATCCTACCGTTCCCCCCCCTTGACCACAGACCAGGCCACGCCTTTGCTGTTAAGAGCACTGCGCGCCCTGGGCCAGCCAGCGGGCGACGAACTGAACCACGCCAGCCCACGGGAACTGCTGGATTGGGGCATTGCGCACTGGGATGCTCCACAGATCCCGCGCACACTCACGCTGGCCGAAGCGCAATTGCGCTGAAGGCGCTTGCAGCTTGCGAGCCATCCGTTACCATCGCCGCAGTTTTTCAATCAGAGGCCAACATGTACATCTATCGATTGGTCCTGCTTTTGGTCGTCGGGATCTACCTGTTTTCTCCTGCCATCATGGATTGGTGGATCGACGCCACAGGCGCCTGGTACCGGCCCTATCTGCTTTGGCTGATTCTGATCGTCGTGACTTTCATCCTGCAGAGCCAAAAAGATGCCGATGAGCTTTAGCCTGACCGAGATGCTGCTGATCAGCGCCGCCTACCTGGCCGCGCTGTTCGGGGTAGCCTGGATCAGTGAACGTGGAATGATTCCGCGGGCGATCATTCGCCATCCGTTGACCTACACCTTGTCCCTGGGCGTGTATGCCAGCGCCTGGGCGTTCTATGGCACGGTGGGCCTGGCCTATCAGTATGGATACGGCTTTCTTTCGAGTTATCTCGGGGTGTCCGGGGCGTTCTTGCTGGCGCCGGTGCTGTTGTATCCGATCCTGAAAATCACCCGCACCTATCAGCTGTCGTCCCTGGCCGACCTGTTTGCGTTCCGCTTCCGCAGCACCTGGGCCGGTGCGCTGACCACGATCTTCATGCTGATCGGCGTGCTGCCGTTGCTGGCATTGCAGATCCAGGCGGTGGCCGACTCCATCAGCATCCTCACCCGTGAGCCGGTGCAACACCGCGTGGCATTGAGCTTCTGCGCACTGATCACCCTGTTCACGATTTTCTTCGGCTCACGGCATATCGCTACCCGTGAGAAACATGAAGGGCTGGTGTTCGCGATCGCGTTTGAATCGGTGATCAAGCTGATCGCCATTGGCGGTGTCGGCCTGTATGCGCTCTACGGGGTATTTGACGGCCCGCAACAGCTGGAACTGTGGCTGCTGCAAAACCAGACCGCCCTGGCCGCGCTGCACACGCCATTGCAGGAAGGCCCATGGCGCACGCTGCTTCTGGTGTTTTTCGCCTCGGCCATCGTGATGCCGCACATGTACCACATGACCTTCACCGAAAACCTCAATCCTCGCTCGCTGGTCAGCGCCAGCTGGGGCTTGCCGTTGTTCCTGCTGCTGATGAGCCTGGCGGTGCCGCTGATTCTCTGGGCGGGCCTGAAACTGGGCGCTACCACCAACCCCGAATACTTCACGCTGGGCGTCGGCATTGCCGCCAACAGCAAGTCACTGGCATTGCTGGCCTATGTCGGTGGTTTGTCAGCCTCCAGCGGGCTGATCATCGTCAGCACCCTCGCCCTGTCGGGGATGGCGCTTAATCACCTGGTGTTGCCACTCTACCAGCCACCGGCCGAAGGCAATATCTACCGCTGGCTGAAATGGACCCGCCGCGCGCTGATCGTCGCGATCATCATGGCCGGTTATGGCTTCTACCTGTTGCTGGGTGCCGAGCAGGACCTGGCCAACCTGGGCATCGTCGCCTTCGTTGCCACCTTGCAGTTCCTGCCGGGGGTGTTGTCGGTGCTGTACTGGCCGACTGCCAACCGCCGAGGCTTTATCGCCGGGCTGCTGGCCGGGATCCTGGTATGGACCGTGACCATGCTGCTGCCGCTGGTGGGCAACTTGCAGGGCTTCTACATCCCGCTGTTGAACATGATCTACGTGTTGGACGACACCAGTTGGCACATGGCGGCGATTGCCTCGCTGGCGGCCAACGTGCTGATGTTCACCCTCTTCTCGCTGTTCACCAACGCCAGCCCGGAAGAAACCAGCGCCGCCGAAGCCTGCGCTGTGGATAACGTGCGTCGCCCGCAACGCCGCGAATTGCATGCCGCCTCACCCCAGGAATTCGCCACGCAATTGGCCAAGCCATTGGGCGCCAAGGCCGCGCAAAAGGAAGTCGAGCAGGCCCTGCGCGATCTCTACCTGCCGTTCGACGAACGCCGACCTTATGCGCTGCGCCGTCTGCGGGACCGCATCGAAGCCAACCTGTCCGGCTTGATGGGCCCGAGCGTGTCCCAGGACATGGTCGAGACCTTCCTGCCCTACAAGGCCGGCGGCGAAAACTACGTGACCGAAGACATCCACTTCATCGAGAGCCGGCTGGAGGATTACCACTCGCGCCTCACTGGCCTTGCCGCCGAACTCGATGCCTTGCGCCGCTATCACCGCCAGACGCTGCAGGAGTTACCGATGGGCGTCTGCTCCCTGGCCAAGGATCAAGAGATCCTGATGTGGAACAAGGCCATGGAAGAACTCACCGGCATCGCCGCCCAACGCGTGGTGGGCTCACGCCTGAATACCATCGGCGACCCGTGGAAAGAATTGCTCCAGGGCTTCATCAACCTGCCCGACGAACACTTGCATAAACAGCACCTGGCGCTGGACGGCCAGACCCGCTGGCTCAACCTGCACAAGGCCGCCATCGATGAGCCACTGGCGCCCGGCAACAGCGGCCTGGTGCTGCTGGTAGAAGACCTGACCGACACCCAAATGCTCGAAGACAAGCTGGTGCACTCTGAGCGACTGGCCAGCATCGGGCGCCTGGCCGCCGGTGTGGCCCATGAAATCGGCAATCCGATCACCGGTATCGCCTGTCTTGCGCAAAACCTGCGGGAAGAGCGCGAAGAAGACGGCGAAATCATCGAGATCAGCGGGCAGATTCTGGAGCAGACCAAGCGTGTTTCGCGCATTGTGCAGTCCCTGATGAGCTTTGCCCACGCAGGCGCTCACCAGAATCACGACGAGGCCGTGTGCCTGGCTGAAGTGGCCCAGGATGCCATTGGGCTGCTGGCCTTGAACCGGCGCAATTTCGAAGTACAGTTCTTTAACCTGTGCGATCCGGAACACTGGGTCGACGGCGATTCACAACGCCTGGCCCAAGTGCTGATCAACCTGTTGTCCAACGCCCGTGATGCATCGCCGGCCGGCAGTGCAGTACGGGTCAAGAGCGAGGCTTTCGAGCACACGGTCGACCTGATCGTGGAGGACGAAGGCAGCGGCATTCCACAGAACATCATGGATCGATTGTTCGAACCCTTCTTCACCACCAAGGATCCGGGTGAAGGTACCGGTCTGGGCCTTGCACTGGTCTATTCCATCGTTGAAGAGCATTATGGACAAATCACCATCGACAGCCCGGCTGACACCGAAAGCCAACGCGGCACCCGTATTCGGGTGACCTTGCCGCGTCATGTCGAAGCGACGTCCGCTGTGAACTGAGACCGTCGAGAGAGTTGAATCAATGCCGCACATTTTGATCGTCGAAGACGAAACCATTATCCGCTCTGCCTTGCGTCGCCTGCTTGAACGTAATCAGTACCAGGTCAGCGAAGCCGGCTCGGTGCAGGAAGCCCAAGAGCGTTTCAGTATTCCCACGTTCGACCTGATCGTCAGTGACCTGCGTTTGCCCGGCGCCCCTGGCACCGAGCTGATCAAGCTCGGCCAAGGCACGCCGGTGCTGATCATGACCAGCTACGCCAGCCTGCGCTCGGCAGTGGACTCGATGAAGATGGGCGCGGTGGACTACATCGCCAAGCCTTTCGACCACGACGAAATGCTCCAGGCCGTGGCCCGCATCCTGCGTGACCGTCAATCCGCCAGCAGTACACCGGCTGAACGCCCGGCAGCGGGCAAGGCCGTCAACGGCGCTGAAAAGCCCGGCGTGGATAACAGTAATGGCGAAATCGGCATTATCGGCTCCTGCCCACCGATGCAGGACCTGTACAGCAAGATCCGCAAAGTGGCGCCCACTGACTCCAATGTATTGATTCAGGGCGAATCCGGCACCGGTAAAGAACTGGTGGCCCGCGCCCTGCACAACCTGTCCAAGCGCGCCAAGGCACCGATGATCTCGGTGAACTGCGCGGCGATCCCCGAATCCCTGATCGAATCCGAATTGTTCGGCCATGAAAAAGGCGCCTTTACCGGCGCCAGCGCTGGCCGTGCGGGCTTGGTTGAAGCTGCCGACGGTGGCACGCTGTTCCTCGACGAGATTGGCGAACTGCCACTGGAAGCTCAGGCACGCTTGCTGCGGGTCCTCCAGGAAGGCGAAATCCGCCGCGTCGGCTCGGTACAGTCGCAAAAGGTCGACGTACGACTGATCGCGGCCACGCACCGTGACCTGAAAAGCCTGGCCAAAATTGGCCAGTTCCGTGAAGACCTTTATTACCGCCTGCACGTGATCGCACTCAAACTGCCGGCTTTGCGTGAGCGTGGCGCCGACGTCAATGAGATCGCTACGGCCTTCCTGGCCCGCCAAAGTGCACGAATCAACCGTACCGACCTGAAGTTTGCCGCCGATGCCGAGCAGGCAATCCGTCACTATTCCTGGCCGGGTAACGTGCGGGAGCTGGAGAACGCTGTAGAGCGCGCAGTGATTCTGTCGGAGAGCCCGGAAATTTCCGCCGAGCTGCTGGGGATCGATATCGAGCTCAGCGACCTGGATGACGATGACTTTATCGGCCTGCCGCCTCAGCAGGGTGGCAGTAACAACAGCCATGAGCCGACGGAAGATTTGTCATTGGAGGATTACTTCCAGCACTTCGTCCTAGAGCACCAGGACCATATGACCGAGACCGAACTGGCGCGCAAACTGGGCGTCAGCCGTAAATGCCTGTGGGAACGGCGCCAGCGCCTGGGTATCCCGCGGCGCAAGACCGGGGTTGCCAGCGAAAGCTGAGTGGGTGGCCCCACAGGTAACACCTTCAGATGTGAAAAAACTGTTACCGCTGATTTTTCACGTAACAAAAGCCGGGGCTTACGGTAACGAAGCCCCGGCTTTTTTTCGCCTTCAAGAAACCCGAAAGCGCTCCGAACCCCTTATTTTGCTGGGCCTCGCAAAAGTTGGCACGCACCCTGCTATATGCTTAGTACAAAAACAATAACAAGCAAATGTACAAGACAATAAAAATAAGACGAATCGACTCACGCATAACAAAAACAACACGGCGGAGGCGCAGCTAACTGATTCTTTTGGAGAGGCGTTGCATTTGGGGCTTGCCCCGCAACCAGGCCGAGAACAACAAAAACTGCCCTAAGGCAGAGCCTGAACTGGTTGGATCGTAGATCAGCAACACAGCGACCAAAGCAATCCGTTTGCTCTTGGCTCCCGATTGGGAGTGTCATGAAGGTGAAGCTTCATGGCGAGGGCGATCAACAAAAACAAGAAGCCCGAAACCAATAATAAAAATAGAGCACGCAACTACTTCTGGGGGAGCTTCGGCTCCCCTTGTAGTTTCCGCAATTTGGCACTCGCCACCCTTCTTTTAAGCTTCTGGCTCAAGCCTTGCAGCTAGTTCCTACACCATCCCCTGACTAAATGCTAGAATCCCGGCCCATCATGCGGTCATTCTTCGTTATGGCCGAACATTCCTTCAAACAGTGCATCCCATGCTGAAGAAGTTGTTCCAGTCATTCCGTTCTCCCTTGCGTCGTACGCAACACAAACGCAGCACGCCTGAAGTGCTCAATAGCAGCCAGCATTCGCTGCAACGCGCCCAGTTCAGCCGTTATGCGGTGAACATCGTCGAACGTTTGCAGAACGCCGGCTACCAGGCTTACCTGGTTGGCGGTTGCGTGCGCGACATGTTGCTCAACATCACTCCCAAGGATTTCGACGTCGCCACCAGTGCCACGCCGGAACAAGTGCGTGCCGAATTCCGCAATGCGCGGATCATTGGTCGGCGCTTCAAGTTGGTGCATATCCACTTTGGTCGCGAGATCATCGAGGTCGCGACCTTCCGCGCCAACCACCCACAAAACGATGAAGAAGAAGACACCAACCAGTCTTCCCGCAATGAAAGCGGACGCATCCTGCGGGACAACGTCTACGGCACCCTGGAAGAAGACGCGCAACGCCGCGATTTCACCATCAATGCCCTCTATTACGATCCAGTCAGCGAGCGCATCCTCGATTACGCCAACGGCGTGCACGACATTCGCAACAACCTGCTGCGCCTGATCGGCGATCCGACGCAACGCTACCAGGAAGACCCGGTGCGCATGCTGCGGGCCGTACGTTTCGCGGCCAAGTTGAACTTCGGGATCGAGAAGCACACGGCCGCACCGATTCGCGACCTGGCGCCGATGCTGCGGGAAATCCCGTCGGCACGCCTGTTCGAAGAGGTGCTCAAGTTGTTCCTCTCCGGCTATGCCGCCGACACCTTCGAAATGCTGGTTGACCTGCAGTTGTTCGACCCATTGTTCCCGGCCAGCGCCGAGGCACTGGAGTACAACCCGACCTACACCCACACGCTGATCAGCGAAGCCTTGATTAACACCGACCTGCGCATCAAGCAGAACAAACCGGTCACCCCGGCGTTCCTCTTTGCCGCCCTGTTGTGGCCTGCGCTGCCGAAACGCGTCATGCGCCTGCAAGACCGTGGCATGCCGGCAATTCCAGCCATGCAGGAAGCTGCTCACGAGCTGATCGCCGAGCAATGCCAGCGCATCGCCATCCCGAAACGCTTCACCATGCCGATCCGTGAGATCTGGGACATGCAGGAGCGCCTGCCACGCCGCAGCGGCAAACGTGCCGACCTGTTGCTGGACAACCCGCGCTTCCGTGCCGGCTATGACTTCCTGCTGCTGCGTGAAAGCGCCGGCGAGCAGACCGACGGCCTTGGCGAGTGGTGGACCGACTACCAGGACGCCAACGACAGCCAGCGCCGCGAGATGATCAAAGAGCTCAGCAGCAAAGGCGAAGCCACCGGCGATGGCCCGAAAAAACGTCGCCGCAGCAGTGGCAGCAAGCGCAAACGTAGCGCTGGCGACGCTTCGAGTGCGTCTGGCGAGTAAGCACGTGGAACGTATCTACATCGGCATGGGCAGCAACCTGGCGGCCCCTGAACAACAATTGCGCCATGCCGTGGAGGCCTTGGCGCAGTTGCCGAACACCACGCTGGCGGGCGTCTCCGCTTTCTATCAAAGTGATTCCCTGCTCCCGGGCCAACCGCGCTACACCAATGCGGTGGCGGCCCTGGACAGCGAACTTGCGCCCCTGCAACTGCTTGATGCCCTGCAAACCATCGAGAATGACCAGGGCCGCGAGCGCCTCGAGCGCTGGGGCCCGCGCACCCTGGACCTGGACATCCTGGTATTTGGTGACCGGTTGATCGACGAGCCGCGCCTGAAGGTGCCGCACTATCAGATGCATCTGCGGGCATTCGTGCTTTACCCATTGGCAGAACTGGCCCCCGCCAGCCTGCAACTCGCCGATGGCCGCCAGCTCAGCGACCTGTTGGACGCCTGCCCGTTTGTCGGCCTGGAACGCCTGGCGCCTGCTGAATCGCATCAGTAACAGCGGTAACACCCCGGCCGTAACAATGCGGTAACACATCCAATTGACTTCCAGAGTCCTCCTCACGACTATAGGCGTCCCGCTGCCGCCTACCCGGCGCTAAAGGGCGCAATCCAGGCCTTATAAGCACTGATCCTTAAGAAAGTGCGCCTGTATAAACGAAGACTCACGCGCGTTACTCGCTGTTTCCAAGCGCCTGAATGAGGACCCTTTTCATGCCAAACGTTACCCTGAGCACCTTGCAGAGCCTCAAACTCAAAGGTGAAAAGATCACCATGCTGACCTGCTACGACGCCACTTTTGCCCAGGCCAGCTGCCAGGCAGGGGTTGAAGTGTTGTTGGTGGGGGACTCCCTGGGCATGGTTCTACAAGGGAATGACAGCACCCTGCCGGTCACCAACGACGAAATCGCTTACCACACAGCCTGCGTCAAACGCGGGAACGAAGGCGCCTTCATCATCGCCGACCTGCCCTTCATGGCCGACGCCACCATCGAACAGACCCTGACCAACAGCGCTCAACTGATGCGTGCCGGTGCGCACATGGTCAAGGTTGAAGGTGCTGCCTGGCTCGCGGAGTCGATTCGCTTGCTGGCCGAACGCGGCGTGCCGGTTTGCGCGCACATGGGCCTGACGCCCCAGTCGGTGAATATCCTCGGCGGCTACAAGGTACAGGGCCGCGGCGAAGCCCAGGCGCGCCAGATGCGGGCCGATGCCATCGCCCTGGAGCAGGCCGGTGCATGCATGATTCTGTTGGAATGCGTACCAAGCGAGTTGGCAGCGGAAATCACCCAGGCCGTCAAAATCCCGGTGATTGGTATCGGCGCAGGTTCCGGCACCGACGGCCAGGTATTGGTGCTGCACGACATGCTGGGCCTGTCCCTGACCGGTCGCGTACCCAAGTTCGTGAAGAACTTCATGGCTGGCCAGGACAGCATTCAATCGGCGCTTGCCGCCTACGTCAGCGAAGTCAAAGCCGCTACCTTCCCAGGCGCTGAACACGGATTCTCTGCATGAACACCGTCAAAACCGTGCGCGAACTGCGCGCCGCCGTCGCCCATGCCCGCAGCGCGGGCAAACGCATCGGCTTCGTGCCCACCATGGGCAACCTGCACAGCGGCCATGCCACGCTGGTGACCAAGGCGGCGCAACAAGCGGACTTCGTCGTCGCGAGCATTTTCGTCAACCCGCTGCAATTTGGCGCCGGCGAAGACTTGGACAAATACCCACGCACCCTGGCGGCTGACCAGGAGAAGCTGCTGCAAGCCGGTTGCAACCTGCTGTTCGCCCCGACCGTCGACGAGATGTACCCCGACGGCATGGCCGGCCAGACACGGGTCAGCGTGCCACAACTGTCCGAAGGCCTGTGCGGCGCCAGCCGTCCCGGGCATTTTGAAGGCGTGGCCACGGTGGTCAGCAAGCTGTTCAATATGGTCCAGCCAGACCTGGCGATCTTTGGCCAGAAGGACTACCAGCAACTGGCAGTCATTCGCGCCATGGTCCATGACCTGAACATGCCGATCCAGATTATCGGCGAGCCGACCGTTCGCGCCGACGATGGCCTCGCGCTGTCGTCGCGCAATGGTTATCTCACCGAAGAGCAGCGCGCCATCGCGCCGGTGCTGTACCGCAGCCTCAGCCAGATTGCCGCCGCCATTGAAGCGGGCGACCGCGATTTCGCCAAACTGCGTGCCGCACAGGTCCAGCAGATTGAAGCCGCCGGTTTTCGCATGGACTACCTGGAGGTCCGCCAGGGCCTGCACCTGCGCCCGGCCACCGCTGAAGACAAGGATCTGGTGATTCTGGTCGCCGCCTACCTGGGCGCCACCCGGCTGATCGACAACCTGCATTTGCACCTGAACTGACCCCGCCGCATACCCCGCCTGTTGCACTGCCTGATCGGCCGGTATAAAAAAGTACCGGCCACAGCGCAGACAAAGCCAAGACAGATCGACACGCTAGGTTTAATGTATTCGCCCTACGCTATTCGTTGGCGTCGACCGGAGCCTGTCATCTTCACAAAGACAGCACATTCCCGGCTTTAAAGTGTCCTACCAGCAGTCCCAGCAATAAAAAGGAAACCCGCAGCGATGGCGTACTACCGCACTCCTCATGACGTTACCGCTCTGCCCGCCTGGCAAGCGCTCAATCAACATCGCCAAGCCATGCAGGATTTCAGCATGCGCGAAGCCTTTAATGCCGATCCCCAGCGCTTTACCCAGTTCACCTTGAGCAGCTGCGGACTTTTCCTCGATTACTCGAAAAACCTGATCACCAGCGAAACCCGCGACCTGCTGGTAGGCCTGGCCAAGGAAGTCGACCTTCAGGGCGCGATCAAGTCGCTGTTCAACGGCGAGCCGGTCAACTCTTCCGAAGGCCGCCCGGCGCTGCACACCGCGCTGCGTCGTCCAGTGGGTGACAAGCTGTCGGTCAACGGCGTGAACATCATGCCGGACGTGCACAAGGTGCTGAACCAGATCACTGACCTGGTCGGGCGCATCCACGATGGCCTGTGGCGTGGCTACACCGAGAAGCCGATCACCGACGTGGTGAACATCGGCATCGGTGGCTCGTTCCTCGGCCCGGAGCTGGTGTCTGAAGCACTGTTGTCCTACGCCCACAAAGGCGTGCGCTGCCATTACCTGGCGAACATCGACGGCAGTGAGTTCCACGAGCTGACCATGAAGCTGCGCGCCGAGACCACGCTGTTCATCGTCTCGTCGAAATCCTTCAACACCCTCGAAACCCTGAAAAACGCCCAGGCCGCCCGCGCCTGGTACCTGGCCCAGGGTGGCTCGGAAGCCGAGCTGTATCGCCACTTCATCGCTGTGTCGAGCAACAACGCCGCCGCCGTGGCCTTCGGTATCCGCGAAGAAAACATCTTCCCGATGTGGGACTGGGTGGGCGGTCGTTACTCGCTGTGGTCGGCCATCGGCCTGCCGATCGCGCTGGCCATCGGCATGTCCAACTTCAAGGAACTGCTGTCCGGTGCCTACACCATGGACCAGCACTTCCAGACCGCGCCGTTCGAAGCGAACATGCCCGTGCTGCTGGGTCTGCTGGGCGTGTGGTACGGCAATTTCTGGGGCGCGCAGAGTCACGCGATCCTGCCGTACGACCACTATCTGCGTAACATCACCAAGCACCTGCAACAGCTGGATATGGAATCCAACGGCAAGAGCGTGCGCCAGGACGGTACGCCGGTTTCCACCGACACCGGCCCGGTTATCTGGGGCGGCGTAGGCTGCAACGGTCAGCATGCTTACCACCAGTTGCTGCACCAGGGCACCCAGCTGATCCCGGCCGACTTCATCGTGCCGATCGTCAGCTTCAACCCGGTCTCCGACCACCATCAGTGGCTGTACGCCAACTGCCTGTCCCAGAGCCAGGCCCTGATGCTCGGCAAGACCCGCGCCGAAGCTGAAGCCGAGCTGCGCGACAAAGGCATGGCCGAAGCCGAAGTGCAGAAGCTGGCACCGCACAAGGTGATCCCGGGCAACCGTCCGAGCAACACCATTGTGGTTGAGCGCATCAGCCCTCGTCGCCTCGGCGCGCTGGTGGCGATGTATGAGCACAAAGTGTTCGTGCAAAGCGTCATCTGGGGTATCAACGCCTTCGACCAATGGGGCGTGGAGCTGGGCAAGGAGCTGGGCAAAGGCGTCTACAACCGCCTGACCGGCACCGAAGAACAGCCTGCGGACGATGCGTCCACCCAAGGGTTGATCAACTACTTCCGCGGCCGTCACCGCGGTTGATGTAATGCCCGCAAGGCCAACGTCTGTTTGGACGTTGGCCTTGAACCCGCCTGCCACAGGGTGCATCTTTATTGCTTGTCGCAAAAACAAGAATAAGGATCCCTCATGTTCGATATCAGCATGTTCCCCTCCGCCGATGCCGTCCGCCGGGCTGCGCAACTCAGTCAAGAGGACTATCAGCGCCTCTACCGCCAATCCGTCGAGCAACCCGACACCTTCTGGGCCGAACAAGCCAAGCGCTTTCTCGACTGGTCCACGCCCTGGCAGACCGTCCAGACATCCGACATCAAGACCGGTGCCGCCCAATGGTTTGCCGGCGGCCAACTGAACGTCAGTTACAACTGCATCGACCGTCACCTGGCCCAACGTGCCGACCAGCCGGCCTTCATCTGGGAAGGCGATGATCCTGCAAAGTCTTCCAAAATTACCTACCGCCAACTCCACCAAAACGTCAGCCGTCTAGCCAACGTGCTGAAAAGCCGTGGCGTGAAGAAAGGCGACCGGGTGTGTATCTACATGCCGATGATTCCCGAGGCGGCCTACGCCATGCTGGCCTGTACGCGGATCGGTGCGGTGCATTCGGTGGTGTTTGGTGGTTTCTCGCCAGACGCCCTGCGCGACCGCATTCTCGACGCCGACTGCCGCACAGTGATCACCGCCGATGAAGGCGTACGCGGGGGCAAGCCGGTAGCGCTGAAACAGAATGTCGACAAGGCCCTGGCCAGTTGCCCGGACGTCAGCACGGTACTGGTAGTGCAGCGCACCGGCGCGGCGGTCAATTGGACTGAAGGGCGCGACCTCAAGTATCAGCAAGCCCTGGACGCGGCCAGCGACGACTGCCCGCCCGAGCCAATGGACGCGGAAGACCCGCTGTTTATCCTCTACACCTCCGGCAGCACCGGCAAACCCAAAGGTGTGCTCCACACCACCGGCGGTTACCTGCTGCAGGCTGCGATGACATTCAAGTACGTACTCGACTACCGCGACGGCGAAGTGTTCTGGTGCACCGCCGATGTCGGCTGGGTGACCGGCCACAGTTATATCGTCTATGGGCCATTGGCCAATGGCGCCACATCGCTGATGTTCGAGGGTGTGCCGAGTTATCCGGACAGCTCGCGCTTCTGGCAGGTGATCGACAAGCATCAGGTCAATATCTTCTACACCGCGCCTACGGCGTTGCGCGCGCTGATGCGTGAAGGCCACGGCCCACTGGAAAACACCTCCCGCGCCAGCCTTCGCCTGCTGGGCAGTGTCGGCGAACCGATCAACCCGGAGGCCTGGGACTGGTACTTCAACGCAGTGGGCGAACAACGCTGCCCGATTGTCGACACCTGGTGGCAGACCGAAACCGGCGGCATCATGCTCAGCCCGCTGGTCAGCGCCCAACGGATCAAGCCCGGTTGCGCCACCCAACCCATGTTTGGCGTGGTGCCCGTACTGCTGGATGAGCAAGGCAAGGAAATCAGCGGCGCCGGCGGCGGCGTGCTGGCGATTAAATCCAGTTGGCCGGGGCAGATTCGCAGCGTGTACGGCGACCCGCAACGGATGATCGATACCTATTTCAAACCCTATCCGGGCTACTACTTCACCGGCGACGGCGCCCGGCGAGACGAGAACGGCGACTACTGGATCACCGGACGTATCGATGATGTGATCAACGTGTCCGGGCACCGTATCGGCACCGCCGAGGTGGAAAGCGCGCTGGTGTTGCATGATCAGGTCGCCGAAGCCGCCGTGGTGGGCTATCCCCACGACGTCAAAGGCCAGGGCATCTATGCCTTCGTCACGCCCATGAATGGCGTCGAGCCCGACGAGGCGCTGAAAAAACACCTGCTGGATCTGGTAAGCAAGGAAATCGGCAGTTTCGCCAAGCCCGAGCTGATTCAATGGGCACCGGCCTTGCCGAAAACCCGCTCAGGCAAGATCATGCGGCGGATTTTGCGCAAGATTGCCTGCAACGAACTGGACAGCCTGGGGGATACTTCCACCCTGGCCGACCCGAGCGTGGTAGATGGCCTGATCGACAAGCGCCTCAACCGATAGGAACCCATGGAATTCATTCGCAGCCGCATCGAAAACCAGCTGATGAGCCTGACCGGCTTGTCGCTGGGTCAACTCGACCTGGAAACCCCCAAGGGTGATCCAGGTCTCTTTGGGCCGAACTCGGTGAGCTGGAAGGTCCATGGCGACTTCAGCAGCATGTTGATTGGCGGCATCAGCGCGCTGATGTTGCAGGCGTTGCACCCGCTGGCCCTGGCCGGCGTGTGGGACCATTCAAACTTTCGACAAGACATGCTCGGGCGCTTGCGGCGTACCTCGCAGTTCATTTCCGGGACCACATTCGGTTCGCGCCGCGACGCCGAATGGCTGATCGAGAAAGTGCGCACCATTCACCTGCAAGTGGTCGGCCATGCACCTGATGGCCGACCGTATGCGGCCAGCGATCCCGAGTTGCTGACCTGGGTGCATGTGGCGGAGGTCAGTAACTTTCTTGCGGCCCACCTGCGTTACCGCAACCCGGAGTTATCCCCCAGGGATCAAGACCGGTACTACAGCGAAATAGCCCTGGTGGCCGAGCAACTGGGGGCGCGCCATGTGCCGCGTTCTCGCCAGGAAATTTCCGATTACCTTGAGCGTATTCGCCCGCAACTGCTGTGTGACAAACGCAGCCACGAAGTCCTGCGGTTGCTGCTGAATGCGCCGTCGCCGAGTACTTTGGCCAAGCCGTTTGGCTCACTGATGATGCAGGCCGGTATCGACCTGCTGCCGGACTGGGCCAGCGACATGCTCGGGCAGAAACAAAGCCCGCTGCAGCGCCAGATGATTCGCGCCGGGGTCAGGCGCAGCGCGCCGTTGTTGCGTTGGGCCATGCGCAATGGTTCGGTGCAACGGGCCCACAGGCGAATGGGCCTGCTGGAGCCATAACTGTTAAACTCCCGCGCCCCAATTACTCTCCAAGGCGCGCACTATGTCTTCCTTGAATCAGGCGCTGCGCGCCGCCCTCGATCATCGCCAGGACCTGCTCGCTGAGCTGCATGCACAAGGTACCGATTGCTATCGCCTGTTCCACGGCAGCCAGGAAGGCGCTGGCGGCCTGACGATCGACCGCTACGGCCCGCAACTGCTGGTGCAGAGCTTTCACCAGTCACTGGAGAGCGGCGACCTGCTGCAGCTGCATCAGGCGATCAACCAGCACCTGGGGCTGGAGCTGTTGCTGGTCTACAACGACCGCTCCCGGGGCAACTCGCGTATCGACCGTGAAGACACGGTTTACCGTGCCGAGCCCGCGGCTCTGGAAGACTTGATCGGCCACGAGTGGGGCCTCAACTACCGCGTGCGCGGCCGCCATGCCGGGCAAGACCCGTTGCTGTTCCTGGACTTGCGCAACACCCGCGGCTGGGTCAAGGCACACAGTGCCGGCAAAAGCGTGTTGAACCTGTTCGCCTACACCTGCGGCGTAGGCCTGAGCGCCGCCGCCGGTGGTGCCCGTGAGGTGTGCAACCTGGACTTTGCCGAGGGCAACCTGGCGGTCGGTCGCGAAAACGGGCAACTGAATCCGCAATTGCCGACGATGGAATTCGTCCAGTCCGACTACTTCCCGGCAATCCGCCAACTGGCCGGCCTGCCCATCAGCCAGCGTCGCGGCCAGAAGCTGCCGAGTTATCCGCGTCTGGACCAGCGTCAATACGACCTGGTGCTGCTCGACCCGCCGGCCTGGGCCAAGAGCGCCTTCGGCACCGTCGACCTGCTGCGCGACTACCAGAGCCTGCTCAAGCCGGCGCTGCTGGCCACTGCCGATAACGGCGTGCTGATCTGCTGCAATAACCTGGCAAAAGTCGGCATGGACGACTGGCGCGACCAGGTCCTGCGTTGCGCCGAAAAAGCCGGGCGTCCGGTCCGCGACTGGCAGATCATGACACCCGGCGCAGATTTCCCGTCCCTCGACCAGCAACCGCCGCTGAAGACCCTCATCCTGCAGCTGTAAGACTTGTCCCAAAGGGGGCCTGCACGCCGAATAAAGGCCCGGTTCTTCGGAACCGTAAACCCGTGCCATACTCCAAGGCACTCTTGATCGACATAGATGGCGTCACATATGCCCAAAGGATTGATTCGCGCCGCTGGCGCCTTGCTGACCGCCCTAGCCCTATACAGCTTGCTGGGCTTCCTTATTCTCCCCGGCATTGCCCTTCGCGTGGCCAACCAACAGCTGGCCAATTACGCCACGGTGCCGGCGCACATTGAGCGTATCGAGCTCAACCCGTTCAGCCTCGAACTGACCGTGTGGGGCCTGAACATCGGAGAACCGGGCAAGGAGCAAGTAGCCTTTGAACGCCTGTACGCCAACCTGCAGATCGACAGCCTATGGACCCGTGCCCTGCACTTGGCCGACATACAACTCGACAAGCCGAAAACCGAGCTGCGGTTCGACAAATCCGGCCAGCTCAACCTTGCGCAACTGTTCAAATTGCCAGCCAGCGAACCGACGCCAACGGACCCGAACGCCAAACCATTCCCGCTGCGCATCGACAACATCAAGCTGGCGGGCGGTTATGTGCACTTCCAGGATTTGCGTCCCAGCGAACCCATCGAGTTTCTCTACGACAAACTGGATTTCGAGCTGAAAAACCTCAGCACGTTGCCCGATGACAACGCCGCCATGACCTTGGTCGCGGCGGGCCCGGAAGGCGGGCAGATCGACTGGACCGGTAACTTCAGCCTCATCCCGATTGCCTCCGAAGGCAAACTCAAGGTTACCGACGGCAAAATGAAAGTCTGGTGGCCGTATGTGCGCGATGCGGTACCGCTGGTTCTCGAAGACGGCATCCTCAATTTCAGCACCGACTACAAGCTGAGCCTGGCAAAGGAAACCGAGCTGAACCTGACCAACGTCGCCCTGAGTGTCGCGCCGTTCGCGATCAAGGCGCCGGATGGCCGGCCACTCGCGCGCCTGGAGAAGCTGGACGTCAGCGAGACCACGGTAGACCTGGCCAAACAGCAAGTGATCGTCGGCAAGATCCGCAGCAACAAGCTCGAAACCTGGGCAGCCCTTGAAGCAGATGGCCAACTGGATTGGCAGAAACTGTTCGCCAGTCAACCGAGCAAGCCTGCACCCGCAACTGAGCCGGCCACTGCGCCCGCCACCGCCGACTCGCCAAAGCCAGCGCCGGCAGCGCCGAGCAAGCCTTGGCAAGTGCTGCTCAAAGACGTGCAACTGCGTGACTATCAAGTGCATCTGGCGGACCGTTCGGCTAAACCGGCCGTCGCCCTGGACGTCGGCCCGCTGAACGTCGACCTGCAGGGTTTCGACAGCCTCAACCAAAGCCCGTTTACCCTCAAGCTGGATACCGGCGTAGGCAAACAGGGCAAGCTCCAGGCTACCGGCCAGGTCAACCTGAGCCCGGTCAGCGCCAAGCTGAAAGTGGATACCAAGGACATCGACCTGCGTGTCGCCCAGTCCTACATCAGCCCGTTTATCCGCCTGGAACTGCGTAGCGGCATGCTCGGCAGCAACCTCGACGTGAACCTGAAAAGCACCGAGCCCCTGGCGTTCCAGGTAACTGGCCGGGCACAGGTCGACCAGTTGCACACCCTGGACACCATGAAGAACCGTGACTTCCTCAAGTGGCAGCGGTTGGTGCTGGAAGGCGTGAATTATCAACATGGTGACAGCCTGTCCATTGACAAGGTCAACCTGTTGCAGCCCTACGCACGTTTCATGATCAATGATGACCGCACTACCAACATCGATGACTTGCTGATTCCGCAGCCGGCCAACAGTGGCAGTAAGTCCGCAGCCAAACCTGCAGCGAGCAAAGAGAAGCCTCTGGGGATTCATATTGGTCAGATTGCGATCAACGACGGCTCGGCCAACTTCGCCGACTTCAGCCTGACTCCGAACTTTGCCACGGCGATTCAACAGCTCAACGGCCAGATCGGCACCATCGACAGTCGCCAGGCCAAGCCGGCCAGCGTTGACGTCAAGGGCAAGGTCGACCGTTATGCACCGGTGACCATCAAGGGCAGCGTGAACCCGTTTGACCCGATGGCGGCACTGGATATCGCCACCAGCTTCAAACGTGTCGAACTGACCACCCTGACACCGTACTCGGGCAAGTTCGCCGGGTTTCGCATCCGCAAGGGCCGCCTCAACCTGGACCTGCATTACGTCATCACCAAGGGTCAGTTGAAGGCCGAGAACAAGGTGGTGGTCGAGCAACTGCAGCTGGGTGAGAAGGTCGACAGTGCAGACGCGGTGGACCTGCCGATACGTCTGGCGATTGCGCTGCTCAAGGATTCCGACGGCAAGATTTCGATCGAACTGCCAGTGACCGGCGACTTGAACAACCCGCAATTCAGCGTGATGCCGATTGTCTGGCAGACCCTGCGTAACCTGGTGGTGCGCGCGGCCACGGCGCCCTTCAAGTTCATTGGCGGGTTGATTAGCGGAAGTGGTGCTCAAGACCTTGGCAACGTGTCGTTCGCCCCGGGTTCCAGCGAGCTGAGCAAGGATTCCCAGTCAGCCTTGGACAGCCTGGCCAAGGCCCTCAAAGAGCGCCCTGCCCTGCGCCTGGAGATCGAAGGCACCGCCGCTGCCAGCAGTGACGGCCCATTGTTGGCCGCACAGCGACTGGAACGCGAATACCAGTACAACTACTACAAGATCCTCCAGCGCCGTGGCGATAAGGTCCCGGCCCAGGCGTCGCTGCTTGAAGTCCCTGAAAAGGAAAAGGCGCCGCTGCTGGAAGGCATCTACCGTACCCGCCTGAAACAACAGCCTCCGGCCGAGTGGAAAGACCTGAGCAATGACGACCGCACCGCCAAGCTGCGGGACGGTGTAATCAAGTTCTGGAGTGGCAGTGACGTGTTGCTGCGCCAACTCGGCCAGGACCGCGCCGGTGCGATCAAGGACTACCTGGTGGACAAGGGCCAGCTGGAAGATGAGCGGGTTTACTTCATCGATGCCAACCTTGGGGAAGCGGAGAAAGATGGTCGGGTAGTGACACCGATGCATCTGGACGCCGAATAATCCGGCACCCGCTGAGTACCTGTGGTGAGGGGGCTTGCCCCCTCGCCACAAGAGCCTCGCTTACCCTTCAAGCTTTTCTACCCGCAATAGAACAGGCCCCGACACAAGTGCCGGGGCCTGTAATGACCACATCCGTGTGGTCGGTCGCATGAACCTGTGAGGTGCATTGAGCGGATATCTAACTCGCTCGTGGCCGCCTCTTGCCTAGTTCAGGCGATTCGCTAAGCGTTACTCTGCTTTCAGGCCATCGGCCGATACAGCTTTAACGCCTTTGATTTTCTTGGTGATGTTCACCGCGGTGGTTTTCTGCGCTTCAGTCACTGCGACGGTCGACGACAGGGAAACTACACCTTTGTTGGTTTCGACTTTGATGTCGGTGCCAGGAATACCTTTCTCGGTTACCAGGTCAGCTTTCACTTTGGTGGTAATCCAAGTGTCCGAGGTGGACTCTTTGGCGCCAGCCGCTGCACTTTTGGTTTTGTCGACGTTATCAGCCTTGGTAGCGCCGCCAGCCATCAGGCCGTCAGCCGAAACTGCGGTTACGCCTTTGATTTTTTTGGTGATCGCTACAGCAGTGGCTTTCTGTGCGTCGGAGATAGCGACTGTCGAGGACAGGGAAACCACACCGTTGTTGGTCTCAACCTTGATGTCCGAACCTGGAATGCCTTTCTCGGTCAGCAGGTCGGATTTAACTTTGGTGGTGATCCAGGTATCCGAGGTAGCCTCTTTAGCCTTGGTCACTTCACCGGCTGCCAGAGTCATTGGAGCTTGGGAAGTCTGTGCAAAGGCCACGTTAGCACCCATGGCCAGGGTCAGAGCGGTAGCAGTAGCGAGAGCGAACTTCTTCATACGAGTAACTCCTGTTTTATTAAAAGTCTGCAGCGTGTGAACCTTGATGCTGCAGCGTTAACAGGGTTATTGCAGGCAGTGTGCCAAGTCCCGAACCGACATTAAATCGTTATAAAACAACAACTTACAAAATCATGGTTTTTTCGGAATCGTGCAACTTGCATGAATTCCATCGTGCCTGCATGCAAGTTGCGGCTTTTGGATTTTAGTAAGCACCTGATTTTCCGGCATTTTCCCGCAGGCATAAAAAAGGACTCCGAAGAGTCCTTTTTTCAGCTTACAGCGACGGGGTGATTAAACGCCCGAAGCCTTGGCTGCTGCTACGTCCTTGATGGACAGCTTGATACGGCCGCGGTTGTCCACGTCCAGTACCAGCACTTCCACTTCCTGGCCTTCTTTCAGGATGTCGGTCACTTTCTCAACGCGAGCATCGCTCAGCATGGAGATGTGAACCAGACCGTCCTTGCCAGGCAGGATGTTGACGAATGCGCCAAAGTCGACGATGCGCTCAACCTTACCGACGTAGATCTTGCCGATCTCGGCCTCAGCGGTGATACCCAGGACGCGCTGACGTGCCGCTTCAGCCGCTTCCTTGGTTTCGCCGAAGATCTTGATCGAGCCATCGTCTTCGATGTCGATCGAAGCCTTGGTCTCTTCACAGATCGCACGAATGGTCGCGCCGCCTTTACCGATAACATCACGGATTTTGTCGGTGTCGATTTTCATCGCGATCATGGTCGGAGCATTTTCCGACAGTTCGGTGCGGGACTGGCCAATGATCTGGTTCATCTGACCGAGGATATTCAGACGCGCTTCCAGGGCTTGGCCCAGAGCGATCTCCATGATTTCTTCGGTGATGCCTTTGATCTTGATGTCCATCTGCAGCGCGGTAACACCTTTGGCGGTACCGGCTACTTTGAAGTCCATGTCGCCGAGGTGGTCTTCGTCACCCAGGATGTCGGTCAGGATGGCGAACTTCTCGCCCTCTTTAACCAGACCCATGGCGATACCGGCAACCGGTGCCTTCATCGGTACACCGGCGTCCATCAGAGCCAGGGAAGCACCGCAGACCGAAGCCATGGAGCTGGAACCGTTGGACTCGGTGATTTCCGACACAACACGAATGGTGTACGGGAACACGTCGGCGGCAGGCAGCATGGCTGCAATCGAACGACGGGCCAGACGGCCGTGACCGATTTCGCGACGACCAGCGCCACCCATGCGGCCACACTCACCGACCGAGAACGGAGGGAAGTTGTAGTGCAGCATGAACGGGTCTTTTTTCTCGCCTTCCAGGGTGTCCAGCAGCTGTGCATCACGGGCAGTACCCAGTGTTGCAACAACCAGAGCCTGGGTTTCGCCACGGGTGAACAGAGCCGAACCGTGGGTTTTTGGCAGAACGCCGACTTCGATGTTCAGCGGACGTACAGTACGAGTGTCGCGACCGTCGATACGAGGCTTGCCGTTAACGATGTTTTCGCGAACGGTGCGGTATTCGATTTCACCGAAGGCTGCTTTGACTTCGCTGGAAGAAGGCTGGCCTTCTTCACCGGACAGCTTGGCAACAACCTGGTCCTTCAACTCACCCAGGCGAGCGTAACGGTCGGCCTTGATGGTGATGGTGTAGGCGTCGGAGATAGCGGTGCCGAACTCGGAGCGGATAGCGCCCAGCAGTGCGGTAGCTTCTGGCTGAGGAGCCCAGGTCCAGGTTGGCTTGGCAGCTTCAGCGGCCAGTTCTTTAACCGCGTTGATCACAACCTGGAACTCGTCGTGAGCAAACAGTACCGCGCCAAGCATCTGGTCTTCGGTCAGCTCTTTGGCTTCCGATTCAACCATCAGAACGGCTTCCGAAGTACCGGCAACGACCATGTCCAGGCTCGAAGCTTTCTGTTGTTCGTAAGTCGGGTTCAGCAGGTAGCCGGTGCTTTCGTGGAACGCAACGCGGGCAGCGCCGATCGGGCCATCGAAAGGAATACCGGAGATGGCCAGGGCAGCCGAGGTACCGATCATCGCAGCGATGTCCGGATCGGTCTTCTTGCTGGTGGAAACGACGGTGCAGACAACCTGCACTTCGTTCATGAAGCCTTCTGGGAACAGCGGACGGATCGGACGATCGATCAGTCGGGAAGTCAGGGTTTCTTTCTCGGAAGGACGGCCTTCGCGCTTGAAGAAACCACCAGGGATCTTACCGGCAGCGTAAGTCTTTTCCTGGTAGTGAACGGAAAGAGGGAAGAAGCCTTTGCTTGGGTCAGCGGTCTTGGCGCCTACAACGGTCACCAATACGGTGACGTCGTCGTCAACGGTGACCAGCACTGCGCCGGAGGCTTGACGGGCGATACGGCCTGTCTCGAGGGTAACGGTCGACTGACCGAACTGGAATTTTTTGATAACCGGGTTCACGGTGTCCTACCTTCTTTGTGGCTCTTGGGGAACTTGTCTTCTTGCGAAATTCTTGGGCAATGTCGGGAATCGGCCCAACGCCTGTCCAGGGTAAAACGTGTATCCAGATAAAACTTGAGGCTGGAAGCCTGCCATGGGCCAGCGGGAAACCCACTGACACACGACAGCCAACCAACCTCTAGCGCAATCGCTTATTAGCGACGCAGACCCAGGCGACCGATCAGAGTCTGATAACGACCCAGATCCTTGCCTTTCAGGTAGTCCAGCAGCTTACGACGCTGGTTTACCATGCGGATCAGACCACGACGGGAGTGGTGATCTTTACCGTTGGCCTTGAAGTGACCTTGCAGCTTGTTGATGTTGTGGGTCAGCAGTGCAACTTGCACTTCTGGCGAACCAGTGTCACCAACAGCTTGCTGGTAGTCAGCTACGATTTGAGCTTTTTCTTGAACGTCGAGAGCCATGAGGCAATCCTTTTTTCAGGAAACCACCCAAAGGGCGGTTTCAACAGGCCAGGGACAAATCCCTGTATCTAAAAATGAGTAGTGACCGTGCCTGTTAACAGCCACCCTCGTTCGGTCATTCTGACCGAATCAGTCGACGCGGCGCGATGCGCCCGTCTTCGCTCACTTCACCGATACCGATAAAGCGACCGTTGTGATCTTGTACCCGCACCATACCGAACTTCGGGGCATCCGGTGCACGTACTGGCTGGCCGTTAAGCCAGTAGAACGCGCTGTGCTCCGAAAAGTGCAGCAATGGCCAATCCAGCAAACCGCTGTCCGATGGCATCAGGAAGCGATCAACCGCTTCGTTGCCGCCTTCGGCATGTACGGCTTCCAGCTCTTCCAGCGTGACCGTCTGGGCCAGGGTGAAAGGGCCTGCCTGGGTGCGTCGCAGTTCTGCAACGTATGCGCCACAGCCTAATTGCTCACCGATATCTTCCACGAGGGTACGGATATAAGTGCCTTTGCTGCAGTCCACCGCCAACCGGGCAGTGTCGCCTTCAGCGGCGAGCAATTCCAAGCGCGCAATAGTAACAGAACGCGGTTCGCGCTCCACCACTTCACCTGCACGTGCCAGCTTGTAAAGCGGCTGGCCATCACGCTTGAGAGCCGAGTACATCGGCGGTATCTGACTGATTTGCCCACGAAAAGCAGGCAAGGCCGCTTCGATATCAGCACGACCAACGGTCACTTCGCGAACCTGCAGAACATCGCCTTCGGCGTCTGCCGTGGTGGTGGTCTTGCCCAGTTGCATCAGGGTTTCGTAACCCTTGTCGGAATCGAGCAGGTATTGCGAAAACTTGGTGGCCTCGCCGAAGCACAACGGCAACACGCCGGTGGCCAAGGGGTCGAGGCTGCCGGTGTGCCCTGCCTTCTCGGCATTGAGCAGCCAGCGAACCTTCTGCAACGCCGCATTGGAGGTAAAGCCAATGGGCTTGTCGAGCAGAATGATGCCGCTGACGTTACGACGGATACGTTTGACCTGAGCCACCGATTACTCCTTGGCGTCTTCAGGCGTAGCGGAGACCGGGTGCTGATTGTCTTCAGCCACGGCCCGCTCGATCAGTGCCGACAGGTGCGCGCCACGCACGACGCTTTCGTCGTAGTGGAAGTGCAACTGTGGAACGCTGCGCAGCTTCATTTCACGGGCCAACTGCATCCGCAGGAAGCCTGCGGCAGAGTTGAGCACCTTGATGCTTTGCGCGATTTCTTCGCTGCTGTCCTGACCCATCACGGTGATGAAGATCTTGGCGTGACCAACGTCACGGCTGACTTCAACGGCGGTGATGGTGACCAGGCCAACACGTGGGTCTTTTACTTCACGACGGATCAGCTGTGCCAGCTCACGCTGCATCTGATCGCCGATACGTTGGGTACGGCTGTATTCTTTTGCCATGTCTTGTTACCTGTTACTGCCACACGGTGAAACCCGTGGGGTCTGAAAGCGGCAAACGCCCGGCCTGACAAAAGCCAGACCGGGCGTTGCGTTTAGAGTCCGAACACGGCGCCAGGCATTTGCATGCCCGGGCGCCGCGTGGCCCTTGAAGTGCGCGAGTTAGAGGCTGCGAGCAACCTGGACCTTCTCGTAGACTTCGATCTTGTCACCCGCCTTGACGTCGTTGTAGCTCTTGACGCCGATACCGCATTCCATGCCGGCACGTACTTCGGAAGCGTCATCCTTGAAGCGGCGCAGGGATTCCAGCTCGCCTTCGAAGATAACGATGTCTTCACGCAGTACACGGATTGGACGGTTACGGTGCACAACACCTTCGATAACCATGCAACCGGCGATCGCGCCGAATTTCGGCGAGCGGAACACGTCACGCACCTCGGCCACACCCAGGATGTTCTCCCGGACGTCGCTGCCAAGCATGCCGGTGAGGGCTTTCTTGACGTCTTCGATGATGTCGTAGATGACGTTGTAGTAACGCATGTCCAGGCCTTCCTGCTCGACGATCTTCCGTGCGCCAGCATCGGCACGCACGTTGAAGCCGAACAGTACAGCGTTGGAAGCCAGTGCCAGGTTGGCGTCGGATTCGGTGATACCACCGACACCGCCACCGACAACACGCACTTGCACTTCGTCGTTACCCAGGCCGTTCAAGGCGCCGTTCAACGCTTCGAGGGAACCACGAACGTCAGATTTGAGGACGATGTTAAGCGTCTTCTTCTCTGCCTGGCCCATGTTCTCGAAGATGTTTTCCAGCTTGCCGGCGTGAGCACGGGCCAGCTTCACTTCACGGAACTTGCCTTGACGGAACAGAGCCACTTCACGGGCTTTCTTCTCGTCCGACAGCACGCTCATCTCGTCGCCAGCGTCCGGGGTACCGTCCAGGCCGAGGATCTCGACAGGGATGGAAGGACCGGCTTCCTTGATTGGCTTGCCGTTCTCGTCGAGCATGGCACGTACCCGGCCATAGTTCGAACCGACCAGGACCATGTCGCCTTGGCGCAGGGTACCGTCTTGAACCAGAACGGTTGCAACCGGGCCACGACCTTTGTCGAGACGCGATTCAACCACAACACCACGACCCGGGGCCGATGGAGTTGCTTTCAGTTCGAGAACTTCGGCTTGCAGCAAGACCGCTTCGAGCAGTTCGTCTACACCGGTACCGACTTTCGCCGAAACCGAAACGAATGGCGTATCACCGCCCCACTCTTCGGAAGTCACGCCGTGAACCGACAGTTCGCTACGGATGCGATCGAGATCGGCGCCCGGCTTGTCGATTTTGTTCACTGCAACAACCAGAGGAACACCAGCGGCTTTAGCGTGCTGGACAGCTTCAATGGTCTGCGGCATTACGCCGTCGTCCGCTGCAACTACCAGGATCACGATGTCAGTCGCCTTGGCACCACGGGCACGCATGGCGGTAAACGCGGCGTGACCAGGGGTGTCGAGGAAGGTGACCATGCCGCGCTCGGTTTCAACGTGGTATGCACCGATGTGCTGGGTGATGCCGCCGGCTTCGCCTGCAGCTACCTTGGCACGACGGATATAGTCGAGCAGCGAGGTCTTACCATGGTCAACGTGGCCCATTACGGTCACGACTGGCGCACGGGAGAAGGTCTCGCCTTCAAACTTCAGGGACTCGGCCAGGGAATCTTCCAGGGCGGTGTCGCTGACCAGGGTCACTTTGTGGCCCAGCTCTTCAGCAACCAGTTGGGCAGTTTCCTGGTCCAGTACCTGGTTGATGGTCGCTGGGGTACCCAGTTTGAACATGAACTTGATGATTTCAGCAGCCTTGACCGACATCTGATTGGCGAGGTCGCCAACAGTGATGGTCTCGCCGATCTGCACATCACGCACGACAGGGCCGGTTGGGCTCTGGAAACCGTGGGCGTTGCGTTTCTTCAGCTTGGCCTTGCCGCGACCACCGCGACGGAAGCTGTCGCTTTCTTCGTCGGTAGTACGTGGAGCAACGCGTGGCGCTGGCGCCTTCTCTTTGACCGAAGCACGATGTGGAGCGTTTTTGCGCTCACCATCGCCACTGCCACGACGATTGTTATCGTCCGCACGTGGTTTGTCCGGACGACGAGGTTCTTCGCGTTTGCGAGCGTCGGCTGCAGGAGCCGGCGCGGCGGCAACCGGAGCGGCCTCACGAACAGCTTCAACAGGCGCGCTAGGCGCAGCAACGGCCTCAGTGTTAGCAGGTTGCGCAGCAGCAGGCTGGCGACGCGCTTCTTCTTCGGCGCGACGCTTGGCTTCTTCTTCAGCCTTCTGACGAGCAGCATTTTCTACTGCGCGACGTTCTTCCAGTTCGCGTTTGCGCTCGGCTTCGATTTCTTCCGGGCTGCGCTGTACGAAGACTTTCTTCTTGCGTACTTCAACGCTGATGCTCTTGCTGCCAGCAACACGCAGGGTGCTGGTGGTTTTGCGCTGCAATGTAATCTTGCGCGGTTCTTCCACTTTCGCCTTGTGGCTGCTCTTCAAGTGAGTCAGCAAAGACTGCTTCTCACTATCGCTCACACCTTCGTCGGCGGCGGTGTGCGGCAGACCTGCCTCACGCATCTGCTGCAACAGGCGCTCTACCGGTGTTTTGACCTCATCGGCCAGTTGTTTCACCGTGACTTGCGTCATGCACTTCTCTCCTCAGGCCGCGCCTAATTACTCGAACCAATGGGCTCGGGCGGCCATGATCAACTTGCCGGCACGATCATCGTCAATGCCGTCGATGTCGAGCAGGTCGTCAATAGACTGCTCGGCCAGGTCTTCGCGGGTAATTACGCCGCGCACCGCCAGTTCCATCGCCAAATCCTTGTCCATACCCTCAAGCGAGAGCAGGTCTTCGGCCGGATGGGCGTCTGCCAGCTTTTCCTCAGTAGCGATGGCTTTAGTCAACAAACGATCCTTGGCCCGAGCGCGAAGCTCGTTGACGGTGTCTTCGTCAAAGCCGTCGATGTTGAGCATTTCTTCCAACGGTACGTAGGCAATCTCTTCCAGGCTGGTGAAGCCTTCATCTACCAGCACCTGCGCCAGGTCTTCGTCGACTTCCAGCTCGTCGATGAAGTTGCGCAGGATGTCACCGGTTTCTGCTTGCTGCTTAGCCTGGATGTCCGATTCGGTCATCACGTTCAGGGTCCAGCCGGTCAACTGGCTGGCCAAACGTACGTTCTGACCACCGCGACCGATGGCCTGAGCCAGATTGTCTGCGCCGACGGCGATATCCATTGCATGGGCATCCTCGTCAACGATAATTGCCGCCACTTCAGCAGGCGACATTGCGTTGATCACGAACTGCGCCGGGTTATCGTCCCACAGGACGATGTCCACACGCTCACCGCCCAATTCGCCCGACACTGCCTGGACGCGCGAACCGCGCATACCAATGCAAGCGCCTTGCGGGTCGATGCGTTTGTCCTTGGAGCGGACCGCGATCTTGGCGCGCGAACCCGGATCGCGGGACGCAGCCATGACTTCGATCAGGCCTTCGGCAATTTCCGGCACTTCAATGCGGAACAACTCGATCAGCATTTCCGGCGCGGTACGCGACAGGATCAACTGAGGGCCGCGGTTCTCGGTGCGGATTTCCTTGAGCAATGCACGCAAGCGCACACCAACCCGGAAAGTTTCGCGGGAAATGATGTCTTCGCGGGCCAGCAACGCTTCAGCGTTGTTACCCAGGTCGACAATCACGTTGTCGCGGGTGACTTTTTTCACGGTGCCGGAGATGATTTCCCCCAGGCGCTCGCGATAAGCGTCAACGACTTGAGCGCGCTCGGCTTCGCGGACCTTCTGCACGATGACTTGCTTGGCAGTCTGTGCAGCGATGCGGCCGAACTCGATGGATTCGATCTTTTCTTCAACGACATCACCGACCTGGGCGCCCGGATGCGTTTCAGCAACCTTGCTCGGCCAGGTTTCGATGGCCGGATCATCAAGATCGGCTTCTTCGACGACCGTCCAGCGACGGAAAGTCTCGTAGGCACCGGTGTGGCGGTTGATTTCCACACGCAGATCAACTTCGTCTTCAAAACGCTTTTTGGTAGCAGTGGCCAGAGCCAGCTCCAGCGCTTCAAAAATCACGTTTGCCGGTACGCCCTTTTCATTGGATACCGACTCAACAACCAGCAGTACTTCTTTGCTCATCGTACGCCTCGCCTTTCGCAAGCCATTGGATCCGCGGGATCCGCGTCTCAGTCAAAACTGGGAATAATGTTGGCCTTGTCGATCATATCGATCGGCAACAGGAACTCATGGTCTTCTACCTGCACCACGACGTCCTGCTCTTCTACACCGCGCAGAAGGCCCTGAAAGTTGCGTCGCCCTTCAAAGGGAGAGCGCAGCTTGATCTTCACTTGTTCACCGGCAAATTTTGCAAACTGATCAATAGTGAACAGTGGGCGTTCCATGCCAGGCGAGGAAACTTCGAGGGTGTATTCAACGGAGATCGGATCTTCAACATCCAGGACACCGCTGATCTGACGGCTGACAATGGCACAATCGTCCACCAGCACGCCGCCCTCTTTATCGATATAAACGCGCAACATTGAGTGGCGACCTTGAGCCGAAAACTCAATACCCCAGCATTCATAGCCTAGGGCCACGACCACCGGGGCCAACAAGGCCTGCAACTCTTCTAGCTTGCTCGACACCTGAACCCCCTCGTGCATGTATGTGCATGCTGTGCAAAATAAAAAAATGGGCGAAACGCCCATCCTTGAAACGCCGTCGAACAGCGGCGTTGAAAGTGTCCAGCTAACAAAAAGCCCCTTAAAAGGGGCTCCGCTAAAACTGGTTGCGGGGGCCGGATTTGAACCGACGACCTTCGGGTTATGAGCCCGACGAGCTACCAGACTGCTCCACCCCGCGACAAAGCTGGGGCGGAAGTATACGACCGATCCCTTACAGGGTCAATGTAACCTTCCACCTACAAGAAAGCCCGCAACAGCGGGCTCTCCTGATAATTGGTACCGAGAAGGGGACTCGAACCCCTACACCCTATGGGCACAACCACCTCAAGGTTGCGTGTCTACCAATTCCACCACCTCGGCAATACAGCGCTTACAACCTTCTTACTTCTGCTCTTGAGCTGGAGGTACGTCAGTCGCTGGAGTAGCCGACTTTTGCTCTTGAAGCACCGGGACATCATCAGAAGCCGGTTTTGCTTTTGGTACTTCCAACACTGCTGGGTTTGGGAGACCTACTTGAGTCAGCACATGAGCTTTCTCTTTAGCAAAGTAACCTAACCCCAAGCTGGTTATGAAGAAACCGGCGGCAAGTATAGCAGTAAACTTACTAAGAAAGGTAGAGGAACCTTGGCTTCCGAACACAGTATTTGAAGCACCTGCCCCGAAAGACGCACCAGCGTCCGCACCTTTACCCTGCTGCAGCAAAACCAGAGCAACTACGCCCAGTGCACCCAGCAGATGAAAAACAACGATGACTGTTTCCAGCATTTTTTCAGTTTCCCGCGGCGCGACAAATCGCACCGAACTCATCTGCATTCAGGGAAGCTCCACCAATGAGCCCCCCATCGATATCCGGCATGCCGAACAGTTCGACCGCATTGGCCGCCTTCACGCTGCCGCCGTATAGAAGCCGCACACCTCGTGCGACCTCAGAATTCTCTGCCGCCAACTGCGCGCGGATGGCTGCGTGCACATCCTGCGCCTGTTGCGGCGAAGCAGTCAGCCCGGTGCCAATGGCCCAGACCGGCTCGTAAGCAATTACTGCATTTGCAAAGGCACCGACTCCCAGCTCCTCGATGATGCTGCCCAGCTGACGCCCGACAACCTCAAGAGTTTTACCGGACTCACGCTGTTCAAGGGTCTCCCCTATGCACAACACCGGAATCAAGCCACAAGCCTGTGCCGCTGCGAATTTGCGATTCAGTGTCCCATCACGCTCACCCATGATCTGGCGGCGCTCGGAGTGCCCAACAAGCACCAGGGAACAACCCGCATCAACCAGCTGACTCGGCGCAATCTCACCGGTCAACGCACCTTGCATGGATTCCACCGCAGAGTTCTGCGCGCCGACCTGAATCGACTTACCTTTCAAGCCATCAATCACTTGATTGATATACAAGCAAGGCGGGAATACCGCGACATCAACACCGCTAGGCAAGGCCAAGTGACGAAGGCCGTTGATCAGCTCAGCGACACTGGCGCGGGTACCGTGCATCTTCCAGTTACCAGCTACCATAGTGCGACGCATGCTGTACCTCGTCGGTCAAAGTGGGCGCAGATGTTACCCAACCACATCATCACTGGCAAGCCGAATTCAGGCGCAAACTTCAGTTACCAGTTTTGCCAGCTCTTCGGCATAGCCGCGAACCTGTGTTTCGTCCTCGCCTTCGACCATGACACGCACCAGAGGCTCTGTGCCCGACTTGCGCAACAAGACCCGGCCACGACCCGCCATGGCGGCAGTGACGCGCTCGCTGGCCTCTTTCACCGCAGGATGCTCGATAGGGTTGTCACCACCTGCAAAGCGCACGTTGAGCAGTACTTGAGGGCACTTGCGCAGCGCCTGCCGTGCCTGGGCCAGGCTTTCTTCGCGACGACGCAGCGCCAGCAGCACCTGCAGCGCCGCGATGATCGCATCCCCGGTAGTCGTGTGCTGGAAGCAGACGATATGCCCGGAGTTTTCACCACCCACCTGCCAATTACGCTCCAGCAGATCAGCGATCACGTAGCGATCACCGACATTGGCGCGCACAAACGGAATACTCAGATCTGCCAGGGCCAGCTCCAGGCCAAGATTGCTCATCAGGGTGCCGACGACACCGCCTTGCAGCTTGTTACGCTCGTGCAAGTCGCGAGCAATGATGAACAACAGGTCGTCGCCATCAACGATTGCGCCCGTATGGTCGACCATCAATACCCGATCACCATCACCATCGAACGCGATACCCAAGTCGGCATGCTCAGCCAGGACAGCCGCCTGCAATTGCCCCATATGGGTCGAGCCGCAATTGTCGTTGATGTTCAAACCATTGGGCTGAGCCGACAGCACAGTAACGTCTGCGCCAAGCTCCTTGAACACACTCGGCGCTACTTTGTAGGTCGCGCCGTGAGCACAGTCGATGACGACTTTCAGCCCGGCAAAATTGGTACTGCTTGGCACGCTGCTTTTGCAGAATTCGATGTAACGACCAGAGGCGTCGTTAATCCGCGAAACCTTGCCCAGCTTGCTCGACTCGACGACCGTCATCGGCGCATCGAGCAATTCTTCGATCATGTGCTCAATCTCGTCCGGCAGCTTGGTGCCCTGGCCCGAGAAGAACTTGATGCCGTTGTCATCGTGAGGATTGTGCGAAGCGCTGATCACGATACCGGCCTCAGCGTGAAAGGTACGCGTCAGGTAAGCGATCGCTGGCGTAGGCATCGGCCCCAACAGCATCACATCAGCGCCGGCAGCGGACAGCCCTGCCTCCAGCGCGGACTCAAACATGTAACCCGAGATACGCGTGTCCTTCCCCACCAGGATGCGGCAGGCACCCATGCTGCGGAACGCCATGCCGGCGGCCCAGCCCAGCTTGAGCATGAAATCGGGAGTAATCGGGAATTCGCCGACCCGACCGCGAATGCCATCGGTACCAAAATACTTTTTAGTCATAAGTGCTCCATCATTCTTATTCGGCTGATTCAACCGCTGCGATCATCCGCACTACATCTATCGTCTCGGCCACGTCATGGACGCGCAAGATACGTGCACCCTTGACCACAGCAAGTGCCGCAAGTGCCAGGCCGCCATGCAGCCGCTCACCCACCGGACGATTCAACGCCAGACCTATCATGCTCTTACGCGAAACCCCGACCAACAAAGGGCGACCAAGGGCATGCAGGGATTCCATATGCTTGAACAGGCTTAAATTGTGCTGCAAGGTTTTGGCAAAACCAAATCCCGGATCGAGGATTATCCGCTCGGGGGCAATCCCCACTGCGGCGCATTGAGCCATGCGCTCGACAAGGAAATCTTTCACTTCACCGACCAGGTTGTCGTAATGCGGGTCGTCCTGCATCGTGCCCGGCTCACCGAGCATATGCATCAGGCAAACCGGCAACCCCGTTGCGGCAGCTGCATCCAGAGCACCATCACGCTGCAGGGAGCGCACATCGTTGATCAACCCTGCACCCAGCCGCGCGGTTTCACGCATGACGGCCGGTGTCGAGGTGTCGACAGAAATGATGACATCAAGCTCTCGATGGATGCGCTCGACAATCGGCGCTACACGCTCCAATTCCTCAAGGGGAGAAACCGCGCGAGCCCCGGGACGGGTCGACTCGCCGCCCACGTCAATCAAGGTCGCCCCGGCAGCCACCATGGCTTCCGCGTGGCGCAACGCAGCATCAAGCTGACTGAAGCGACCGCCATCGGAAAAGGAGTCAGGGGTAACGTTAAGAATGCCCATCACGTGCGTACGGGCCAAATCAAGAACCCGGCTGCCGCAAGGCAACCGGGGCGAGGACAACGCAGAAGTCATTTCAAACCTTAATGGTCAGCAGCCGGGCCGCCGATTGGGGCTTCAGGGCGCTCGTTCTGTACCACTGGAGGCGTGCCCGAAGTACCCGAACCACCTTCCCAATCGCGAGGCTCGCGAGGCGTACGGCCGGCCATGATGTCGTCGATCTGATCGGCATCAATGGTCTCGTACTTCATCAGGGCGTCAGCCATGGCGTCGAGCTTGTCGCGGTTATCGGTGAGGATCTGCTTGGCCGTGCCGTAGCACTGGTCAATGATGCTGCGCACTTCGGAGTCGATCAGCTTGGCTGTCTCACCGGAGAAGCTGGCAGCTTGACCGCCACCACCGCGACCCAGGAATACTTCGCCTTCTTCCTCGGCATACATCAAAGGACCGAGTTTTTCCGACAGACCCCACTTGGTCACCATGTTCCGTGCAATCTGGCTCGCACGCATGATGTCGTTGGACGCGCCGGTGGTAACACCATCAAAGCCCAAGGTCATCTCTTCCGCGATCCGGCCGCCATACAGCGAGCAGATCTGGCTGATCAAGGCACGCTTGGAGAGGCTGTAGCGATCCTCTTCCGGCAGGAACATGGTGACGCCCAGCGCCCGGCCACGCGGAATGATCGATACTTTGTAGACAGGGTCATGCTCAGGCACGACGCGACCAACAATGGCGTGACCAGCCTCATGATAGGCAGTGTTCTGCTTCTCTTTCTCGGACATGACCATGGATTTGCGCTCGGCGCCCATCATGATCTTGTCTTTCGCCAGCTCGAACTCTTTCATTTCAACAATGCGCTTGCCGGTACGGGCAGCGAACAGCGACGCTTCGTTCACCAGGTTGGCAAGGTCGGCACCGGAGAAGCCTGGAGTACCACGGGCAATCACGGCCGGAGCCACGTCGTCGCCCATTGGCACTTTGCGCATGTGCACTTTCAGAATTTGTTCACGACCACGGATGTCCGGCAGACCGACCACAACCTGACGGTCGAAACGGCCCGGACGCAGCAGCGCAGGGTCGAGCACGTCTGGACGGTTGGTTGCGGCGATTACGATGATGCCGTCATTCATTTCGAAACCGTCCATCTCAACCAGCAACTGGTTAAGAGTCTGCTCACGCTCATCATGACCGCCGCCCATGCCGGCGCCACGATGGCGACCAACGGCGTCGATTTCATCGATGAAGATGATGCACGGGGCGTGCTTCTTGGCCTGTTCGAACATGTCGCGAACACGACTGGCACCGACACCGACGAACATTTCGACGAAGTCGGAACCGGAAATGGTGAAGAAAGGTACTTTGGCTTCGCCGGCAATGGCCTTGGCCAACAGGGTTTTACCGGTACCTGGCGGGCCAACCATCAGCACACCGCGAGGAATACGACCACCCAAGCGCTGGAACTTGCCCGGATCACGCAGGAATTCAACCAGTTCGCCCACTTCTTCCTTGGCTTCGTCGCAACCGGCAACGTCAGCCAGGGTAGTTTTCACTTGGTCTTCGGAGAGCAGGCGCGCCTTGCTCTTGCCGAAACTCATCGGCCCGCCCTTGCCTCCCGCACCACCTTGCATCTGGCGCATGAAGAACATGAACACGGCGATGATCACCAGGATCGGGAAGCTGGCCACCAGAAGCTGGGTCCAGATGCTCTGCTGCTCAGGCTGCTTGCCTTCGACGACTACGTGGTTATCCACCAGGTCGCCGATAAGGCCATTGTCCTGGATTGCCGGACGGATGGTCTTGAAGCTGTCGCCATCGTTGCGTTTGCCGGTAATCACGTAGCCATCAACTGCTACGCGCTCGACCTTGCCATCCTTAACTTGCTGGATGAAGTCGGAATAGTTGAGGGTCTGCGGCTCGTTAGGGCTGGAGAAGTTGTTCATCACCGTCACGAGGACAGCCGCGATGATCAACCACAGGATCAGATTCTTTGCCATATCGTTCAATTAACTACCCTCTGAAGCAAGCTCCGCTACTGGCGCGTGCTTCGCATGATATTCACCGGCCTAACTTACTACATTACCTACAACTCTGGCAGGCGCCGTCTGTAACCCTTTGTGAAACTTTGACTACACAATATTCGTAAAGCTTCGTGACGAAAGCGATATAAAAAAACCTATCGCCTCCGTCAAATTTCTCAAAAACGCTCTTCACTGGCAGCGCCTTCAATGCCACGGAACCCGCGACCCAGCAAATACTGCTCACGGGACCTGTCCCGGGAAGAGTCAGGCTTGCGTGTCTGTACCTTGTCGAACAGCTTGCGGATGTTCTTGTGATACTCGTCGAAGCCTTCACCCTGGAAGACCTTGACCAAGAAGTCACCACCCGGACGCAGTACCCGTCCCGCCAGATCCAGTGCCAATTCGCACAGGAACATGGCTCGCGGCATATCAACAGCCGGTAATCCACTCATATTGGGGGCCATATCGGAAATCACAAGGTCTACCTGCGAATTTCCGACGGCTTCCAGGATCTGTGCCAGTACTTCATCCTGGGTAAAATCGCCGTGAACAAAGGTCACGTCGGGGATGCTGTCCATTTCCAGAATATCGGAAGCGATCAAACGACCTTGCCCACCAATCAGACGACTGGTCACCTGGGACCAGCCACCCGGGGCGGCACCCAGGTCGATAACACTCATGCCAGGACGGATCAACTTGTCCTTTTCCTGGATCTCCAGCAGCTTGTAGCTGGCCCGGGAACGGTAGCCATCCTTTTGCGCCATTTTGACGTAAGGGTCGTTGAAATGCTCTTGCAGCCACTTAAGGCTAGTTTTGGAACGGGCCACGGGCCACCTCGAAAATAAAACGGGTCGTGATTAACTGGGCGGTCCCGGACTCGCTCGGGTAAACTGGCCGCCGCTTTTTACAAGATCAGACGCAGGGGTCAGATTATGCCGCTCACTCAAGAGCAGAAGAAACAGTACAAATCCATTGGCCACCATCTGAAACCAGTTTTGATTGTGGCTGACAACGGTTTGACTGAAGGTGTGTTAGCCGAACTTGAACGCGCATTGGGCGATCACGAGCTGATCAAGATCAAGGTCAGCATCCTTGATCGCGAGGCGCGCCTGGCAGCCATTGCAGAACTGTGCAAGGCTGGCAAAGCGGACCTGGTTCAGGTCATCGGCAAGATGGCACTGCTGTATCGCAAGAACTTCAGCGCCAACAAGCAACTGTCGAACGTACACCGCTTCAAGTGAAACAAGGGTCAAGGGCGTGTTTCGCACGCCCTGCCACTCCATCCTGGCGCCGGCTGTACAACCAGCACCAATCCGGAAAACCCTAGCACAAGATAGCTGAACAGCTGCCAGCGCAACGCTTCCGGCAGAAAGATGCGTACCACGCAAAACATCGCGCACGCATACAGCGCCATCAACAGCAGTTGCCCGCGAATATCCCGCCACATACTCTCCAAGCCTTCGGCCTTGATCAGCACCAGCGCCTGAAGCGTCACGCACGCCGCTGCAAAACCCACCAGCAACGCGCTTAATAATCCGCTGACCTCATCGATCAGCAACGGTGCCAGGCCAATCAGGCCCAGCGCCGGCAGTACACCAATATGTAACAGCCATAGGCCGCCAACCCAAAGCATCTGGGCAAACTGCCAAAGCATGGCGCCCGCACGAAGCGGGCGCCGTCTTTCAGATGTGACGAACTTCGACAATCTCGTACTCGATCACGCCACCAGGCGTCTTGACGGCCACCACATCGCCCTCTTCCTTGGCAATCAAGGCGCGGGCCAGCGGCGAACCGACGGAGATCTTGCCGAGTTTGAAGTCGGCCTCGTCTTCACCCACGATGTGGTAAACCACGCTTTCGTCAGTCTCGACGTTGGCGATTTCCACGGTGGTGCCGAAAATCACCTTGCCGGTATGCGGGATGGTCGTGACGTCGATAACCACCGAGTTCTGCAGGCGGCCTTCGATGTCACGGATCCGCGCCTCGACCATACCTTGCTGCTCGCGGGCAGCATGATATTCAGCGTTTTCCTTCAGATCACCCAATTCCCGGGCCGTACCGATGTCCTGGCTCAGCTTCGGACGGACGACCTTGGTCAGGTGGGCGTGTTCTTCTTCCAGGGCTTTTGCGCCCTGGACGGTCATTGGGTATTTGATCATGCCTTCAATCCTGCGTGTAGATCCTGCAAGCGACGCACGGTTTTTTCAGGACCGAACTTGAGCGCCTCGCAGATAGCTTCGCCAGCAGCAATGGTAGTGGTGCAGTAGATCTTGTGCTGCAAGGCGTTACGACGAATGGAGTAGGAGTCCGCGATCGACTGACGACCTTCAGTGGTGTTGATGATCAGGGTGACTTCGTCATTCTTGATCATGTCGACTACGTGTGGACGGCCTTCCGTCACCTTGTTCACGCGACGTACTTTCAGGCCGGCAGCCTCGATCAGCTTGGCGGTCCCGGCAGTAGCCACGACTTCGAAGCCCAAGTTGATCAGATCACGGGCCACGCCTGCAACCAGTGGCTTGTCATCATCGCGCACGCTGATGAACGCAGTACCGCCGGTCGGCAGCACTTCGCTGGCGCCCATCTGGGCTTTGGCGAATGCTTCACCGAAGGTATCGCCCACGCCCATCACTTCACCGGTGGACTTCATCTCTGGGCCCAGGATCGGGTCCACGCCAGGGAATTTGGCGAATGGGAACACCGCCTCTTTCACACTGTAGAAGTTCGGAATGATTTCCTTGGTGAAACCGATTTCCTTCAAGGTCTTGCCGGCCATCACACGGGCAGCAATCATCGCCAGGGAAACACCGATGCACTTGGAAACAAACGGCACGGTACGCGAGGCGCGCGGGTTGACTTCGATGACGTAGATGTCTTCGCCTTGCAGCGCCAACTGTACGTTCATCAGGCCGACCACGCCCAGTTCCAGGGCCATTTTCTTGACCTGTTCGCGCATCTCGTCCTGGATGTGCGCAGGCAGCGAGTATGGCGGCAGCGAGCAAGCGGAGTCACCGGAGTGAACGCCAGCCTGTTCGATATGCTGCATGATCGCGCCGATCACCACGTCGGTGCCGTCGCAGACCGCATCCACGTCCATCTCGATGGCGCAATTGAGGAAGTGATCCAGCAGCACCGGGCTGTCGTTGGACACTTTTACCGCATCACGCAGGTAACGCTTGAGTTCGTCTTCTTCGTAGACGATTTCCATCGCCCGTCCGCCCAGTACGTAGGACGGACGCACCACCAGCGGGTAACCGATCTTGCTGGCTGCGCGGATCGCTTCGTCTTCGCTGCGCACAGTGGCGTTTGGCGGCTGACGCAGGTTCAGGCGCTCAACCATCTGCTGGAAGCGCTCACGGTCTTCTGCACGGTCGATAGCGTCAGGGCTGGTGCCGATGATCGGTACGCCAGCAGCTTCAAGTGCGCGAGCCAGTTTCAACGGGGTTTGGCCGCCGTACTGGACGATCACGCCTTTTGGCTTCTCGACGCGACAGATTTCCAGTACGTCTTCCAGCGTTACCGGCTCGAAGTACAGACGGTCGGAAGTGTCGTAGTCGGTGGAAACAGTTTCCGGGTTGCAGTTGACCATGATGGTCTCGTACCCGTCTTCGCGCAGGGCGAGAGCGGCGTGTACGCAGCAATAATCGAACTCGATGCCTTGGCCGATACGGTTTGGACCGCCACCCAGGATCATGATTTTGTCGCGGCCCGACGGCGCTGCTTCGCACTCTTCCTCGTAGGTGGAGTACATATATGCGGTGTCGGTGGCGAACTCGGCCGCGCAGGTATCAACGCGCTTGTAGACCGGGAAGATATCCAGCTTGTGGCGATGGGTGCGCAGGTTTTTCTCGGTCACGCCCAGCAACTTGGCCAAACGCATGTCGGAGAAGCCTTTGCGCTTGAGGCGGAACATCAGGTCGCGGTCGATAGAGGACAGGCCGAGGGTCTTGACCTTCTCTTCTTCCTTGATCAGATCTTCGATCTGCACCAGGAACCACGGGTCGATCATGTTCATGCCGAAGATGTCTTCGACGGTCATGCCGGCGCGGAAAGCATCGGCCACGTACCAGATACGCTCGGCACCCGGCACGGTCAGCTCGCGCTTGAGCACGCTCATGCTTTCCGGATTGCTCAGGTCGAGCTTCTCATCCAGACCGCAAACACCCACTTCCAGGCCGCGCAGGGCTTTCTGCAGGGACTCCTGGAAGGTCCGGCCGATGGCCATGACTTCACCGACCGACTTCATCTGAGTGGTCAGGCGGGCGTCGGCTTTCGGGAATTTCTCGAAAGCGAAGCGTGGCAGCTTGGTGACGACATAGTCGATCGACGGCTCGAAGGAGGCCGGCGTTGCGCCGCCGGTGATTTCGTTCTGCAGCTCGTCCAAGGTGTAACCGATCGCCAGCTTGGCGGCGATGCGCGCAATCGGGAAGCCGGTAGCTTTCGATGCCAGCGCCGAAGAACGCGATACACGCGGGTTCATCTCGATCACAACCATACGGCCAGTGTCTGGGCAGATGCCGAACTGGACGTTGGAGCCACCGGTTTCCACGCCGATCTCACGCAGCACCGCCAACGAGGCGTTACGCATGATCTGGTATTCCTTGTCCGTCAGGGTCTGTGCTGGCGCAACAGTGATCGAGTCACCGGTGTGCACGCCCATCGGGTCAAAGTTTTCGATGGAGCAGACGATGATGCAGTTGTCCTTCTTATCGCGGACAACCTCCATTTCATATTCTTTCCAGCCGATCAGGGATTCGTCGATCAGCAGCTCTTTGGTCGGCGACAAGTCCAGGCCGCGAGCGCAGATTTCTTCGAATTCTTCACGGTTGTAGGCGATACCGCCGCCGGTGCCGCCCATGGTGAAGGACGGACGGATGATGCACGGGAAGCCCAGGCGTTCGAGGACCGCATTGGCCTCTTCCATACTGTGGGCGATACCGGAGCGCGGGCAGTCAAGGCCGATGGACTTCATGGCCTTGTCGAAACGCGAACGGTCTTCAGCCTTGTCGATGGTGTCGGCATTAGCGCCGATCATCTCTACGCCGAACTTCTCCAGGACGCCTTCGCGCTCCAGGTCCAGTGCGCAGTTCAGGGCGGTCTGGCCACCCATGGTTGGCAGCAACGCGTCCGGACGTTCTTTCTCGATGATCTTGGCAACGGTCTGCCACTTGATCGGCTCGATGTAGGTGGCGTCGGCCATGTCCGGGTCGGTCATGATGGTGGCCGGGTTGGAGTTCACCAGGATGACGCGGTAACCCTCTTCGCGCAGGGCTTTACAGGCCTGGGCGCCGGAGTAGTCGAATTCGCAGGCCTGGCCGATCACGATCGGGCCAGCGCCGAGAATCAGGATGCTTTTTATGTCTGTACGTTTTGGCATGGGTTTGTCACTCAAATCCGCAGGTCAGTCGGCAAGCCGTCTTGAACAATCTTTGAAGAGCCCGAGGGGGCCGCCGGTTTCCCGGGCCACCCTCGGGCCGCTCACTTAGCGTCGCTTGGCCATCTCATTGATGAAACGGTCGAACAGCGGCGCTACGTCGTTCGGGCCCGGGCTTGCTTCAGGGTGGCCCTGGAAGCTGAACGCGCTCTTGTCGGTGCGCTCGATGCCTTGCAGGGAACCGTCGAACAGCGACTTGTGAATCGCCCGGACGTTGCCCGGCAAGGTCGCTTCATCCACCGCAAAACCGTGGTTCTGGCTGGTGATCATCACGATGCCAGTGTCCAGATCCTGTACCGGGTGGTTGGCACCGTGGTGGCCGTGGCCCATTTTCAGGGTCTTGGCGCCGGAGGCCAGGGCCAGCAACTGGTGGCCGAGGCAGATACCGAATACCGGAATCTCGGTTTCCAGCACTTCCTTGATCGCCTTGATGGCGTAGTCGCAAGGCTCCGGGTCGCCCGGGCCGTTGGACAGGAACACACCGTCCGGCTGCAGGGCCAGCACATCGCTGGCTGGGGTTTGCGCCGGCACCACGGTGACGCGGCAACCGCGCTCGACCAGCATGCGCAGGATGTTGTGCTTGATACCGTAGTCGTAGGCCACAACGTGGTACGGCAGCTCGGAAGCTTCGATGGTCGCGTGGCTGTCGGTCTTCAAGTCCCAGACAGTGGAGCGCCACTCGTACTTTTCCTTGGTGCTGACGACTTTCGCCAGGTCCATGCCTTTCAGGCCAGGGAAACCTTGGGCCGCTGCAATCGCTGCTTCTTCGGAGATGTTGTCACCGGCCATGATGCAGCCGTTCTGCGAACCTTTTTCACGCAGGATGCGTGTCAGGCGACGCGTATCGATACCGGCGATCGCCACAACGTTGTTGGCTTTCAGGTAATCGGACAGGGACATCGTGTTACGCCAGTTGCTCGCTACCAGTGGCAGGTCACGAATGACCAGGCCAGCCGACCAGACACGATCAGACTCGGCGTCTTCCGGTGTAGTACCGGTGTTGCCGATGTGCGGATAGGTCAGGGTAACGATCTGTTGGGCGTAGGAAGGATCAGTAAGGATTTCCTGATAGCCGGTCATGGCGGTGTTGAACACCACCTCTCCAACGGTCTGACCGTCGGCTCCAATGGCTTCGCCGCGAAAAATGCTGCCATCAGCAAGGGCGAGTATGGCTGGCTTAGTCAAGAAGACCTCCCGTAAATAAAGCCTGAAAGGGCGATCGCAGGTTGTAAAAAAGCGGAGTGACGTATGGACACGTCACCCCGCTTCTTCACTGAATTATTCTGCGCGCTTTTAGTGGACACACTAAAGCTGTAGCTTACAGAAAAAGGCATTTTTGGTCCACCGCTAATGAGCCTTAAAGGCAGGGGAATGCGACAGGACGTCGCTTAGCGGGTAAAAACGGGGCCTTAGGATATTCCTGAGACCCCGTTTTAGCTACTTCTTAATGCAGATCCAGCACGTCACGCATGTCGTACAAGGCCGGCGTACGACCGTCCAGCCACAGTGCCGCACGTACAGCACCCTTGGCGAACGTCATGCGGCTCGACGCCTTGTGGGTAATCTCAAGACGCTCACCCTCGGTCGCGAACAGCACGGTGTGATCGCCCACCACGTCACCGCCGCGAACGGTGGCAAAACCGATGGTGTCATGGGCGCGAGCCCCGGTATGCCCTTCACGACCATACACCGCCACCTTCGACAGATCCCGCCCAAGGGCATCGGCAATCGCCTCACCCATGCGCAACGCCGTACCCGACGGCGCATCGATCTTGTGCCGGTGATGAGTCTCGATGATCTCGATGTCAGCCTCATCACCCATCACGCGCGCCGCCATGTCGAGCAGCTTCAGCGAAAGATTGACGCCGACGCTGAAATTGGCCGCGAACACGATAGGAATATCCTTGCCCGCCTCCACCAGCAGCTGTTTTTGCTCAGCGCTCAGACCGGTCGTGCCGATCACCATGGCCTTGCCCGCCTTGCGGCAGAACGCCAGGTTTTTCAGCATCACGTCCGGCAGGGTGAAGTCGATCAGCACGTCGAACTCGTCGGCAACCTGCTCCAGATTGCCGGACAACGAAACGCCGATCCGCCCCAGGGACGCCAACTCACCCGCGTCTGCACCAATCAAGGTGCTGCCGGGACGAACAATCGCCGCCGTCAACCCGGAGGCCGGCGAGCGGGCCTGCACAGCCTCGACCAGGGTCTTGCCCATACGCCCGGCAGCGCCCATCACCGCGATACGTCGCATACTCACTTCCTTACAGGTCGCCGAAGAAACGCTTTACGCCTTCGAACCAGCCAGTGGTTTTTGGCGAATGGGTATCATCGCCGGCCAGGGAGCTGCGGAACTCTTCCAACAGTTCGCGCTGACGACGCCCCAGGTTCACCGGAGTCTCTACCGCCACACGGCACATCAAGTCACCAGCACCACCACCGCGCACCGGCGCAACGCCTTTGCCACGGATACGGAACTGCTTGCCGGTCTGCGTGCCCTCCGGAATCTTCAGCTTGACCCGACCGTCCAGCGTCGGAATCTCAAGCTCGCCACCCAGGGCCGCGTCGACAAAGCTGATCGGCACTTCACAGAACAGATGCTTGCCGTCGCGCTGGAAGATCGAGTGCTCGCGCACATTGATCACCACGTACAGGTCGCCCGTCGGGCCGCCCTGCGTGCCCGCCTCGCCTTCACCCGACAGACGAATGCGGTCACCGGTATCAACACCCGCTGGCACTTTCACCGAGAGGGTCTTGTACTCTTCGACACGCCCTTCGCCGTGGCACGAGTCGCACGGATCGGAAATGATCTTGCCCTGGCCATGGCAGCGCGGGCAGGTTTGCTGCACCGAGAAGAAGCCTTGCTGCATGCGCACCTGGCCGATACCGCCGCAGGTCGGGCAAGTGATCGGCGAAGAGCCTTTCTTGGCGCCCGAACCGTCGCACGGCTTGCAATTGACCAGCGTCGGAACGCGGATATTAACGCTGGTGCCACGCACCGCCTCTTCCAGGTTCAGCTCCAGGGTGTAGCGCAAGTCACTGCCACGCTGGGCACCGCCACGCTGGCCACCACGGCCCCCGCCAAAGAAGTCGCTGAACACGTCGCCGAAAATATCGGAGAAGTTCTGACCACCAAAACCTGCACCGCCGCCGCCCATGCTTGGGTCGACACCGGCATGGCCGTACTGATCGTACGCCGCACGCTTGTTTGGATCACACAGGCATTCGTAGGCCTCATTGGCCTCTTTGAACAGCTCTTCGGATTCTTTGTTGTCCGGATTACGGTCCGGGTGGTGCTTCATCGCCAGGCGACGGTAAGCCTTTTTCAGGTCCGCCTCGCTGGAGCCGCGCTCCACACCCAACACTTCGTAATAGTCACGCTTTGCCATAAGTCTTTGCACTCTTAAGGACGTTCGGCAAAACCCTCCTGAGTCTTGCCAAACTCGTTGAGCCCCAATACAGGCCCGGACCCAACTCACGTCAATTCAACGATCCTGGTCGTTACTGCTTTCAGCCGGCAACCGGCCAAAAACGCGGTGACTGTCGTCCGGAAAGCAGGAGCATTCCCGATCACACCGCCAGCATCCGAGCGTCGTCGCATGCTGTAAAAATTCGCGTACCCCAGACACGCCAACGCGGGAGCAAGCTCCCGCGCGGCGACATCCTACCAGTCACCGCTTGTGAGCGGTCAACCGGGCGACCAAGTTACTTCTGGTCTTTGACTTCTTCGAACTCGGCATCGACAACGTCGTCGTGCTTGGCTTCAGGTTCTGCCTGGTGTGCAGCACCGTCAGCCGGCTGGCCTTGTTCGGCGTACATTTTCTGAGCCACTGGCGCAGAGACTTTCGACAGCTCTTCAACCTTGGCTTCGATGGCAGCCTTGTCGTCGCCTTTAACGGCGGCTTCCAGAGCAACTACTGCGGCTTCGATTGCAGTTTTCTCTTCGGCAGTCACTTTGTCGCCAGCGTCAGCGATCATTTTGCGAGTCGAGTGAACCAGTGCATCACCCTGATTGCGGGCAGCAGCCAGTTCTTCGAACTTGCGGTCTTCGTCAGCGTTGGCTTCAGCATCACGGATCATCTGCTGAATTTCTTCCTCGGACAGACCCGAGTTTGCCTTGATCACGATCGACTGAGTCTTGCCGGTGGCCTTGTCTTTGGCGCCTACGTGCAGAATGCCGTTGGCGTCGATGTCGAAGGTCACTTCAATTTGTGGCACGCCACGTGGTGCTGGCGGAATCTCGGCCAGGTCGAACTTGCCCAGGGACTTGTTCTGACCGGCTTGCTTACGCTCACCTTGCAGCACGTGAATGGTCACGGCGCCCTGGTTGTCGTCGGCAGTCGAGAACACTTGCGATTTCTTGGTAGGAATCGTGGTGTTTTTCTCGATCAGCGCAGTCATCACGCCACCCATGGTTTCGATACCCAGGGTCAGCGGGCTGACGTCCAGCAGCAGAACGTCTTTCACGTCGCCGGCCAATACCGCGCCCTGGATGGCAGCACCCATGGCAACCGCTTCGTCAGGGTTCACGTCTTTACGTGCTTCCTTACCGAAGAACTCGGTCACCAGCTTCTGAACCAGTGGCATACGGGTCTGACCGCCGACCAGGATCACATCGTTGATCGCGCCAACGTCGATACCCGAGTCTTTCAGCGCAATGCGGCAAGGCTCGATGGTGCGTTGAACCAGGTCTTCTACCAGCGACTCCAGCTTGGCGCGGGAGATTTTCACGTTCAAGTGCTTGGGACCGGTGGCATCTGCAGTGATGTACGGCAGGTTCACGTCGGTCGAATTGCTCGAAGACAGTTCGATCTTGGCTTTCTCAGCGGCTTCTTTCAGGCGCTGCATGGCCAGCGGGTCACCTTTGAGGTTCATGCCGCTTTCTTTCTTGAATTCGTCAACGAGGTAGTCGATCAGACGAATGTCAAAATCTTCACCGCCCAGGAACGTGTCACCGTTGGTGGCCAACACTTCGAACTGGTGCTCGCCATCGACTTCAGCGATTTCGATCACGGAAACGTCGAAGGTACCGCCACCCAGGTCGTAAACGATGACGGTGTGGTCACCCTTGGCCTTGTCCATACCGTAGGCCAGAGCGGCTGCGGTTGGTTCGTTGATGATACGTTTTACGTCCAGGCCAGCAATACGGCCGGCGTCTTTGGTCGCCTGGCGCTGGCTGTCGTTGAAGTAGGCCGGAACGGTGATCACCGCTTCAGTCACGGCCTCACCGAGGTAGTCTTCGGCGGTTTTCTTCATCTTTTTCAAGATTTCAGCCGAGATTTGTGGCGGCGACATTTTCTGGCCGTTCACTTCAACCCAGGCGTCACCGTTGTCAGCCTTGGCGATTTTGTACGGGACCATCTTGATGTCTTTCTGTACAACTTCTTCGTCGAACTTACGACCGATCAGACGCTTCACCGCGTACAGGGTGTTATGCGGATTGGTCACAGCTTGACGCTTGGCGGACTGGCCAACCAGGATTTCGCCGTCGTTGGCATAAGCCACGATGGACGGGGTGGTACGTGCGCCTTCGGCGTTTTCAATAACTTTGGATACGCCGTTTTCCAGCACGGAGACGCAGGAGTTGGTAGTCCCCAGGTCGATACCGATAATTTTGCCCATGATTTACTCTCCCGAAACTTAGATTTTGTTGCCACAGCAGTGGTGGCTAACTGCGGCAGTACTTAAACGCTTGACTTATAGATGGGGCCGTTACGACTTATTTCAAGCCTGCTCATCAATAGAAGGTGCAACCGGTGCAGGAGCCTTGCTCACCACAACCATTGCCGGGCGCAGCAAGCGACCGTTGAGCTGGTAACCCTTCTGGAACACCTTCAACACGCTGTTCGGCTCAAGATCAGCGTTTTCCTGCATCGCCATCGCTTGATGATGCTCGGCATTGAACGGCTCGCCGCCTTGTGGATCGATGGCTTCCAACTGATAACGCTTCAGGGTGTCCTGGAACATTTTCAGGGTCAGTTCGATCCCTTCGCGCATTGGGCGGATGTTTTCGTCGTCCGGGTTGGACAACTCAAGGCCACGTTCCAGGCTGTCGATAATCGGCAGCAGATCACCGGCAAATTTTTCCAGGGCGAACTTGTGAGCCTTTTCTACATCCTGCTCGGCGCGGCGGCGGACGTTCTGCAGATCAGCGGCAACACGCAACGATTGATCCTGTGCGCCGGCCAATTGCTCTTCGAGCACTTGCACACGAGCTGCCAGATCTTCACCTGCGGCCTGGTTGGCGTCTGGATTTTGCGTATCCTGCGTCTGTTCGTCAGCCATAGATTTCTCCTTTCAAAATCATGCGCGAACTCGACTCGCGCTTCTGTTCCGGTATATGGGGCCACAATTTTCAGGTTCAAGGGCTGGGGCGTTACCAAAAGTCTTTCACTTGTCCTGGATCAATTTCCCCCGATCATTCCCTGTCGCACTTAAAAAGACAGTTATTCAAGCAAATCGGACTAAGCATCAGGATTGTCACCCTCAAACAAAACACTGTATAAATAACCAGACCTAAAGCCTGGGAGCGGCCGTCATGCTGGTGCACCTGTCCGTACATAACTACGCCATCGTTGAACATCTGGATCTTGAACTGGATCGCGGGATGAGCGTAATCACAGGCGAAACCGGCGCCGGCAAGTCGATCATGCTCGACGCCCTGGGCCTGACCCTGGGCGATCGTGCCGACAGCGGCGTGGTACGCCCTGGCGCCGACAAAGCCGACATCCTCGCCACCTTTGACCTGGCCGACATCCCGGAAGCCGAGGCCTGGCTTGCCGAGCGCGACCTTAACAATGAAGGCCCGTGCATCCTGCGCCGGGTGATCACGGCCGAAGGGCGCTCCCGCGGCTATATAAATGGCACGCCCTGCCCGCTCGGCGATTTGAAAGCCCTGGGCGAACTGCTGATCGATATCCACAGCCAGCATGAACACCAGTCCCTGCTGAAAACCGACACCCATCGCCGACTCCTCGACGAGTACGCCGGTGCCACCGATCTTGCGCGCCAGGTGCAATTGGCTACGCAGCGCTGGCGCCAGACCCGCCAGGAGCTGGAGCGCCTCTCCAACTCCGGCGACGAGCAGCGCGCCCGTCACCAGTTGCTCAGCTACCAACTGGAAGAACTGGAAAGCCTGGGGCTCGGCGAGACGGAACTGGAGCAACTGGAACAGGAACACAAGAACCTGACCAACGCCGAAACCCTGCTGGGCATCTGCCGGCAAGTGGTGGAGCAGTGCAGCGAAAGTGATTCCGGCAATGTGCTCAACGCCCTGACGGCGAGCCTCAATCGCCTGTCCAGTGTGAACAATGCCTCCGGCTCACTGAATGAAGCCACCACATTGCTGACCAGTGCGCAAATCCAGGTAGAAGAAGCCGTGGGCGAGCTGAACCGCTTCCTCGATCACTTCGATGCCGACCCGGCACGCTTGCAAGATATAGAAGAGCGCCTGGACACCATCTATACCTTGGCGCGCAAACACCGGATCCAGCCGACCGAAGTAGCAACCATGCAGCAAAAGCTGCTGGATGAAATCGAAACCCTGAACGCCAACGATGAGTCCATCGAGCGACTGGGTGAAGAACTAGCGTCGTTTGCTCGCCATTATCAAGAGAAAGCCCGAGAACTCAGCGACCTGCGCCATCAGGCAGCGACGGGCCTGGCCAGCGCGGTGGAACAAGAGATCCAGCGCCTGGGGATGCCCGGCGGGCGCTTTACCATCGAGCTGCACACCAACACCAGCAATGAGCTGCTGCCCAATGGTCTTGAACAGGTAGAACTGCTGGTCAGCGCAAACCCGGGCCAGCCATTGAAGGCACTGGCAAAAGTAGCGTCCGGCGGCGAGCTGTCACGGATCAGCCTGGCGATCCAGGTGATCACCGCCCAGACCTCACGCGTGCCAACGCTGGTATTCGATGAGGTGGACGTAGGGATCGGTGGACCGACTGCCGAGATCGTTGGCCAGCTGCTGCGTCGATTGGGCGATCGTGGCCAGGTGTTGACCGTTACTCACTTGCCACAAGTAGCTGCCCAAGGGCATCAACACTTGTTCGTGCACAAGGTACGTGGCAGCGATGCGACCCATACCGCCGTGTCCAAGCTGAACAAGACCGAACGGGTAGAAGAAGTGGCACGGATGCTCGGCGGCATTGACCTGACCAAGGAGTCCTTGGCTCACGCGAAGAAAATGGTGGTAACCGCGAAGGTCTGAAGCCTGGCTTACTGAGTATTTTCTTTCTATAGAAAGCACGAAGGCGACCCTAGGGTCGCCTTCGATCGTTTCGCAGAGCGAATCTGCGTAGCTTTCTTACTTTTTCTTACGTATGTAGAGAACCAGATTGTGGTCCACCAAATCGAATCCATGTTGCTCAGCAATCATGTGCTGGAGCTTCTCGATTTCCGGACTGGTGAACTCGATAACCTCATTGGTATCCAGGTCAACCATGTGGTCGTGATGACCGCCGTCAGCCAATTCGAACACTGCATGACCGCCGTCGAAATTATGACGAACCACCAGTCCTGCTGCTTCAAACTGGGTCAGAACACGGTAAACCGTGGCCAGGCCGACGTCCTCGTTAGACTCCATCAGCGCCTTGTATACATCCTCGGCACTCATGTGGCGCTGCTCAGCAGAATCGAGCATTTGTAGAATCTTGACTCGTGGCAGAGTCACTTTAAGACCGGCTTTGCGTAGTTCGCTATTTTCAACCATGGTTAGCTTTCTCGCGGATGCTGCTTCGCAGCTTCTCTTAATACGGGTATGATCGGCGTTTACGTTGTCCCAGCCAAGATAGTGGAAGTCGCCCACCGATGCAAAACACCAAGCTCTTGCTAACCAGTTTCACCTTTGTGGGACTGCTCGCACTCGCCGGTTGTTCATTCCCCGGGGTTTACAAAATCGACATCCAGCAGGGCAATGTCGTCACGCAGGACATGATAGACCAGTTACGCCCGGGAATGACCCGACGGCAAGTACGGTTTATCATGGGCAATCCCCTGCTGACCGACACATTCCATGCCGATCGCTGGGATTATCTCTATAGCATCCAACCTGGTGGCGGTGAACGCCAGCAGGAGCGGGTCAGTGTCATCTTCAATGGCAATGACCAGCTCGTCAGCCTGTCGGGGGACTTCAAACCGGGCGTAAGCCGCGATGAAGCCTTGCTGGGCAAGGACAACGGCACCACTGCTCCTGCGCCCGCGCAGAACGAGGAGAAGCCGAAGTCCGAAGTACCGGCCAAGCCTGGCTCCTTACTGGACGAGATCCAGAAAGGCGTCGACGGCGTACAAACCGTTCCAGTGCCGACTCCAGAACCTCTGGACTCGAGCCCGCAGTAAGTTTGTAACGCACGATAAAAAGCCCGGCATGCCGGGCTTTTTGTTGCCTGCTGTTTAGCAAACTATGGGTTTAGCTGTTTTGCCTTGGCAGCCTTCGCCGCACGCAAGCGACGTATCTCCATCGGATCTGCCAACAACGGCCGGTAGATCTCGATTCGATCTCCAGCCTGCACAACACGCACATCAGCGTCCGCCACCACCTTGCCGAAAATTCCCAAAGGGCAACTCTCCAGATTCAGCTCCGGGAATTGCGCAGCCATTCCCGAGCCCAACACCGCCGCCCTGAGGCTGCAGCCCGGCGCTACTGCCAGGCTCATCAACGCCTGGCGATCCACCGCGGCGTACACCACCTCGATTTCAACCAATGGCTCAGCCATGCATTTGCTTGGCGCGTTGGCAGAACGCGTCCACCAGGGTATTGGCAGCTTGATTGAACAACGGGCCCAAGGTGGCACGCACGATAGGGCCGGCATAATCGAACGACAGGTCCAGGCTGATCTTGCAGGCCTTCTCGTTCAACGCCTTGAACACCCACACACCATGCAACTGAGTGAACGGGCCTTCTTCGAGATTCATCTCAATGGACTGCCCGGGCACCAGCGTGTTGCGCGTGACAAAGTGCTGGCTCAAGCCGCCCTTTGCCACCCCCACGCTGGCAACCATATGCTCATCACTGCTCTCCAACACCTCGGCAGTCGAACACCAAGGCAGGAACTCCGGGTAACGCGCCACGTCGTTGACCAGGTCATAGAGCGCCTGCGCCGGGTAGGGCAACAGGGCCGAACGTTGAATATGCGTCGTCATGTGAGCGTTATTTCCACAGCTGAGCGGCAAACATCGCGAAAGGACAACAGGATTCGCGAAAGAAAAAATCAAAAACCAGCCTGCATTGTCCGGGATTCATTCAACACGCTCAAGCACGCAGGTTGACCGTAGCCGACGCGCTCGCAACTCCCTATAATGCCGCCCCTATGGCTAAACAAAAGAAACACCCAACAGGGACCATCGCGCAAAATAAAAAGGCGCGACACGATTACTTCATCGAACATCGGTTCGAGGCTGGTCTGGTCCTGGCCGGCTGGGAAGTAAAAAGTCTGCGTGCCAGCAAGCTGCAACTGGTCGACAGTTACGTGCTGCTCAAAGACGGTGAGGCATGGCTGCTCGGCAGTCATATCACGCCGCTGATGACTGCCAGCACCCACGTCATTGCCGACCCGGTGCGCACGCGCAAGCTGCTGCTCAATGCTCGCGAGCTGGAAAAACTCCAAGCTGCCGTGCAGCAAAAAGGCTACGCCTGCGTTTGCCTGTCGTGGTACTGGAGCAAGCACCTGGTCAAGTGCGAGATCGCACTGGGCAAGGGCAAGAAGGAATACGACAAGCGTGACACCGAGCGCGAACGCGATTCCAACCGGGAATTGCAGCGCGCCGTGCGTAACAAGGGCAAGGAAGATTGAATTTCTTGTGACTTGATGTGGCTGAGGGAGCCCGCTCCCTCAGCCACAACAATTGCTAGATCCCTTTGCGCCGCTCCGCCCGCGCCATGCGCTGAACCTCCTGACGCACTTCTTCCAGCACTTCCTGCACATACAGCAGGTGACGTGTTGAAACCTCCCGCGCCTGCTCGGCACGCCCTTCGATAATCGCCAGGTACAGATCACGGTGCTGATTGATCAGCATGTCCCGGGTCTCGGTACGCTGCTGATACATGCCACCAATGTTGGTCACTACGTTACGCTTGAGCAGATCGAACAGCCCGCGAATGGTATGCAGCAATACCGCGTTATGGCTGGCCTCGGCGATGGCCAGGTGAAACCTCGCATCCGCCGCGCCCTCTTCCGCCCGGCTCACTTCGTCTGACCGCGTATAGCAATCCTGCAGCTCTTCGAAGGCTGCCGTCAGCCGCTCGCGATCAACCTCAGTGGCACGCAACGCTGCGTAATACGCGCACGAGGCTTCCAGCGTCTGACGAAACTCCAGAAGATCGCGCTGAGCCTCGGGATTATTTTCCAGCAGATGCAGCAGCGGATCACTGAAGGTTGAACCCAGCGACTCCACCACATAATTGCCACCACCCTGACGGCTGATCAGCAAACCTTTGGCCGCCAGCTTCTGGATCGCCTCACGCAACGACGGACGCGACACCCCGAACTGCTCGGCCAGTGCGCGCTCGGCCGGCAAGCGCTCGCCCGACTTCAGCGTGCCCTCAAGGATCATGCCCTCAAGCTGCTCGACGATATCGTCAGACAAACGGCGCTGACGCACCTGATCAAACCCCATAACTCACTCTCCACCATCCCGACCACTCGCCGGGGCCCCTATTCTGGCCTATTGCCGTGTATCCGGCACCTATCAGAACGTCCTCGTTTCAGCCGATCAGCATCCGTTCAAGCCAACCTACGACCAAAGATTCGCAAGCGGCAAATTGACACATCCCCCTGAAGGCTTTTAACCTAGCCAACGGTGATTGTAAATTGGTAATACCAATTATCCAAATCACCAAAGCAGTGCCTGACCAACAACAATTAGGGGCCACCCCATATGCAAACCTGGCAACAGCTCTACAGCCCGCTCGGCAGCCTTGGCCTGTCCGCACTGGCCGCCGTTATTCCCATCGTATTTTTCTTCCTGGCCCTGGCGGTGTTTCGCCTCAAAGGCCACGTTGCGGGCAGCATCACCTTGGCACTGTCGATCCTGGTGGCGATCTTTGCCTTCCAGATGCCGGTCGACATGGCGCTCGCCGCCGCCGGTTACGGCTTTGCCTACGGCCTGTGGCCCATCGCCTGGATCATCGTCGCCGCCGTATTCCTCTATAAACTGACGGTCAAGAGCGGCCAGTTCGAGATCATCCGCAGCTCCGTGCTGTCGATTACCGACGACCAGCGCCTACAAGTGCTGCTGATCGGCTTCTGCTTCGGCGCGTTCCTGGAAGGTGCGGCCGGCTTCGGCGCACCGGTGGCGATTACTGCCGCATTACTGGTAGGACTGGGCTTCAACCCGCTGTACGCCGCCGGCCTGTGCCTGATTGCCAACACCGCACCCGTCGCGTTCGGCGCGCTGGGGATTCCGATCATCGTGGCCGGCCAAGTGACGGGCATCGACGCGTTCAAGATCGGCGCCATGGCCGGCCGCCAATTGCCGCTGTTGTCGTTGTTCGTGCCGTTCTGGCTGGTGTTCATGATGGACGGTCTGCGCGGTGTCAAGGAAACCTGGCCAGCCGCACTGGTTGCGGGTTTGAGCTTTGCCGTTACCCAGTTCTTCACCTCGAACTTCATCGGCCCGGAACTGCCAGACATCACCTCGGCCCTGGCCAGCCTGATTTCCCTGACCCTGTTCCTGAAAGTCTGGCAGCCCAAGCGCAGTGCCGGCGCGCAAATCGTTGGCGCAACGTCCGGCACTGCCGTCACTGCCAGCGCCGGTGGCTTTGGCCTGCCGCGCAACACCCTGGCTTCGCCTTACAGCCTGGGGGAAATTTTCAAGGCCTGGTCGCCGTTCCTGATCCTGACCGTGCTGGTCACCATCTGGACCCTCAAGCCCTTCAAGGCGATGTTCGCCGCCGGCGGCGCGATGTACAGCTCGGTATTCAACTTTGCGATCCCGCACCTGGATCAACTGGTGATCAAGGTCGCGCCCATCGTTGCCACCCCGACAGCCATCCCGGCGGTATTCAAGCTTGATCCGATTTCCGCCACCGGCACGGCGATTTTCTTCTCCGCCCTGGTATCGATGCTGGTGCTGAAGATTGATTTCAAAACTGGTCTGACCACCTTGAAAGAAACCTTTTATGAGCTGCGCTGGCCGATCCTGTCCATCGGCATGGTGCTGGCCTTTGCCTTCGTCACCAACTATTCGGGCATGTCATCAACCATGGCCCTGGTGCTGGCGGCTACCGGCGCGGCATTCCCGTTCTTCTCGCCATTCCTTGGCTGGCTCGGAGTGTTTCTGACCGGCTCCGACACCTCGTCCAACGCGCTGTTCAGCTCGCTGCAAGCCACTACCGCGCACCAGATCGGCGTCAACGACACCTTGCTGGTAGCGGCGAACACCAGCGGCGGCGTGACCGGCAAGATGATCTCGCCGCAGTCGATTGCCGTGGCATGCGCCGCCACTGGCCTGGTGGGCAAGGAATCCGACCTGTTCCGCTTTACCCTCAAGCACAGCCTGTTTTTCGCGACGATCGTCGGGCTGATCACCTTGGCCCAGGCTTACTGGTTCACCGGTATGCTGGTGCACTGAGACCTGCACGCGATAGGGTAAGAACCGACGCCGGGCAGCGATTCCGGCGTCTGCTATTTCTGGAGGACCGATGAGCCTGCCTGCTGCTTTTCTGAGCGACGCCGCACAACTGATCCCGAAAGATCGTCGTTTCGACGATCCACTTTCCACCCTCGCCTTCGGCACCGACGCCAGCTTTTACCGACTGATCCCACAACTGGTGATCCGTGTCGAGTCGGAAGATGAGGTGGTGGCGCTGCTGCAACTGGCTCAACGCGATCGCGTGCCGGTGACCTTTCGTGCGGCGGGCACCAGCCTTTCCGGACAGGCCATCAGCGACTCGGTACTGATCGTGCTGGGGGACAATTGGAACGGGCGCGAGATTCGCGGCCAGGGCACACAAATCCGCTTGCAGCCCGGCGTGATCGGGGCGCAAGCCAACGCCTGGCTGGCGCCATTCGGGCGCAAGATCGGCCCGGACCCGGCGTCGATCAATGCCTGCAAGATTGGCGGCATCGTCGCCAACAATGCCAGCGGCATGTGCTGCGGCACGGCGCAGAATACCTATCACACCCTCGCAGGAATTCGCTTGGTGCTGGCCGACGGCAGCCGCCTGGACACGGAAGATCCGGCCAGTGTTGCGGCCTTTCGCCAACGTCACGGCGACCTGCTTGAACGCCTGGCAACCCTGGGTCGCGAAACCCGGGCAAACGCTGAACTGGCTGCAAAAATCCGCCACAAATACCGTCTGAAAAATACCACCGGGTTGTCACTCAATGCCCTGGTGGATTTCGACGAGCCACTGGATATCCTCAGCCATTTGCTGGTAGGCTCCGAAGGCACCCTGGGCTTTATCAGCGCAGTGACCTACGACACGGTGATCGACCACCCGAACAAAGCCTCGGCCCTGATCGTGTTCCCGGATGTGGAAACCTGCTGCAACGCGGTGACCGTACTCAAAACCCAACCTGTTTCAGCGGTTGAACTACTGGACCGCCGCAGCATGCGTTCGGTGCAGGACAAACCCGGCATGCCGGCTTTCGTACAGCAGCTATCGGAAAATGCCTGCGCCCTGCTGATCGAATCCCGCGCGGCCTCGCCCTCGCTGCTGCATGAACAACTGGCGCTGATCATGGCCTCCCTGGCCAGCTTCCCGGTGGAGAAACAAGTCGACTTCACCGAAGACCCGGTGGAAAACGCCCGCCTGTGGGCGATCCGCAAAGACACCTTCCCCGCCGTCGGCGCCGTGCGTAAAACCGGCACCACCGTAATTATCGAAGACGTGACCTTCCCGGTGGAACAACTGGCTATTGGCGTTAACCGCCTGATCGAGTTGTTCGACAAACATCACTACGACGAAGCGATCCTTTTCGGACACGCCCTGGAAGGCAATCTGCACTTTGTGTTCACTCAAGGCTTCAACAGCGCGGAAGAAGTCGCACGTTACCAAGCGTTCATGGACGACGTCGCCCAGTTGGTGGCCGTGGAGTTTGGCGGCTCGCTGAAGGCCGAGCACGGTACCGGTCGCAACATGGCACCCTTCGTCGAACTGGAATGGGGCAGCGATGCCTACCAGTTGATGTGGCAACTCAAGCGCCTGCTCGACCCCAACGGCATTCTCAACCCGAACGTGGTGCTCAGCGAAGACCCGCAAATCCACCTCAAGCACCTCAAGCCACTGCCCGCCGCCGACGAGCTTGTGGATAAGTGCATCGAGTGTGGCTTCTGCGAGCCGGTGTGCCCGTCGAAAGGACTGACCCTGAGCCCGCGCCAACGCATCGTAATCTGGCGCGATATTCAGGCCCGGAAACGCGCAGGCATCGATACCACCGAACTGGAGGCGGCCTATCAATACCAGGGCATCGACACTTGCGCGGCCACCGGGCTTTGCGCCCAACGCTGCCCGGTAGGCATCAATACCGGCGACCTGGTGAAAAAGCTGCGCAGCCGCGACGCCGACCGTACGAAAACCGCCGAATGGCTGTCGACGCATTTCGCCACGGCACTGCAAGGTGCGCGCTTCACCCTGCACGTAGCCAACGGCGCGCGCATGCTGCTGGGCGCGCCGCGACTGGCGAAGCTCTCGGCCACGGTAACCCGCCTGTCCAAGGGGCAAATCCCCCAGTGGACCAACGCCATGCCGCAACCGGAAAAGGCCATTCGCTTCAGCCCCGCCGTGAGCGATGAGCGACCACGGGTGGTGTACCTCGCTGCCTGCGTATCACGCGCCATGGGCCCGGCAGCCGGCGACCAGGAACAGATGTCGCTGTACGACAAAACCCGCGGCCTGCTGGAAAAAGCCGGTTACCAGGTAGTCTTTCCCGACAATCAGGACAACCTCTGCTGCGGCCAGCCTTTCGCATCCAAGGGCTATGCCGAACAAGCCGAACACAAACGCCAGGAACTGATCGGCGCCCTGCTCCACGCCAGCCGTGGCGGCCTCGACCCGATCTACTGCGACACCAGCCCGTGCACCCTGCGCCTGGTCCAGGACCAGGCCGAAACCCGTCTCGACCTCTACGACCCCGTGCGTTTTATCCGCACCCACCTGATGGACCGCCTCGACTTCACTCCTCAGGAAGCCCCGATCGCCGTGCATGTCACCTGCAGCACCCAGCACCTGGGGGAAAGCCAGGCGCTGATCGACCTGGCCAGGCAGTGCAGCAAAAACGTGGTGATCCCCGAAGGCATTCATTGCTGTGGGTTTGCCGGCGACAAAGGCTTCACCACGCCGGAGCTGAATGCGCACTCACTGCGCAGCCTGAAGGACGCCGTGCAGTATTGCAGCGAGGGCATTTCCACCAGCCGTACGTGTGAGATTGGTCTGACGCAACATGGTGGAATTGATTACCACGGCCTGGTGTACCTGGTGGACCGAGTGACCCAGGCGCGGGCCCATTAGAGCCGCCCCTTTTTGGTGCCAAACCTAATGACTTCGGGGTTTTTCGACTAATCCAGCGACAAAACAGAACCCCTGCGCGCCGGCGTAGTCATCTGCATAGGCCTCGACAAACGAGGCTCATCAGTGACCTCGCTGGCTGCACGGAAAACCGGCAGCATCGAGCCCTATTTGCACAAGGAGATACCCATGAAGCGTTCCGCTCTTGCTGGTTTGTTCATTACCGCTGCGATGCTGGCGTCCCCCGCGTTTGCCGCCGGAACAAAAGACGATCTGTGCCAAATCAACCTGGACAAAATCAACAACGGGAAAGCCTTGCTCGCCACCGACACCAGCGGCAAAGCCGGCGAAATTGACACCGCCGTCTCCCAAGCCAAGGCAGCCCATGCGGCAGACGATGACAAGAAGTGCATCGAGATCACCTCCAAGGCGCTGCAAAGCCTGCAAGACACGGACAAAGGCGGTAATCAGTAACCTGTCACCGCTCAAGGCCAACCTTCGGGTTGGCCTTCTGTGAGTGATTGGCGTACACTGCACAGGCTTGTCACTCACTAAGAAACAACGAGTTACAAGCACGGGGCCGTTTAGGATTCGACGCCGGTTGCGAAACTTTAGGTGCATGCCGAGTTGGTAACAGAACTCGTAAATCCACTGTTGCAACTTCTTATAGTTGCCAATGACGAAACCTACGGCCAGGAATTCTCTCTCGCTGCGTAAGCAGCTTTAGATCCTGAGCTTCTGGTACCTTCGGGTCCAGCAATCACCAGGGGATGTCTGTAAACCCAAAGTGATTGTCATATAGAACAGAATCGCCGTGCAGTACGTTGTGGACGAATCGGCTAAAACTTACACAACTCGCCCAAAGCACCCTGCCCTTCGGGTCGCTGAGGGTTAACTTAATAGATACGGCTAAGCATGTAGTACCGACAGCGGAGTACTGGCGGACGGGGGTTCAAATCCCCCCGGCTCCACCAACTCAACAAAAAAAGACGTCCACGGACGTCTTTTTTTGTGTCTGAAATCCAGTAAATAGGCGAGCTCTCGTGTTTTTTTGGTTCCAGCCGGCCAAGGCGGCTGGTGAAGACTTCGTGCTTAGCGATGGCGATATGGCACTTGGCCCTTACCGGCCTCTCCCGAAAGCCGCAGACGCGCGTGAGCTGCCCGTTTTGGGCGGATCACATCGAACGCTGACGTCCGATGAGGCTTGGTGAAGTGAACCGATCCTGAAGGCGACCTTTGATCCACTGGCCTCGCACTCATCTTGACATGTAGGAGGCGATCCCCTCTGTAACCAGTTTCTATCTGTCGGCGAGTACCAGTTTCCTTCTTTCAATTGGAACCGATAACACGATGCTGGTGCGCGTTTCGCCATAGTTATTAATCTTCGCGATAACGCTCTCAATGTCTGCCATCGACTTGGCATAGATCCTAATAAGGTAAGAGTCATTACCCGTAACGTGCAGACATTCAACGACTTCGGGGATGTCGTTGAGCGTTGCAATCAACTTGGATTTTGAGGGTTTGAAGGTCGTCATGCCGACAACAGCTGATATGCCAAACCCAAGCTTTGCAGGATCAACCTGAGCACAATAGCCAGAAATGACGCCCCCATCCTCGAGCTTTCGCAGCCGGTCAGTTGTAGCGGGGATGGAAAGGCCCGCGTGCTTTGACAATTCGGTAATTGAAATGCGCCCCGAATCTTGCACCACGCTCAAGATTTTGATGTCTATACGATCCATGAAGGTTTTCTCTGAAAAAAAGTGAAAATTTTAACGAAACCCATACAATTTCCATTAAAAAATAATGCATCAAAAAACTAGCCAGTGCTAGCCTATTTTCAGCCCATAAAACCCTGCAAAAAAAACAGACTATCAACTGCTTCACTTCTTAAACGCTGCCCAACTAAAGCTTTCCTCAAAGAGCGGGTAATCGTATGCGCGACGAACAGATAAAGTCAGAAAAAACATCCGGCTTCTATTTCCGGAGCTACCTAAAAACACAAACGCTCGGGTTCCTTGATTTCAAGATCGATCAGGTCTTGATGTATTTATTGGGCGTCACGGTTTTTTCACTGGGTGCAAAGTTTTTTATTGTCAGCCAGCTCGGCACCGACCCACTGGATGTTCTTATCATTTCTATCGATAGGCAGCTTGGGTACGGGATGGGAGTGTGCTCAGGAATAGTGTCTGTATTCTTTTTGACGTGGTGGACGCTTTGGAACAAAAAGTATCCACCCATCAGTCCATTTATTACAACTACCCTAACAGGGTTACTCATTGACCTCTGGACATTCCTCGGAATGGGCGACTACCTCACGGTTCGACTGAATGGCTACGCAATGTTGGCGGTTGGCTTGATCTTGTGCGCCTATTCTTCTGCATTGATCATCATGAGTGGAATTGGAATCAGGATCATGGACCTGGTGGTGCTGACTATGGTTTCAAAGTGGTCCTGGTCATTTACCAAAGCCAAAATGGTTATCGAGATTGGTATCTTTTCGATCGGATGGCTGTTGGGTGGCCCATTCGGACTTGGAACAATCGCATTCCTGCTGGTTATAGGCCCTCTTATTCAACCGTTCATGAATATGAACGCCAAACGGCTTTCACTTAAGAATTACGGATTAGCCAATACGTCTGCTGCTTATTGATGACCATTGGCTGCAAAATCGTTCGCCCCGAGTATTTAGCCCGTGATGTGCACAATGTAACTTCGTGATGAGGAGTGGAACATGGAAAGTACTAATGGAAAAAACTGGATGCTGGAAAGTACCCCAGCCATGTTGGAAGAGTTGCTCCCGAATGGTGCCGTGAAATGCCATTTGTCACCCAGAAACTGTGTGATACAGGAAGGGAAGTTGGGGTTTTGCAAGGTACGTGGAAACAGGGGTGGGCGGCTAGTCACTCTGAACTATGGAAAAGGCGTCCATAGCACCGAAGAAACAATAGAAACTGAAGCCGTTTTCCACTTTGCGCCAGGGGAGCGAATCCTATCTCTGGGCAATATTGGTTGCATGCTGAATTGTGGGTACTGCCACAACTGGAAAACCTCACAAGCGAAATACGTGACCGACAAGGATGTGTATTACTACACACCCGAACAAGTCGTGGAAACTGCTTTGCAGCACGGCATACGGGTTATTTCTTGGACTTATAACGATCCCGTCGTCTGGCATGAGTTCATACTGGACACTGCAAAGCTTGCAAAAGAAGCGGGCTTGATCAATTTGTATAAATCGGCTTTTTTTATCAGCGAGGAAGCCATTGATGAACTTCTGCCGGTCATCGACATATTTTCAATTTCACTAAAATCTATCTCTCCCGAATACTATCGAAAAGTAACCACCGGGTGGGTAGAGCCGGTACTGGCCGGGATCAAAAAAGTCTACGATGCGGGTAAGTATGTCGAGGTCAGCACCTTGATGGTGACCGATATCAGTGACGATGAGGATACGGCACGAAAAATCAGCCAGTGGGTGCTGGATGAGCTGGGGCCAGAGGTGCCATTACACTTTGTCAGGTTTCATCCGGATTACAAAATGAGCAATAGCATCAGAACCCCCGTAGACCGACTCCTTAAGGCACGGGACGTTGCTCGTGGCATGGGGGTTGAGCATGTTTATCTTGGGAACGTGAATGACGTCGATGGTACGGATACTCGCTGCAACCAATGCAATGCGCTACTTGTTACGCGCTACGGTTTGAATGCCGACATCATTGGATTGGACAGCAAAGGCTGCTGTACTCAGTGCGGGAAAGACGCGCATTTCAGGCTCTTGGGTACTACTGCATACAACCGTACTGTTGAATTGCGCGAGCAAGCACTGACTGCTTACGAGAAAAGAAAATTCGAATGGCATGGTGATATTGTTTCTCTGCACGCCCAAGTACTAAATACCGAAAATTTCGAGCAGACCGTTTATTTGCGACGCAATTATCTCGCTGGTCTCAGTAGCGAATGGAAAGCGCTGACCCTGCGGCCACACGAAAGTTATCGGTTCATTATCGCAAAGGCAAGAATTGATGAGACAGGTCCGGAAGTATGGCTTCCTGAAGGAGTTAACTCAAACCTGCACGAAGTCTTTGACCGGGCCCACTTTCCCACTGAGTCAATTGAGGAGATTGGCATTTCCCAAAATGACATAACTCCGACTATCGGTTATTTGGGCAAACAGAATATGTACGAGCAAGTTATCAAACTGGTAAGCAAATCATGAATATTTCTACTGAGATGCTACATATCAGAGTCGATGATCGAGAGGCTCATCCTTCGGTAACGCCGATCTATCAATGCAGTGCTTTCAGTGCTGACTCGGCATTCTTCTACTCCAGGAAGGCCAACCCCAACGTGACTGAGTTGGAACAGGTGGTTGCAGCGCTCGAGAACAGTGAGTATGCGCTAGCGTATGCCACGGGGATGAGTGCTATTTATATGGTGCTCGAACTACTCAAGCCGGGAGGATCGCTGGTCATAAACAAATACATCTACGGCTGCTCGTATAAGTTGTTTCAGAGATACGCCAAACGTATCGGTGCACAACTGACCATTTTAGACCTGACGACCAAAGACGGGTTGAGAAAACTGCCCCCGGCGGTGGATATGGTCATTTTCGAAACGCCGACCAATCCCTTTCTTAAAGACATCGACATCCATGACGTCAGCGAAGCCGTAAAGAAGGTTAACCCCCAAGCGTTGGTGGTGGTTGATAACACCTGGGCAACCCCACTGTTTCAAAAGCCGTTAATGTTTGGCGCTGACATTTCGTTGTACAGTGCCACAAAGTACTTCTCCGGTCACAGTGATGTCATGGGTGGCCTGGTGCTTGTCAATGATCATGAGCTTTACAATCGACTGCTTGAAGGTCGTTTCTATTCAGGCTCGATACTGACACCTCATAGCGCATGGTTACTTCGCAGAAGTATGCAGACATTTAGCTTGCGCATGGAAAAGCACAGTTCAACCACTGCTCTCATGCTGAGCTATCTACAATCACTTCCATTTATTGAACACGTTTACTTTCCGAATATCGATGGCAAACAACTGCTCGGTTATGGCGGCATTGTATTTGTCGATATTCGAGCGGATCTGGTTGAGCATTACAAAGTGTTTACCAGCGCGCTAAGATGGTTTGGCACAGGAACGGGAATGGCGTGTGTCACCTCTATGGTGGCCCAACCGTTTAGTGGAAGCCATGCCTCTATGTCTGACCAGGAAAAAGCTGAGATGGGAATCGGTAAGGGCCTGGTTCGGTTGTGTTTTGGGCTGGAGGATCTTGAGGACCTTAAAGAGGATTTACTTCAAGCCTTTCAAACAATGGAAAGTAGGGTCGGCGTTGAAAGCGTGCTTGATCCGGCGTAAGTGATATCAATCACTCGCGGCGGGCCTTCGTTGGCTCGCCGCTTTTTTATGGGAAACGAACATGGCCATTGCGCTCGAACCCTCCGCCTTCGATGACCCCGTTCTGAATGTCATCAATCTTCTGAACTCTCTCTCCAGTGCGCATCCAGAGGCTATTTCCCTGGCCTCTGGTCGACCGGATGATGAGCTGTGTGATCCTGCTCTTATCTACAAGGGGTTGGCCAGTTACGAGCGGTATGTCACCAACGCAGAGCAGTCGCTCTCTATACGACTTTGCCAGTACGGAAAAACCAGTGGAATTATTAATGAAATACTGGCTGAGCATTTGCGTATCGATGAGGAGATAGTCGTCTCCAACGTTGAAAATATCGTGGTCTGTATGGGCTTTCAGGAAGCCGCGACGCTGGCCTTGTTATCAATTTTTGATAAAGGTGGTGTGCTGCTGGTGCCTGACCCCGTTTTCTCAGGGATAACCGGCATTGCGAAACTTTTGCGAGTAAAGACCGTGCCTGTTCCCATGGCGGATTTTCTGGATTCCGAGACCTTGTCTGATGTCGTTGATGCCATTGAGTCTTCCGGAGAGAAGGTCAAGGCGTTATATGCTATTTCAGATTTCAGTAACCCAACAGCGGACAGCCTCTCGTTTGAAGGTAGAAAGGCTCTGGTCGCACTGGCGAGGGCAAGGAACTTCTTGATCTTGGAGGACAATGCCTACCGATACTTTCGCTACGAGGGGGCTCGGATTCCCTTGATGAAATCGATAGAGAGTAGTCGAGTTGTACTGATGGGGTCTTTTGCAAAATCAATCTTCCCGGGCTTGCGTATGGGTTACCTGATGGGTCCGGAGGACATTGAGGCAACGTCCCTAAGCACTAAAATATGCAAAGCCAAAAGCTTGATAACGGTCAATACCTCAGCGCTTTGCCAAGCCGTTGTCGGTGGGCTCCTGATAGAAAATGATTATTCCTTGAAAGCCTTGAATGAGCCAAAGACACTGTCCTATTTGAATAAAAGAAACTGGATGATCAGGTGTCTTGAGGAGCACTTTCCGCTGAATGCCAACGGCCAGCGGGCCATTATCTGGAATGCCCCCGAGGGCGGCTTTTTTATCAATGTACAGTTGCCGATAAGGTTTGGTTATTCTGAGATGCAGGAGTGCGCGGCTCAATTCAAGGTTATTGTTTTTCCCACCTCTTTTTTTTCATTGATGGGGACGGGCATTGATCAGGTCCGATTATCTTTTAGCAGTGCAACCGCGTCAGATATCCCTCTTGCGATAGGACGTTTGAAAGCCTATATCGAGCTAAAAATGCAGCCCCCTGCTCTTCCATAGGGGCCGTTGCAAGCTCCATGTGGTCCTTATGTGGCAGTGGCAAGCATCACACCGGTAACCACTTGATACGCGCCAAGAACGGTGATGGTCGAACCGGAAAAGTAGTTGATCAATTTGAGTTTTGACTTGGATATTCTGGTTTTGAATGCGGAGGAAAAACCGCTTAATCCAAGCCACCAAACCGCAGAGCCTAGAAATATACCGGTCACCATTGGCCACACTGAATGCTGGCCTTGCTCGCCGACCATGCCATCGCTCATTGACGCGAATATGGCGATGAACGACAAAATGGTCATCGGGTTCGATAAGGTCAAAAGCAATGTCGTCGAATAGGCTTTCATCATTCCGGCCCTTTCGCCTGACAAGGCGGTTGCAGGCTCCTTCGACTTTATCGTCTGGTAACCGATATATGCCAGAAAAAGCCCGCCGAAAATGCACAACCAGGGTTTGAACGCAATCAGTGTTGTGATAATTGCGGTAATCCCCAACGCGCCTATAAAGCCGTACATTGCGTCGGCGGTTGCGGCCCCTAATCCCGTTGCAAAACCAGACCTCCAGCCTCGCATAAGGCTCCGCTGTATACACAAAAGGCCTATTGGGCCAACAGGGGCTGCAATGCACAGTCCAATAATCATCGATTTCATAAATATCAACATAAATCCCCCTCCGCATTTGAGTTTATAGATTAGATGCTGAATACCCACCAGAACATTAAATATTTAGGTATTTTTAAGTAATTTGTGTAGTTTTTTAAGGCAAAAATTGATAATCACCTTACTTATTAAGAAGGATATAAATAACCATAAGATAGTGATGTTGTTCACATATTAGAGTTCAGTTGGCGCCGACCCTGCTTCAGCAATAGCCCTGCTGAACCTCACTCGACCATAGGGTCAAAAAAAGATGTCCAAGTCAGCCCGTCAATTCTCGGAGATCCCCCAGCAGAATGAACACTGTGGGGACTCACTGGATGCTTCCTGGTTTTGCAGACACCTCCAGGGCCCGGTCCGCGCACAATCGTCCTGGCTTTCGAGCTTGATCGCGTCTTTCGTTATAGGCTAGCGGCGACCCGGCAATTGAGTGTCTTGGCTGAGTTGCTGGTGGCGCGCGCACTGGACATTCTTGCGCCGACGGCAGATTCAGAAGTGACGCGCAGGACATCATCCGAACACTAAAAAATGAATCTGCTGGGACGCATAAAAAATGAACACGAGTGACGGCGCTATTCTTCGAAAATAAATCCTTCACCTTTTTCCTGAACCACCTCGATCAGACAACCGGAAGTCCGATACCTCATGCTCAAGCCCTGTTTATTCCTGGCCCTCGCCACGCTCTCCACACTCGCCAACGCCGACCTCGCAGGGGTCTGGCAAGGCACGCTCGGCAAGACGCCGATCACCGCTTGTTTCAACGCCGCGCCCAATACCGGCGGCAGTTACTATTACCGGCGATTCCTGACACCGATCCAGCTCACCCAGGAAACACCCGAGGCTCCCTGGGCGGAAGAAGGCAACAGCGGTGTCTGGCAATTGGAGACGCCACAGGGCGACTCGCTCAAGGGCGTCTGGAGCAAAACCAAGGGCGGTAATCCACTGCCCCTGGCATTGCAGCGCGTGGCAACGCCGCCCGAAGGTTGTGCCAGCGATGCGTATAACGCCCCCATGGAAGCTGCGCCCCTACCGGTCAAGACGCAGAAGCAATCCTTCGCCGGGCACAGCTACCAGCTAAAGACCCAAGGCGCCCAGGTGACGCTCAAGCTTGAGGGCGACAGCCCGGCAATTCAGAAGATCAACCGGCAGTTGGCGAGCCTGGCGATCAGCGCCGATGGTCAAGCCGACTACTTCAGCGAACGACGTGAATACCTGGGGCGCAACGGCGCAGCCTATACCAGCGAAATCAGCGTCGAACCCACGTACTGGTCATCCCAGTGGATCACCGTCAGGTTTTACCGATGGGCCGCCGGCACGGGCGCCAGGGGTATCAGTTGGGGGCTGCATTCCTGGAACCTGCAAACCGGCGAAAGCGTTGATCCATGGACTTGGCTCGGTGGGCACCAGGAATGGTATGACTCCTACTCCGGCCATCTGAAACTGCCCGCCAAATTCAGTGCCTGGCTGGCGAAGCAAACCACCACAGATGAAGGCTGCCCGGCGGTCACCAGTTACTCGACGTTCGACCTGAGCTTCGACACCCAAGGCATGAAGCTATCCACGCCCGCCAATGGCGACGGTTGCGACAATGACCTGAGTTTCACCTGGGAGCAGTTGGAACCTGTTTTGTCGCCCAAGGGTAAAGCCGCACTTTCCAGCTTGAAGATGCCTTGAATGCATGACCAGCACACGATGGTCCAGACACTGATCAGCAGCGATGTCCAACGCTGGCACCTACTGGACGTCGTCCGCTCCCTGGCCCTCCCCGACTGCTGGATCGGCGCCGGCTTCGTACGTAACACGGTATGGGATCACCTCCACAGTCGCCCCCTATCACCACTGACGGGTGACGTCGACGTACTGTGGTTCGACGCCACCTGCACCAACCCCAGCGAAGACCGCCGCCTCGAAGCCCTGTTACGCGCAGCAGAACCCTCCATCGACTGGTCGGTAAAGAACCAGGCCCGCATGCACCTGCGAAACGGCGATGCGCCCTATCGCGACGCCAGCGATGCAATGCGCTACTGGCCAGAGACAGCCACCGCAGTGGCCGTCAGAAGAACCGCTGAAGATTTTTGCGAGGTATCAGCACCACTCGGCCTGGAAGACTTATTCAATCTTCAACTCAGGCCGACGCCCCGCTTCACCCAAGAAAAACACGCCATCTACCAACAACGCATCACCTCCAAACGCTGGCTAACCCATTGGCCACTGCTGAAACAACCCTGACCCCACAAAAACCTCACACTCATTCACGAATTATTAAGAATCCCCCTCGTATACTCACCGATTGCCCGGACCGTTCCCCCGAACGGTCCCCTGCCCCGGTAGCCAGAATCCATGACGCGTTCCGCCCCTCTGCTGCTCCTGCTTACTGCGCTGTTGTTCTTCTTCGCCCTTGGCAATCACGAGTTGCAAGGCTCGACCGAGGCCCGTGTGGCCGGGATCGCCATGGCCATGCATCTGGATAACGACTGGGTGGTGCCGCGACTGTTCCGTGAACCCTTCCTGGAAAAACCGCCACTGAGCCTGTGGCTCGATGCCGGGGCGATCCGGCTGTTTGGCGGTACCACTTGGGCAGTGCGCCTGGCGTCGGCCTTTGCCGGCTTGTTCAGTGTGATGCTGCTGTACGGGATGCTGCGCAAGTTTGGCCGGCCCAAGACCCTGGCGTTTGTTGCGGGGCTGATGCTGGCGACCATGGCCAGTTACTGGAGCAACGTGCGCGGTGTGGGTGAAGATTCGCTGCTCACCCTCGGGGTCACCATGGCCCTGCTGGCGTTCTATCAGGCCAACCGCCCCGAGTCGGAGCGCGACCGTTCCAACCTGGGCACCTGGTTGCTGTTCACCTTGGGGATGGTCATCGCCACCTTGAGCAAAGGTGTACTGGGCCTGGCCATGCCGGGCGTCGTGATCTTCGTCTATCTGGCCAGCACCAGCCTGATGGATAAACGGTTCAAGCTCGGCGATTGGATCAAACCCGGGCTGTTCACGCTGCTGGCGCTGGTGCCGCTGATGATCTGGCTGGGGTTCCTGTACCAGCGCGACGGGCTGCAAGCAGTACGTGAAGTGCTGCTGACCAACAGTGTCGGGCGCTTCAGCGGTTCGTTTGTCGAAGCCGGTCACTACGAGCCGTTCTATTACTACATCGTCAAACTGCCTGAAGCTTTTTTGCCCTGGAATATCCTGGTGTACCTGGGGCTGTGGCACTTCCGTAAAAGCCTGGTGCGCAACCGCTACCGGCTGTTTTTCAGCGTGTGGCTGGTGGCGCAGTTCACCCTGCTGACGCTCGCCTCCAGCAAGCGCACGGTTTACCTGATGGCACTAACGCCCGCCGCCGCAGTGCTGGCCGCCGAGTATGGTGGCGTCTTGCTGGGCTGGCTGAAAAGCCGCGGGCAGGTTTCCAACGTTGCCGAGCACGTTTATGGCCACCGCCGCGGCCTGGTGGGTGGCTTCTTCACCGTGGTGGTGGCCTGCTACCTGATTGCCGCCTTCTGGTTCGCACCCAAGGCCGATGTGCGTCAGTCGTTTGTGCCGGTGATCAGCCAGATCCAGGCGATGCAGGCGCAGGGCAAAGAGGTGGTGTTGTATCAGGCCAACGAGCGAATCGCCGGGGCCGGGGTTTTTTACATGCAGGGTTATTTGACGATTCTGCAAACGCCGGAAGAACTCAAGAGCTACCTCGCGGCCAAGCCCGGCAACGTGGCATTGGTGGACAATACTGACCGGCTGAACGTACCGGTGACAGTGGTCAAGGAGATGGCGATTAACCGTCAGCCGTACTATTTCATCGAGCAGTGATGAAAGAGGCGCCTGCCACGAGTAACTAACTACCGCCATCGACACTGCAAGACTGCGCACCCTCAGGGATCAATCCACCCTGAGGACCGGCCATGCCCGCCCTGCCCCCGAACACATCACCACTCACCCCCGAACAACTGAACAACTACCTGCTGCAAATCGGTCATCGCTTGCAGGTTTTCCCCAATGGCCAGGCGCCCGCTGCGCAGTCCTCTGCCGAGTTGCTGGAGATGCAGGCGCTGCACACCGCCCTGGCAGAAGAAAGCCGCTGGAGCCTGCAGAACGCACAAGTGCATTACACCGTCCCCGGCGACTGGCTGATCCAGGGCGAGCCCGGCCGGTTGAACCGCACGCGCATCAGCCAGGCATTGCACAAGAAGCTGGCCGCCCTGGAAATCGAACGGCGGCCCAACGGCCATTTACGCAAGAACTGGATACTCGACAGCCATCAGCCGATGCTGGAGGCCGAGGCCAGGCTGAAGGTCAAGGATCGCCTGCTCAGCCCTGCCGACCAGTTGCTGGTGACGAATATCGTCAGCGGCCCCGAGCTACGCCCGGGCATCCATCGCCTGACGTTTCGCTACCGCCAGCAGACCATCGAGTTCGCCGGGGTGTTCGTCCTCACGCGCAGCCAAACACCGGCCACCCACCTGGAGATCGAGGACGGTGATGTGTTGCTGTTCACCCCTTCCCGAGGCCTGGAAGCTTTCACCTCACTCAAACAACTGGACCGCACGCTGCAAGAGCGTATGAAGCAGGCGGCCTGGCGCCAGGAACTGCTGCAACACTTGCCGCGCCGTTACCAGCATTTGCGCGCGGCGAGTATCTGGCCGCTGGTGCCAGAGCCTATCGACAGCCTCCCGCTGAACGAACACACCTACAACGCCCTGCAGGACAAACAACATCAGGACATCGCGTTTGCCCTTGGCCTGGACGGCCACCCAGCGCCGGCAGACGTCGCCAGAATGACCCTCGAACTGGACCAGGCGCTGCGCTGCTCGCCTTGGGACCTGGCCTCGCGCCTGGAACTGCGCGCGCAACAATTACTGGAAAAACTGCTCCACGAATCCGCCCCCGACTGGTACCGCAGCGCCAATGAAGCTCAGCGCAAAACACTCGCCGAACACCTGCGCACTTACGAACACCTCAGCCTGCAAGTGCTGGCGCTGCTCGGCCCGGCGGCCTCGCCCGAGACCATGGCACGCCTGCAATTGCTTGAGCACCTGGATGACGACCTGGATATCCAGGGCCTGATCCCCGAGCAACTGCAGATCAGCACCGAGCGCACCCTGAAGTCAGGCAACTCGTACAACCAGCACAACAACCTGGTGCAACTGGCGGTACGTGGCTTGCACCGTGGCGATGAACAAGCCGGTTCCGAGTTTCTCGAGCACACCCAACTGACCTACGCCCAGCAGCCATTGCCGCCCGAGTTCCAGGACGTCACCCCGGCCTACCTCGCCGACCTGCTGGCCAAGGTTCAACCAAGCCTGACCTTCGCCGAAGAACAAAAACGTGCCCACAGTTTGCCCGCCGTACAGGAAGCCATGCAGCAGATGCTCGACAGCCGCCTGCACGCGCTGGCCTACAGTGCGTCGTTGCAAAACCATATCAGTGCAGATGACTACGCACTGATCCAGACCCTGAGTGAAGGGCCATCGCCCACACTCACCGCCTGCTGCCTGTTCCTGCACAAGGCTCCGCTCAAAGACCTGTGGGTGCTGCGCCAGACCGATGCAATGGGTGCGGTCAAACGCTTGCTGCTGTGCACGCCTCACGCGCCGCGCGCCGAACAGTTCCAGGCCTTTGGCAGCGAGCGGGAATTGCAGGCGCACATCCTCGGCTGGAGCCAGGAGGTAGCGTCCGTCCCCGGTTCGCGCAGCATGAAAGACTACCTGCTTGAACAACTGGTCAGCCGGATCCGGCCCAAATACAGCGCGATGCTTTCCGCCTTGGGTTTTGCCCCGGCCAGCCTTGAGTATTTGATGATCAGTTTCGGCGCGCCGTCCACCTATGAAGCCTGCCTGGTGGAAATGAGCACCACGACGCTGGCCATGCAGGCCGATGAATACCTGCATCAGATGCCCAAGTGGCTGAGCCAGGCATCGGCAGCCGACCGACAGAAACTCGCCGACCTCAAGGAACAGGCACAGGGCGCTGCACAGGCCTACGCCGCAAGCCCGGGAAGCCCGCAACAGTTTCCCGACTTCGACAGTTACTTGCACAAGGCGGCAAAAACCGCCCTTAACCAACTGCTCGGCAACCCGATCCTGGCGGTAGACCCAAACCTCGTGGGCGTGATCACCCCGCGCGAACGCGTCAGCTACACCACGCTGTACCGCAACGGCTACGACGCCAGCCTGGGCTTTATCAACCCCGACGCCAGCACCACCGCGCAGTTCAAGGGACCGCCCGGCGTCGACCTGAATCGACTCACCGCGCAAACGGTGAGCGATTCGGTCAGAGGCACCTGGATCGGTGATCGCTATGTCGCCGAGGTCGAGAAAACCCTGCTGGACCCGCAAGCCCCCCACTATCCATGGCGCCGCAACATGGCCCTGGAGGTTACCCAACTGCACATGCACGTCGCCGCGCTTGAGTGCTGCCTGCAAGGCTGCCTGGCAACCAGCGACCTGGCCTGGCTGGAAAAAAACATCGACAGCCTGGCCGATAACAGCGATGCCGTGCGCAATCGGTATCGGCTCTATCCCCTGCAAATCAGCGGGCAAGTGATCGATGGCTGCTACCTGTTCCACCACGCCGACGACCTGCCCCTGCTCTACACCCCGCACGCACCGGATGGCATCGCCTTCAGGCCGCAACGGGAATTCAACGAACGCCTGAAAAACCTTGAAGGCATGGACACCTACTACATCAGCCGGGTCGCCAGCGTTGAGCGTGCGGCGTTCGAGCCGAGGTTGCATGCATTGGTGGCCGGCCTGCCGGCACAGCTCAAGGGGGTGTATTCCAAGCCGGTGTTCGACGAAGTGCCTCGCACCGCACTGCCGCTCAAGAACCTGCATTACCACACCTACGACAAAAAGCTGCGTCACCGTATCGACGAAGTCAAAAGCACCACCACCGGGCGCTTGCAGATGATCATGGAGCTGGTCAGCGTGATCGGCGAAATCACCATTGCCGTGCTGACCGCGCCCTTCCCGACACTGAGCCTGGCCTTGGGCGGCTTGTTGGTGTTCAAGGACTCGATGCTCGCCCTGCATGCCTACAGCCGCAACGACACCGCCGCCGCGCTGGGACACTATCTGGGCGCGCTGCTCAATGCCGGCGGGGCGTTGTTGACCGACCTGCGGCCCCTGCTGTTCGCCCCCGTCAAGCTCGCCCGTCCGCCGTTGCGCCATGTTGCGCGGGTGGCCAAGGATCAGCAGGCCATGACCTTGATCAAACAACTGCAACCGCAACCCCCATTGCCTCAGGGCATGCAGCCCGTGCTGTTTGCCGGCGGCAGCCTGTGGGCCTCCCACACCCCGGACAGCCTGGGGCGATTCCTGCTGTTTCGCTACGACAACACCAGCGGGCAATTGCGCTCCACCGGCAAGCTGGTGAACCAGACGGTGGACGGCCAGTGGCAGCGCTCCGGTGTCATCGGTGGCATGCCAGACCCTGAAAGGCTCGGGCAGCCCTATGAGTTGTCGAAAAAATATCGCAGGGACGTAGCGGCCATCATCGCGCCCGAGGACAGGTCGGCGCTTTTCCAGCAGATCGCCTATCTGGATCGAGATCTCAATACTCACACCATCTGGATCTCGCGCCGGCAACTCGACCCGGCACTCAGGCAACACCTGGACAACGTCAGGGCACTGACGGATGACGCCGACGCATTTTTTGCACGGTTGCCCGCCGTGGTTCCCCGGGCCGAAACCCTGAACCCAGCGCCAGACATTGCCGTGCGTGACTTGCTCAAGCTGCTGATCAATGACGCGCACAACCTGGTGGTGGGCGAGGCTCCGTTTTCCACCGTGGCTAAACAGGTGCTGATCGAAAACATGCAGTACCTGCGCGAACTGAACGTGACGGTTCTCTATATCGAGCCGCTGTGGCGCGACATTCATCACCTGAAAACCCATTCACGGTTTTCCAGTGGTTTCTCCAAACGGGCCGAGGGCCAGCTCAAATCCCTCGACAAGGAAAATTACCGCGACCCCGAAGGGTTGCATGGCCACTGGATGCTGGTAAAAACCGCACAACAGCACGGGATAGAGGTTCGGCCGTTGAACGCCTCAAGCTCCTACGATCTGGAAAACACCCTGTGCCTGCTTGATTCACGCCCGGCACCGATTCGCTCCAACCGGCTGACCAACTTTTACTCCCACACCCTCATCAACGACGACCAGGCCAAAAAACCGGGCGAACGCTGGATAGCGTTGGTTGATCAAAAACGCATGAGTACCTATCGCGGCACGCCGGGCCTGGCCGACCTGCAAAAGAGCATTGCCCTGCGGGTCGACGACGCCTTCGACCAACCCACCCGAGTCATCGCCGATGTGGCCGGCGGCATTCCCGGCGATGCCCTGGCCAAGGGCGACCTGAAGCTGTCGTTGTACACGGCAAGCCAACCGGCACCGCGTCCGGGCTCCTCGGTGGAGCGCTCATACTCGCTACGGCCAACGCGCCCCCTGCCTGCGGAAGCGCCGCATCACTTCAGCACCTTTGACCTGCCGCATGAACACCTGAACCTGATCAGCGATGAAATCACCCTGCCGATAGGCACGCGTGAAGCGCTCTTCGCCACCGCCTACAGGGAGACCGCCAGTAGCCGTCGCGCGGCACAAACCACGTTCGACCAGACCCGCAAAAAACTTCAGACCCAGGCCCAGGCATTTTTTACCGAACACACGCCGCCTGCGCGGGGTGCACTGCTTGCGGTCGACCCGGCCGTGGATGAGGTGAAGTTTATCGATCAACTGCTGGACACCGCCGATGGCCTGGTAGTCGGCGAAGCCCACGCCGGTACGTCGAGCAAAGGCTTCCTCAGCCGGCACATGGAATACCTGAAGGGCCAGCGCGAAGTAAAAACCCTGTACGTGGAGCAACTCACCACCGAGCTGCATCAGGCCGACCTGGATATCGTCCACAGCCTGGGCTTTATGCCCGATGAGCTGTGGAGCTACCTCAACGCATTGGACAAAGGCCACGGCGTACCGGCCGACAGCCCCTACAGTTTTGTCAGCCTGGTGCAGGTGGCGATGAAGCATAACGTGCGGATCCGCGCACTCGATTGTGTCGCCAGCTTGCGGGTGGACGGCATGACCGCCTCCAGGACATCAATGTTCAACTACTTTGCGACCCAGGTGATCCGCGCCGATCAGCTTCAACAGGGGCCACACAAGTGGGTCGCGCTGGTGGGCGAAACGCACGCCAATACCCATCGCGGCGTGCCGGGCATTGCCGAGCTCAACAACGGCATCAGTTTGCTGTTGGACGATGTGCCTCCCGGCTCGGCCAGCGGCTTTGTGCGTGAGCCCGCCAGCGTCCAGGCGCTACCGCGCGAGCAGCAATGGCCATTAGTGCGCTACGACTTCAAGAAAAACGTCGAAGTCGCCGGTGCGCCATTGCCGCCACCGGTCGTGCCCGCGCCATCCCTCAGCCTCGAACAACGCCTGCGGCGCAAAGGCGATTACCTGCTTCAGCGCACCTTGGACGACGGGTTGGAGATGGTCCATAAAAACCGTGACGGTGTACTGGTCCACACCTCGTTGCAGCAGGATGCCAGGGGGCACTTCGTCAATCGCTGGAACCTGGATGACCGCCGTTTCCGCAGCAGGGAAGCGTTGATCGACATCATCACCACCAGCAAAAGAATGCGCCAAGTCCACTGACCCTCGCACCGCCCTCTGCATGAGGGCGGTGCGACCGCTCGTCGCTCACGGTCCATAAATCTTCCCCTCACGAAAAAACCGTTTCAGCTCTCGCCAGGGCTGCCGATACCTCCTGACTACCCATCGGCTGGTCGCTACTTCCAGCAACCGGATGTACCCGCAAATCTGTTCCTGGAGGAATGCGATGAATAGTTGGTTCGGCAACATCAGCGTCAATATGAAACTGGGCCTGGGCTTCGGCCTGGTACTGGTCCTCACCTCGATCCTCGCGCTCACCGGCTGGACCAGCCTGGGCGGCCTGATCGACCGCAGCAACTGGATGAGCGACATCACCCAGCTCAACGCTTCGCTGACCAAGCTGCGGATCGTGCGCCTGCAATACATGTTGGCCAACGGCGACGAAGCCGTGGCGCAAAACGTGCAGACCAACCTCGACAATTTTGTGGCCCAGCAACAGAAGCTGCTGGACAGCTTCAAGAGCCCGGATAACCTCAAGCTGCTCAACGATCAAAAAGCGATCATCACCGCTTACCAGCAGTCCTTGAACAAAATGCGCGAGGCCTACCGCAACGGTAACGCCGCGCGCCAGGTCATGGGCGACAAGGCAGACATCGCCAACACACAGATCGACGCCCTGGATTCCAGCGTGCGCCAGATGCCCGATAGCGCCGAGCGCTTTGCCCAGTTCGAGGCCGTGACCACCGCCAAGGAACAGTTCCAGTTGGCCCGCTACGAAGTGCGCGGCTACACCGGCACCGTCAACGCCGAGACTGAAGCCCGTGCCGCCGCGCAAATCGAGAAAGCCATCGACGGTTTGAAAGGCCTGCATGTCGCGTTTGGCGCCAACCAACAGTCCGCACTGACTGCCCTGGAAACCGCCCTCGGTGCTTATCGCAGCGCGGTGCAGAACTACAAGGCGGCCAACGCCAACATCGTCTCGGCCCGGGCAGAAATGACCACCCAGGGTACCGACATCGTCACCATCAGCGACAAGCTGTACGATATTCAGCTGCAACGTCGTGACGCGGAAAGCGCCCAGGCCCGCAGCCTGCAACTGATCAGCACGCTGCTGGCGTTGCTGGTGGGCATCGTGGCAGCCGTGATCATCACTCGCCAGATCACCCGCCCATTGCGCGAGACCCTCGCCGTGGTAGAGCGCATCGCTTCCGGCGACCTTAGCCACAACATCCAGGTGACGCGCCGCGACGAACTCGGCGTATTGCAACAAGGCATCCAGCGCATGGGCACCACCCTGCGTGAACTGATCAGCGGCATCCGCGACGGCGTGACCCAGATCGCCGCTGCCGCCGAAGAGCTGTCGGCCGTGACCGAACAGACCAGCGCCGGGGTTAACAGCCAGAAGATCGAGACCGATCAAGTGGCCACCGCCATGCACGAAATGACCGCCACAGTGCAGGAAGTCGCACGCAACGCCGAACAAGCGTCTCAGGCTGCCTCGGCCGCCGACGGTGAAGCCCGTGCCGGTGACAAGGTGGTGGCCGAAGCCATCGCCCAGATCGAGCGTTTGGCAGCCGAAGTGGCGCGCTCCACCGACGCCATGACGCACCTGCAACAAGAGAGCAACAAGATCGGCAGCGTGATGGACGTGATCAAGGCCGTGGCCGAGCAGACCAACCTGCTGGCGCTCAACGCCGCCATCGAAGCCGCCCGTGCCGGTGAAGCCGGTCGGGGTTTTGCGGTGGTCGCCGACGAAGTCCGCGGCCTGGCCCAGCGTACCCAGAAATCCACCGAAGAAATCGAAGGCCTGGTGGCCGGTTTGCAGAACGGCACCCAGCAAGTGGCTGCCGTGATGAACAACAGCCGCAGCCTCACCGACAGCAGCGTCGAACTGACGCGCAAGGCCGGTGTATCACTGGAAAACATCACCCGTACGGTGTCGAATATCCAGTCGATGAACCAGCAGATTGCCGCAGCCGCCGAACAGCAGAGTGCCGTGGCGGAAGAGATCAGCCGCAGCATCGTGAACGTGCGGGACGTGTCGGAGCAGACGGCGGCAGCCAGCGATGAGACGGCCAAGTCGAGTGTGGAACTGGCACGTTTGGGCGGGCAGTTGCAGCAGATGGTCAGCCATTTCCGGGTGTAAATCCCAGGCATAAAAAAGCCGCCCCGGTCGAAATCAGGGCGGCCCACTTCTCAGACCTTAACGATCATCGAAGCTATCCCGCAGGAATTTCCACACGTGATAAACACGCAGGGAGTTCACTAAGAGGTCCCACGTACGTCGTGCAAACTTGGACATACTCGGCCCTCCATCAGTTGGGCCTACCTCCAGCGCACTTACCGGAACACGTGAGCCTTCGGACGCAGGTCAATGCTTCGCCTTGCGTGATGCCTGAACCGACAGTAGTATCCGGTCAGCAGGTCAATGCTTCCGGTGAGGCGCAACCCCAGCCGCGAACTGGGATTGCAATAAAAAACCGCCCTACTAAGGCGGTTTTTTATTGCCTGCGATTTATGCGCGCAGCCTCAGCCGCTGACTTCTTCAACAAACACCAACCGGTTCCCCGACGGGTCGCTGATGCTCATTTCGCGGCTGCCCCATGGCGTGTCTTCAATCCCCGGCTTGGCGTTGCGGTAATGCTTGGCCAGCAACTGTTGCTGGTACGCTTCCAGCCCTTGAGCCTGAATCCGCACCGCTGCACCCGGCGTGCAATCGCCATGGTGCTCGGACAGGTGCAGCACACATTCCCCAAGCGACACCTGCAAGTACAGCGGAAAGTTGTCTTCAAACCGGTGCTGCCAATCGACCTTGAACCCCAGGAAATCGACGTAGAACTCCAACGTTTTGGCCTCGTCAAAACTGCGCAAAATGGGAGTGACTTTTCCTAAGTGCATGGCGATTGCTCCGAGTTTGAGAGCGGCCACTATACGGCCGCAAACCCCTTTCGCAAATCCCCGCTGCGCGCCAGGAATCGTCCGGACCGCTGCCCATTGGCCTGCCCGTCGCTGTAGCTCAGCACGCCATTGACCCACACGCCGTCAATCCCTTCCGCCGCGCGCTGCGGCTCCTTAAAGTCCGCCACATCCCGCACCCGCAACGGATCAAACAGCACCAGGTCCGCCCAATGCCCTTCACGGATTTCACCGCGCTCGGCCAGGCCAAATCGCGCTGCCGACAAACCAGTCATCTTGTGCACGGCGGTGTGCAGCGGGAACAAGCCAAGGTCCCGGCTGAAATGCCCCAGTACCCGTGGAAACGCGCCCCACAAACGCGGATGAGGAAACGGATCTTCCGGCAAACCATCCGAACCAATCATCGACAGTGGATGCGCCAGGATGCGCTGCACGTCGGTCTCATCCATCCCGTAATACACCGCCCCGGCGGGTTGCAGGCGACGGGCCGCGTCTATCAACGGCATCGCCCACTCGGTGGCGATGTCCTGTAAATCCCGCCCGCCCATTTCAGGGTGCGGCGTGGACCAGGTGATGGTGATGCGAAACGCATCGGTGACTTGCTTGAGGTCCAGGGTCGAAGAGCTGGCCGCATAGGGATAGCAATCGCAGCCCACCGGGTGAGTCTTCGCCGCGTGTTCCAGAGAAGCCAACAACTGCGGACTGCGCCCCCAGTTACCGGCGCCCGCGCACTTGAGGTGGGAAATGATCACCGGCGCCTTGGCGTGACGGCCAATCTGAAACGCTTCGTCCATGGCCTCCAGCACCGGTTCGAATTCGCTGCGCAAATGGGTGGTGTACACCGCGCCGAACGCCGTGAGTTCTTCACTCAGTTGCAACACTTCATCGGTCTCGGCGTTGAAGGCGCTGGCGTAGGCAAGGCCGGTGGATAAGCCCAGGGCACCGTGCGCCAGACTCTCCTGCAACTGCACGCGCATCGCGGCGATTTCATCGGGCGTGGCGGTGCGGTGCAGCTCGTCCATATGGTTGCTGCGCAGCGCCGTGTGGCCGATCAGCGCCGCCACGTTGACCGCCGGATGGGCACTTTCCACCGCCGCACGGTAATCGGCAAACCGCGGATAGGCGAAGGCCTCGCGCTTGCCCAGCAGGTTCATCGGGTCCGGCGGATCGGCCCGCAGGCTGACCGGCGAAGCACTGATGCCGCAGTTGCCGACGATCACCGTAGTCACGCCCTGGCTGAGCTTGGGCAGCATCTGCGGGTGACGGATCACTACCGTGTCATCGTGGGTGTGCACGTCGATAAACCCCGGCGCCAATACGCGCCCGGTAGCGTCGATTTCATGCTCGGCGCTGTCCCGGGACAGGTCGCCGATCTTCTCGATACGCCCCTCGTGCACTGCCACATCGGCCACATAGCCGGGGGTGTTGCTGCCATCAATGATCAGCGCCTGGCGGATCAACGTGTGGTACTTCATCTCAATCTCCAAGCGGCAGGCTGTCGGGGCCGCCGCGATAATCGTCCAGGGCCAGCTTGATCCGTCGCAGGCGTTCCTGATTGTCGTCGGGCATGGCCAAGGCCAGCTCGGTAGCGAGCACGTCGATGGCCAACAGCATTCCGTAGCGCGCCGCCGTTGGCTTGTAGATAAAACTGGTTTCCGCCGGTTGCAGCGGCAGCAGCACATCGGCCAACTGCGCCAGCGGAGAATCCGGCAAGGTGATCGCGATGATTTTTGCGCCGTAGTTACGCGCCAGCGCCACCACTCCCAACACTTCCGGGGTGATACCGGTCAGCGAGCAGACGATCAGCGCATGCTCCGGGCCCAGGGTGGCGGCGGTCACGCGCATCATCACCGGGTCGTGGCAGGCGGCAATCGAGTAGCCCAGGCGCACCAGGCGCACTTGCAACTCATCGCTGCACAGGCTCGATGGCCCGCCCATGCCGAACGCGTGGATCATCCGCGCTTTGCCCAGCAGGCTCACGGCGTCGATAAAACTGCGCTGGTTGAAACCGGACAAATGCCGGCGCAACGTCGATTCGATATCGCTGAGAATCTGCCGGTGAAAGGCCGACTGCTCAGGCAGGCCCGCCGGGTCGAGAAAGCGGCTGCCGACACCGCTGGCCTGGGCCAGTTGCAGGCGCAGGTCACGCAGGTCGCGGCAACCGACGCTGCGGGCAAAACGCGACAAGGTGGCGGTGCTGACCTCGGCCCGTTGGGACAATGCTTCCAGGCTGGCGGACGCTGCAAAGCCGACGTCATCAAGCATCAACTTGGCGATACGCCCTTCGCCGGCGCTGAAGGAATCCTGGCGGGCGCGGATCTGGTAGAGGATGTCCATCGGTTGGGCTCCGGGTTACAAGATGCAGGACAAACCATAAGTCAGACCGAAGGCGACCACCGAAATCAGGGTCTCCAGCACGGTCCAGGTCTTGAAGGTCTGGATCACCGTCATATTGAAGTATTCCTTGATCAGCCAGAAGCCGCCGTCGTTCACGTGGGAAAAGATCACCGAACCCGCACCGGTGGCCAGCACCAGCAATTCCGGATGGGGATAACCCAGGCCCATGGCAACCGGCGCTACCACGCCCGAGGCAGTGGTCATGGCTACCGTGGCCGAGCCCGTGGCGATACGCATCAACGCGGCGAACAGCCAACCCATTACCAAGGGCGACAGGTTGAAGGCATGGGCCAGGCCGAGGATTTCATTGGTGACGCCAGCGTCTACCAGAATCCGGTTCAGACCGCCGCCCGCCCCCACCAGCAACGTGATACTGGCGGTCGGTGCCAGGCATTCGTTGGTGAACTTGAGGATCGATTCGCGGTTGAAACCCTGGGCCAGGCCCAGCGTCCAGAAACTCACCAGGGTCGCCACCAGCAGCGCGATGACCGAGTTGCCGATAAACAACAGGAACTGGTTGAACGCGGTGCCCGGTGTGGAAATCAGGTTAGCCCAACCGCCGATCATCATCAGCACCACCGGCAACAGGATGGTGCCCATGGTCAGGGCGAAACTCGGCAAACGGGTACGCGGTTCGCGGTCGATGAACTGGCGTTCCAGCGGGTTTTCCGCTGGCAGGTGAATGTGCGGCACGATGAACTTGGCGTACAGCGGACCGGCAATGATCGCGGTCGGAATACCGATCAAAATCGCGTACAACACCGTTTGCCCGACAGACGCGTTATAGGCCAACACCGCCATCATCGCTGCCGGATGCGGCGGCACCAGCGCATGCACCACCGACAAGCCGGCCACCATCGGCAGTCCGACCATCAGGATCGATACGCCTACCCGCCGCGCCACCGTAAACGCGATCGGCACCAGCAACACAAAACCGACCTCGAAAAACAGCGGAAGCCCCACCAGGAACGCGATACACACCATTGCCCAGTGGGCATTCCGCTCGCCAAACCGGTTGATCAGCGTGCGCGCCACCTGCTCGGCGCCGCCGGACTCGGCCATCATCTTGCCGAGCATGGTGCCCAGCGCGACCACCAGCGCAATATGCCCCAGCGTCTTGCCGACACCCGCCTCGTAGGAGCCCATGATCGTATCCGCCGGCATCCCGGCCAACAGCGCCAGGCCGATAGACACCAGGGTGATGACGATAAACGGGTTGAGCCGGTAACGCGCGATCAATACGATCAATGCAATGATGGCGATGGCGGCGTAGATCAACAGCCAATACCCCGGTGATGCGGCCATGCGGTACTCCTCGGAAAGGGTCACGTCGAATAGGTTGTGAAAGTCATAAATCATTACCGGGGTGGATTTTCAATTTTTATGAAAGTAATTTTCGCCCACAGACAAGCCCTGTCGCACAGAGATATGCCCGGGGTCAGCGGATGAAAATCCGGGGGGCGTTCTTACATGAAGATTGGCGGGGCTGGAAACTCAACTGCGCAGGCCTAGTCTTAGACTGCACACCGACTCATGACCAGGAAAACCCAGAATGAATCGTAAACACCTGCTTGTTCCTTTCGCCGCCGGCGCGCTGTTGCTGGCCTTGGGCGGCACGGCGTCGGCCGATGAGAACGCGGCGCTGAAAAAATGCATGGACGGCGCCAACACCACCGCCGACATGGTCGATTGCAACGCCAAGGAAACCAAGGTGCAGGACGCACGCCTGAACACCGCCTACAAAGCCGCCATGACGGCGATGGAAGGCAACCGCAAGCAGCAGCTGCAAGACGTGCAACGCCAGTGGCTCAAGTTTCGCGATGCCAACTGCGGCTTCATCGGCTCGGCAACCGGCGGCACCATTGATCAGGTCAACGGCTCCGGCTGCGTGCTGGACATGACCCAGACCCGCGCCCAGGAATTGGAAAATCTGGTCGGGCCATGATCGTTCCCACGCTCTGCGTGGGAATGCATCCTGTGACGCTCCGCGTCACGACTTTAAGAGCGGACGCGGAGCGTCCAAAGCGGCGTTCCCACGCAGAACGTGGGAACGATCATTGCGCTTCAACAACTGTCAGTCGTGCTGCACCCGGGCGCGCTTGAGCAGTTTGCGGCAGCGCTCGGACAGGTGCAGCACCCGCAAATGCTTGCCGGCCTTGGTGTAGCGCTCGCGCAGGGTCATCAACGCGGCAATCGCTGAATAGTCGACGAAGCTCAAGTGACGGCAATCCAGCGTTACCTGGGCCGGGTCGTTGGCCGGATCGAACCGGTTCAGGAACGGCGTGGTCGAGGCAAAAAACAGCGTGCCGTGCACCCGATAGAGCTTGCTGCCATCCGCTTCCATATGCTCATCCGCGTACAGCTCACGCGCTTGCAGCCAGGCAAAGTTCAGCGCCGCAATCACAATCCCGCACAGCACCGCCGTCGCCAGGTCGGTGAACACGGTAATCACCGTCACCGCCATGATCACCAGCACGTCGTTGAGTGGCACCTTGTTGATCACCCGCAGGGACGCCCAGGCAAACGTCTGCTGGGACACCACGAACATCACCCCTACCAGCGCCGCCAGTGGAATGCGCTCGATCAGCGGTGACAGAAACAGAATGAACAACAGGATCATCACCCCGGCAAACACCCCGGAGAAGCGCCCACGCCCGCCGGAACTGAGGTTGATCACGGTTTGCCCGATCATCGCACAGCCGCCCATGCCGCCGAACAGGCCAGAGACCATATTGGCCGCGCCCAGGGCCACGCTTTCGCGGTCGGGGTAACCACGGGTTTCGGTGATTTCGTCGGTGAGGTTGAGGGTCAGCAGGGTTTCCAGCAGCCCGACCATGGCCATCAGGATCGCGTAGGGCGCGATGATGTGCAGGGTTTCGAGGGTCCAGGGAATCTGTGGCAACGCGAAGGTCGGCAGGCCACCGGCAATGTGGGCCATGTCGCCCAGGGTGCGGGTCGGCAGGCCGAGCAGGTACACCGCCAGGCCCACACCGAGGATCGCCACCAGGGCCGGTGGCACCGCGCGGGTCAGGCGCGGCAGCAGGTAGACAATGGTCATGGTTGCCGCGACCAGCCCGGTCATCACGTACAACGGCGTGCCGCTGAGCCAGGTGTCACCGCTCTTGAAATGCTCCAACTGCGCCAGGGCAATGATGATCGCCAGGCCATTGACGAACCCGAGCATCACCGGGTGCGGCACCATGCGCACCAGCTTGCCCAGGCGCAACAGGCCGAAAGCGACCATGATCAAACCGCCCAGCAACACCGTGGCCAGCAGGTACTGCACGCCGTGCTGCACCACCAGTGCAACGATCACCACGGCCATCGAACCGGCGGCACCGGAGACCATACCGGGCCGGCCGCCGAACAGCGCGGCGAGGGTGCAGATGATGAACGCGCCATAGAGGCCCATCAGCGGGTTGAGGTGAGCCACCAGGGCAAAGGCGATGCATTCGGGCAGCAAGGCGAAAGACGTGGTGAGTCCGGCCAGGGCATCGGCGCGCAGACGGGTGAGGTTCATTGAAGTACCGGGGAGTTGCGAGGGATAAGGCGGGGGATGGTACGGAATTGGGCGGGGTGGGGCTAGTGCAGTGTCATGACAGGTAGACCGGGTTGCCTTCATCGCAGGCAAGCCAGCTCCCACATTTGATCGTGTTCACACATCAAAATGTGGGAGCCGGGCTTGCCCGCGATGGGCTCAACTCGGTTTCAAGCGAATATCACACCATCTCGTTGCGAATCCACTCGACTACAGAAGTCCGCTTCGGCGCCCACCCCAGCAATTCCCGCGCATGCTTGCCGCGCACACGGCTATTGGAGCCCAGGCCATAGTTGGCCATTTCATAACCCCACTCGGCCTCAGCATCCGCCAATGGCCAATCCTGCGGTTTACCCAGCTTCAGCGCTTCAGCAATCGCGGTGGTCATGTCGACAAATGCCGCCTCACCACTCTCCACAAAGTAGAAGGTGCCCGGCACATTCTTCTCCAGCGCCAGCAGGTACAGCGCGACCACGTCTTCAATATGCACGTTGGACCAGATGTTCTGCCCGGTGCCCACATGCCGCACTACACCGCTTTTGCGCGCCTGTTTGAGCAAGCGCGGCAACTGAACGCTGTCGCGCTTAACCCCCAGGCTGTGGCCGTAGATCAGGGTGTTGCAGATCACCGCCGAGTTCACGCCGTCTTGGGCGGCAGCGAGAATCAGGTTGTCGATGGCCACGCGAGCGGCCTTGTCGACAGTCGGCTCCGGCAAGTTGTCTTCGTAGTAGATGACATCGCTGGACTTACCGCCCGACGCATCGCCGACGATGCTCGAACCGCTGGTGTGCAGGAAGGTTTTGTTGGAGCCGCGCAGTGCGGCCAGCAACGTTTCCACGGCACCGCGATGGTCGCTGCTGGCGGCGTTGATGACGGCGTCTGCTCTCTTCGCTTGCTCGGTCAACAGCGCACTGTCATCCAGCGTGCCGATCACCGGCGTGATGCCCAGTGCAGTCATTTCTTCGGCTTGTTCGGCGCTGCGCACCAGGCCGGTGACGTTATGGCCGGCCTTGACCAGGCCAGTGGCGATGGAGCCGCCGATAAAACCGGCAGCGCCGGTAATGAATACGTTCATGGAGGTGTCTCCCTGCGTGAGTAATTGATGGCGTCAGTATTGCGGACCTATCCATGCGGAATAAGTCCGTATTGCCCAATTCAATCTTGCGCAGGGGTCACGAATCAGCTGGCGTAACTGGCCAGCTTGCCCTGGATAAAGTCCAGGAAACACTGGATGCGCAAGGCCAATTGCGAGTTGCGGTAGTACACGGCGTTGATCGGCTGGCGATAGCCGCTGTTGAACTCGGCCAGCACCGGTATCAGGCGTCCGGTCTTGATGTCCTGGGCGGTCATGAAGTCCGACAGACAGGTGATGCCCTGCCCTTCCAGTGCCAGCTGGCGCAAGGTTTCGCCGCTGGAGGCGGCAACGCCCGGCTGGATCTGCCAGCGATCCCCGTGCACATGGCGCAGTGGCCAATGGTTCAGGGTTTCGGTCTGGGTGAAACCGAGCAAAGTGTGTTCGGCCAGTTCGGCAACGGTGGCGGGCGTACCGTGCTGTTTCAGGTAAGCCGGGCTGGCGAGGATATGCAGCGGGCTGCAACCCAGTGAGCGGGCGTGAAGGGTCGAGTCGGCCAGGGCACCGATGCGGATCGCGATGTCGGTGCTCTGCTCCAGCAGGTCGATGATCAGGTCGTTACTGTTCAGTTCCAGCTGGATATCCGGGTACAGGCCACGAAACTCGGCGACGTACGGCACGATCGCATGCAACATGAACGGCGACGCCGCGTTGATCCGCAGGCGCCCCGACGGTGTTTGCTGTCGCGACGACAGGCGCTCCTCCAGGTCGTCCATCTGCTCGAGGATCACTTTGGCCCGCTCGAAGAAATACTTGCCCTCTTCGGTCAGGTCCATGCGCCGGGTGGTGCGGTTGATCAGGGTGGTGTCGAGCTTGGCTTCCAGGCGCGACAAAGTGCGGCTGACCGCTGACGGCGTCTGCCCGACCTGCTCGGCCGCGGCGGAAATCGACCCGCATTCAATCACGCAGACAAAGATCTGTAGCTCATCGGATCGGGCTTTCAACGTGAATCCTCTTTATAGCGGCTGCACGGATACTAGCTGCATTACAGGCTCAGGTTAAACACCTGTGCCAGATGCTGCTCATACCGCGCCACGTCGGCTTCGATGGCTGGGCGCTTCATCACGTCCACGCACAGGAAGGTCGGCAGGCCGGTCATGCCGAGGAATTCGTTGGCTTTGTGGAACGGGAAATACACCGCGTCCACGCCCTTGGCTTCGAAGAAGTCGGTAGGGTCGTCAAAGGCTTGTTGCGGTGCGTTCCAAGTCAGGGACAGCATGTATTGCTTGCCCTGGATCAGGCCGCCGCTGCCGTATTTCTGCGATGCATCGGAGCGGGTGCGGCCGTCGCTGGCGTAGAGGCTGCCGTGGCCTTCGGTGAAGACTTCATCGATGTATTTCTTGACGATCCACGGGGCGCCCATCCACCAGCCGGGCATCTGGTAGATGATCACGTCGGCCCAGAGGAATTTGGCGACTTCTTCGGCCACGTCGTAGCCGGCGTCGATGTGGGTTTCCTTGACATCGATGCCACCACGGTCGAGCACCGCCAGCGCCGCTTCATGCAGGGTGCTGTTGTAGCGGCCGTCAGAGTGGGCAAATTTTTTACCGCCGTTGAGCAAGAGAACTTTCTTCATGGGGTGTGCCTAAAGATTAAAAATGTCTGAAGGCAGGGTAACGGGGCCGATGCTTTGGAATAAGCGTCGGAAAGGCAAAATACATTTGATTAAAAAGCACGAATCAACAGTTGATTCTTAACCACTGATCAGCAGATGACCTCCCAGCGCGGCCATGCCGACAAAGAACACCCGCTTGAACAGCACGGCACTGATGCGCTGGCGCAGGGCCTGGCCCAGCCACATCCCGAGCAGCGCGGGAAGCAGCGCCAGCAACGAGGCGTTCAATTCGCCGCCGCCCAGGCTGCCACGCCAGAATAGGCCGGCCGCCAGCGCCAGGGTCGACACGGTGAAAGACAGCCCCAACGCCTGTACCAGTTGATCGCGATTCAAACCCAACGCTTGCAGATACGGCACCGCCGGAATCACGAACACGCCGGTGGCCGAGGTGATAATCCCGGTCAGCACGCCGCACAACGGTCCCAGCCAACGCTCGGTGGCCGGGCTCACCTTGAAGGTCGGCAGAAACAACCCGCTTAGGGCATACATCAGCAATGCCCCGCCCAACGCCCGCACCACCCAATGCCCGCCGTCCATGCCCAGCCACAACGAGCCCAGCCCGGTGCCGAGAAAAATCAGCAGGAGCATCGACCACAGGCGTTTGATCAAGGCACTCAAATGACCGCCGAACGCCAGTTGCCAGAGGTTGGTAACCGTCGACGGGATGATCAGCAAGGCCGCAGCCTGCGCCGGAAGCATAGCCAGGCCGAGCATGCCCATGGCGACGGTGGGCAGGCCCAGGCCGATGACGCCCTTGACCGTACCGGCCAGCAGGAAGGTGCCGATCACCAGCAATGTCAGGGCTGGACCGAGGTTTTGGTAGAACGCGAGGAAAGTATTCATGGGCTGATTTTGCGCGTATGGATGACGTCTGAAAATTCGCCATATACTGAGGCTGCCTCTTGTTTTTCATGAGGCTGATGACGTCATCGCAGGCAAGCCAGCTCCCACAGTTGATCGCATTCCAACTGTGGGAGCTGGCTTGTCTGCGATGAGGCCGGTCCATCCACTCGGAAATCCCAGCCCATGCACTTTGACCTGATCGACCTGCGCCTGTACCTGCACATCCTCGACACCGGCAACATCACCGCCGGCGCCAGCCGCAGCCATTTGTCCCTGGCAGCGGCCAGTGCGCGGATTCGAGCGATGGAGGCCTCGCTGGGTATCGAATTCCTGGAGCGTGGCCGCCGTGGCGTCACCCCGACAGCGGCGGGCAAAGCCCTGGCCCGTCACGCCCGCCTGCTGCTGCAGCAAGCCGAGCACCTGCAACAAGACCTCGCGGAATACGCCAACGGCGTCAAAGGCCAGGTGCGCCTGCTGTGCAACACCACCGCCCTGAGCGAATACCTGCCGGAACTGTTGGCGGACTTTCTGCACGAGCACCCCAACCTCGACATCGACCTGCAGGAACTGCCGAGCCTGCGCATCACCCACGCCTTGCGCCAAGGCGCGGCAGACCTGGGGATCATTTCCGATGCGGTGGACACCCACGGCCTGCAAACCCTGCCCTTTCGTGACGACCCGCTGGTGCTGATCATGCCGCTGGATCACCCGCTGGCCGGGCGCACCGTGAGTTTTATCGACAGCTTGCAGCACGACTACGTAGGCCTGGCCGCCGGCAGCGCGCTGGCGGTGTACCTGGAAGAACAGGCATTGCACGCAGGCTTTCGCTTGCAGACACGCATCCGTGCAGATGGGTTTGACGGGCTGATTCGCATGGTTGCCCGAGGCGCCGGGCTGGGCATCGTGCCCCTGGCCGCGCTGGAGCGCTGGCCGTTGGAACGGCGCTTCAAGGCCCAACCCCTGACCGAGGATTGGGCCTGTCGCAAACTGCTGTTATGCGCGCTCGAGTTCGAGCAATTGCCGGGTTATGCCAAAGCCTTGCTCGACGCCTTGGCCGCGCCCTTGCGGAAAAATACGTAGTACACCAGCGACAGAATCAGCAGGAACGGCACCCCGAACACCAGCGTCATCTTGAACGCATCGGTGAAGAACGTGGTGACCATCACCGCGCCCATCAGCACCAGGCCCACCAACGTGCTGTAGGGAAACAGCGCCAGTTGGAACGACAGCTTCGGCCCGCCGTGACGCGTGCGGTAGCGGCGGAAAAACAGGTGCGTAAGGAAGATCATGAACCAGGTGAAGATCGCGCCAAACATCGAGATCGCCATCATCAAGGTGAATGAGCTTTCCGGGTACACCACGTTCAGCAGGGTTGCCAGGGCAATGCCCGAGCTGGACAGCAACAAGGCGTTCAACGGGATCCCGCTCTTGCTCAAGGCGCCCATGGACTTGGGCGCGAAGCCAGCGCGGGACAGGCTGAACATCATGCGGGTGGTGATGTAGAGCTGGCTGTTCATCGCCGACAAGGCGGCGATCAGGATCACAAAGTTCATCACCCCGGTGGCGCCGGGAATGCCGATGGTCTGCATCACCGTGACGAACGGGCTCTGAGCATGGCCGGCCTGGTTCCACGGCACGATGGCGAGCATCAGCGCCAGGGTCAGCAGGTAGAACACCACCAGCCGCACGATGGTCGCGCGGAAGGCTTTCTTCACCGCCTGCTCCGGGTCGGCCGCTTCACCGGCGGCCACCGCGATCATCTCCACGCTCAGGTAGCTGAAGATCGAGACGATCACGGCGATCCACATGCCGCTCAACCCGTTCGGGAAAAAGCCGCCGTGGGCGGTGTAGTTCTGCACGCCGTAATCCGGGTTGCCGGAGCCGAACACCACGTACACCGCGAGGATGATGAAGCCAACGATGGCGCTGATCTTGATCGTGGAGAACCAGTACTCGAAGTTGCCGAAGGTCTTGACGCTGATGGCGTTGAGTACGATCAACACGCTGGAAAACGACACGATCCACACCCACTCCGGCACGTTGGCAAACCAGTACTTCATGTACATAGCCACCGCCGTGACTTCGGCGCCCACCGCCAACACAATCGCTGCCCAGTACGCATAACGCACCAGGAAACCCGCCAGCGGGCTGACGTAAAACTCCGCATACGCGCCGAACGAGCCCGAGGTGGAATGCGCCACGGTCATCTCTGCCAGGCAGCCCATCAGCAACAAGGTGATCAGCGCTCCGATGGCATAGCTCACCAGCACGCTGGGCCCGGCATAGCCGATGGCGTAGGCGCTGCCCATGAACAGCCCGGTGCCGATGGCGCCACCGATGGCGATCATGCTCATCTGGCCGGAAGTGAGCTGGCGCCTGAGGCCCAGTTCGCGATTGGTTATTTCGGCAAAGCCTTGGTCTGGCGTGGTCACGTGGCGTGCCCCTTTATTATTGTGATTGCACTGTTTGTTGCTTGCCCTGAACCTTGTGGGAGCTGGCTTGCCTGCGATGGCATCACCTCGGTTTAACTGAAAGACCGCGGTGCCTGCATCGCAGGCAAGCCAGCTCCCACAGGGGTTTTGTGTTGTATCAGGTGACGCTGTGGCGCACTTTGAATTGCGGCTGGTCCCAGGTTTTCTGATCGAGAATCTCACCCAGGATTTCCACCGCATCCCACACTTCAGCAAAGCTGGTGTACAGCGGGGTAAAGCCGAAACGCATGATGCGCGGCTCGCGATAATCACCAATCACGCCGCGAGCGATCAAGGCCTGGATAACCGCATAGCCTTCCGGGTGTTCGAAGCTGACGTGGCTACCCCGTCGGGCGTGCTCACGCGGGGTGATCAGGGTCAGGTCGTGGGCAGCGCAACGACTTTCCACCCGCTCGATAAACAGGTCAGTCAACGCCAGGGACTTAGCGCGCAGGCTGGCCATGTCGGTCTGGGCAAAAATATCCAGGCCACACTCCACCATCGCCAGCGAGGTAATCGGCTGGGTGCCGCACAGGTAGCGGGCGATGCCCTGGCTCGGCGCATAACGCGATTCCATGGCGAACTGTCGGGTATGCCCGAACCAGCCCGACAGCGGCTGCGTGACCACATCCACCAGCGCCGGATTGACCCACACAAACGCCTGGGAGCCCGGCCCGCCGTTGAGATACTTGTAGGTGCAGCCAATCGCATAATCGGCCGCGGCTTGATGCAGATCGATCGGCACCGCCCCCGCCGAATGCGCCAGGTCCCAGATCGCCAGTGCGCCACATTCATGGCTCAAGGCAGTCTGGGCCTGCATGTCGTACATGTAGCCGGTCTTGTAGTTGACGTGGGTGAGCATCACCACGGCCGTGTCCTGGTCGATGGCTTGGGGCAGTTCGTCCGGGCTGTTGACCAGGCGCAGGGAGTAGCCCTGTTGCAGCAGCTCTGTCAGGCCTTCAGCGATGTACAGGTCGGTGGGGAAGTTGCTCGCTTCGCTGACGATCACCTTGCGGCTTGGCGCCCGTTCGCGTTGCACGGTCAGTGCCGCGCTGAGCACCTTGAACAGGTTGATGGAGGTGGTATCGGTAATCACCACTTCACCGTCGCGGGCACCGATCAGCGGTGCCAGGCGATTGCCCAGGCGCTGGGACAGGTCGGCCCAGCCGGCGCTGTTCCAGCTGCGAATCAGGCCATTGCCCCACTCCTCGACGATCACCGCTTGCGCCCGCTCCAGCGCGGCCACCGGGCGTGCGCCCAGGGAGTTGCCATCGAGGTAAATAACCCCGGCGGGCAAGGCGAATTGGTCGCGCAGGGGCGCCAGCGGATCCTGGGCGTCGAGGGTCAGGCAATGGGTGCGGGTGGTCATGGTCAGTCCTGTTCTTGTAGTAACAATGAGCCAAATAATGAACGAAGCTTTAGAGAATTTTCGTGCAAAGTGGTGGGCAACAGGCTAATTAAGCTGTAGGAAATTCGAATTTAACCCCCAAACACGCGGATTTATTCTAACCATGATTCTCGACGCTACCGACCTGCGCCTTCTGCATTTCCTGCAACAGGATGGCCGTATCAGTAACCAGGAACTGGCGGAGAAAGTCGCCCTGTCGCCCTCGGCTTGCCTGCGGCGTTTGCGCCTGCTGGAGAGCGAAGGAATCATCAGCGGTTATCGAGCGGTGTTGAACGCCGAGCAGTTGGGGATTGAGCTGGAGGCCATCGTCCACCTGTCGTTGCGTCAGGATGTGGAGGATTGGCACGAGACGTTTATCAAGAAGGTGCAAGGGTGGCCGGAGGTGGCCAGTGCGTATGTGATTACGGGGGCGAGCAATTATGTGCTGCGGGTGCAGGCACGTAATTTGAAGCACTTTTCGGACTTTATCGTGAACCACCTGAACCGCACGGCGGGGGTGATGGATATTCGGTCGGAGATCGTGTTGCAGAAGATCAAGGATCGGGATGATCTGCTCGATCTGGTTGTTCGCAAATAGCACGAACACCACACATCAAAGGTGGGAGCTGGCTTGCCTGCGATAGCGGTGTGTCAGTCACCACCGCTATCGCAGGCAAGCCAGCTCCCACCTTTTTTACCGGGTTCAGTCTTCGAGTGCGCGCACTCGCTGCATGCGCTTCTGCTCCACCGGCGCTGCCGCAGGCTGCAACTCAAAGTCAAAATCAATCTGCGCAAACTGCCCTTCCACACCAAATTCCTTCGCCAGGTTTGCGTCCTCGCTGAAGCGAATTTCGGCGATCAACTCATCCCGCGTCGCATAGGCAAAATCATCATGCAGGTACGGATCATCCGACAGGTTGATCTGCGTGGTCAGGTGCCGATGGCCCGGCGCCGAGATGAAGAAGTGGATATGCGCCGGCCGCTGGCCATGGCGCCCCAACTGGTCCAGCAACTGCTGGGTCGGGCCGGTCGGCGGGCAGCCATACCCGGACGGTACGATGCTGCGGAAACGGTAGTTGCCCTGGGCATCGGTCTCGATTCGCCGACGCAGGTTGAACTCCGACTGCGTGCCGTCAAACCACGAATACGTGCCGCCCGTGTTGGCCTGCCACACATCGACAATCGCGCCCGCCAGCGGCTTGCCGTTGGTGTCACGCACCTGGCCTTGCATGAACAGTGGCACGCCCGGGTCCTGCCCGTCATCCAGCCGCGCCTCGTATTTGGACAGCGGCGCACCGGCCACATACAGCGGGCCTTCGATGGTGCGCGGAGTGCCGCCGGATTTGCCGGCTTCCTCGTCCGCCGCGTCCATCAGCATGTCCAGGTAATGCTCCAGGCCGAGGCCTGCCGCGAGCAACCCGGCTTCCTGGTTCTTGCCCAGTTCGTTGAGGTAGTTGACCGCCTTCCAGAACTCTTCCGGGGTCACTTCCAGGTCTTCGATGATGTTCACCGTGTCCCGCAGGATCCGGTAGATCAGCGCCTTGGCCCGTGGGTTGCCGCCGTCGTTCAGGTTGCCGCTGGCTTCTTCGAGAAACTGTTGGGCGTGAGCAGTCTGGGAAAGTCGGATGGTCATGGTGCAATCCTCATCTTGTAATTATTAGGTGAAAAAAAAGACTCAGCGATCATCCTCACGGATCGACGATGGATGCCGGCACAGGGCATTCACTTCGATGGCCATGTAAGGATAAAGCGGCAGTTGCATCAGCAGGTCATGCAGTTCCTGCACGCTGTCGACATCGAACACGCTGTAGTTGGCGTAAAGCCCGGCGATGCGCCACAAATGGCGCCATTTGCCTTGCTCCTGCAGCCGCTGGGAGAAGGCTTTTTCTTCAGCCTTGAGGCCGGCAGCGCGCTCGGGGTTCATGTCGACGGGCAGGTTCACGGTCATTTTTACGTGGAACAACATCGCAGGTGTCCTCTTGTTATTTATCGCGACGGAAGAACGCCAGGCGCTCTTCATCGATGGCCAGGCCCAGGCCCGGAGCGGTGGAGACATGCAGGTGGAAATCGCGGTACACCAGCGGCTCGGCGAGGATGTCTTCGGTGAGCAGCAGCGGGCCGAACAGCTCGGTGTCCCACGCCAGTTTGTTCAAGGTGAGGAACGCGTGGGCCGAAGCCAGGGTGCCGATACCGCCTTCGAGCATGGTGCCGCCGTACAAGCCGATGCCCGCCGCTTCGGCAATCGCCGCGGTGCGCAATACCGCGCGCGGGCCGCCGTTTTTAGCGATCTTCAGGGCGAACACCGAGGCCGCGCCTTCGCGGGCCAGGTTGAAGGCATCTTCCACACATTCGATGGATTCGTCGGCCATGATCGGCGCCGGGCTCGACAGGTTGAGCCGGGCCATGCCGCCACGGTTATTGCGCGAAATCGGCTGTTCGATCAGGTCGATACCGTTGTCGCCCAACACCTTGCAGGCGCGCAGGGCCACGGCTTCGTCCCAGGCCTGGTTGACGTCGACCCGCACACTGGCGCGGTCGCTCAGGGCTTTTTTGATGGCGATGACGTGAGCCAGGTCCTGGCTGACTTCACCGGCACCGATCTTCAATTTGAAGATGCGGTGGCGGCGCAGGTCGAGCATCTTCTCGGCCTCGGCGATGTCTTTTTCGGTGTTGCCACTGGCCAGGGTCCAAGCCACCGGCAAGGCGTCCCGCACGCGGCCGCCGAGCAGCTCGCTGACCGGCAAATTCAGGCGTTTGCCGAGGGCGTCGAGCAAGGCGCTTTCGATGCCCGACTTGGCAAAAGTGTTGCCCCGAATGCTGCGCTCCAGGCGCAACATGGCGGCATTGATGTTGCTCGCGTCCTGACCGAGCAGCAGCGGCGCGAAGTGCCGGTCGATGTTGACCTTGATGCTGTCGGGGCTTTCATTGCCGTAGCTCAGGCCGCCGATGGTGGTGGATTCACCAATGCCTTCGATACCGTCGGCGCAGCGCACACGGATGACCACCAGGGTCTGGTTCTGCATCGTGTGCATCGCCAGCTTGTGCGGGCGGATGGTAGGAAGGTCGACGATGATGGTCTCGATCGACTCGATGGCGCAAATCGGCATGGCAATACCCGTTGGGTTCTTTATAGATTTGGCCTGATTCTGTTCCGGATCTCTGCTGGCTTCCAATATAGAATGAGTCTCGAACAATACCCTCAAGGTATGAATGGAGTCCTTATGGAACTGCGCCATCTGCGTTACTTCCAGGTGCTGGGGGAAACCCTCAACTTCACCCGCGCCGCCGAACGCCTGCACATTGCCCAGCCGCCGTTGAGCCGGCAGATTCAGCAACTGGAGGACGAACTGGGTGTGGTCCTGTTGGAACGCGGGCGGCCGTTGCGGCTGACCGAGGCCGGGCGGTTTTTCTATGAGCACGCCAACGTGCTGCTGGAGCAACTGGGCAAGGTGTGCGATAGCACCCGGCGCATTGGCTTGGGCGAAAAGACCTGGCTGGGCATCGGTTTTGCGCCGTCGACGCTGTATGGGGTGTTGCCGGAGTTGATTCGACGGCTGCGCAGCCATGATGGCCTGGAACTGGAGTTGGGCCTTTCCGAGATGACCACGTTGCAACAGGTCGAAGCCCTCAAGGCCGGGCGCATAGACGTGGGTTTCGGGCGGATTCGCATCGACGATCCGGCGATTGTGCAGCGGGTGTTGGTGGAAGATCGGCTGGTGGCCGTGTTGCCCGCCGGGCATCCCCTGCTGGGCGCCCCGGCCACCCTGGCGCAATTGGCCGCTGAACCCTTCGTGCTGTATCCCGGTAACCCGCGGCCCAGCTACGCCGACCATGTGATCGCGCTGTTCGATGCCCATGGCTTGAGCCTGAAGGTCGCGCAGTGGACCAATGAATTGCAGACCGCCATCGGCCTGGTGGGCGCGGGCATGGGCGTGACCTTGGTGCCGGCCTCGGTGCAGGTGCTGCATCGTGCCGATATCGGCTATACCCCGGTGGTGGAAGCCACGGCCACTTCGCCGATCATTCTCAGCCGGCGGATCAATGACCAGTCGCCGGGGCTCAGTCATTGCCTGCAACTGGTGGAAGAGTTGATCTGAGATTTCACAACCGGCACAAATCCCCTGTGGGAGCTGGCTTGCCTGCGATAGCGGTGGGTCAGCCAAGAAGATACAAGCTGAGCCACCGCTATCGCAGGCAAGCCAGCTCCCACAGTTGATCTCCGTTGTTTTTGCGTAAAGTGTTCATCCACGCATGCGTCGGGCGTCGTTGCGTTGCAGGGTCTGGCTGGGAGACTCATCGAACAGCTTGCGGTACTCGGCCGAGAATCGCCCCAAATGGGTAAAGCCCCAACCCAGGGCGATCTCGGAGATAGTGCGGGTCGAACCGTGTTCGAGAATTTCCTGGCGCACGGCACCCAGGCGGTATTTCTTCAGGTAAGCCATGGGCGACAGGGCGAAGTATTTTCGAAAGGCATCGAACAGCTTGAAGCGCGAAACCCCCGCCGCCGCCTCAAGGTCCTCCAGATGCACCGCCTCCCGGGCGTTGTCGTGTATGTACTGCCGCGCACGGATCAGATAGTGCGGCAGCTTCACCCCCAGCACGTCCCGCAGTTCTTCGGAGTAGTTATTCGGCTGGGCGAGAATCAGGCCCTTGATCAGCGAGCTTTCCAGATCCCGGGTAAACGCCGCCTGGTCATACAGCTCGCTGCTGCGCTCCAGTTCGGCGATGAAATACCGCGCCATGCGCCACCACGACGCCGGGGCGCCATCCACCGCATCCATCACCGACTCAAAGCGCAGCGGCGCTTCAATCGGCCGCTGCAGCAGGCCTTCCAGGGATTCGCTCATCGCTGCGCGGGTGATCACCACCTGCAACTTGCGGCAGTCGCCGGAAATCGCCAGCACTTGATGCTCATTGGGCGAGATGATAACGCCCTGATCGCGGTTGGAACTGAGCCGTTCGCCGTTCTTGCTCAGTTCCTGCTCGCCCACCAACGGCAGGCTCAGGCTGTAGCTGCTGAAGTGCTCGGCGTCTTCGATGTCGATGGTGACGTCGGTGCCGTATTCGATAATCCCCAGCGTGGTGGCGCGGGACTTGAACACATTGGCACTGTGGTGAAAGCGGATGCGCTCCGGCGTCGCGGTCTGCAGCCGGTGCGGCCCGCAAATGCCGGACATCCAGCTGCAGGCGCCTTCAAGGTCGAAGCGCTCGATACGTATATCGCGTGTATTGCTACTCATCACGGGGCACCCACGGCAATTGTGGCCGGCGCGCTCTGACGGCGCGTCCTGGTAGAGCAACAGCAAGTTTTGCGCCACGCCAGCGGCATTGCCACTGGGTGGATAGCAACCGTCGATTAAGTGGATAACGCACCGACTTTTCCGACAATCGCCTTGCAAGACAGTAGCGCATTCCACCACTGCCCTGCACCGCCGTGGGTATTTCGTGCCCAACTAAGTGGCCCACCTTCCCCCATTAACCGGATAGCCCGCCACCCCGCCGCAGCCTCTTAATGGCCTACCCGTTTAGCCATTATCAAAAAAGGTGCCTCCCATGAGTGGTGCAAGAAGCGTCGAGCAGTGGAAAAGCTTTATCGAAGGCTGCCTGGACTTTCGTCCGGTGGATGAGGTTTTCCGCATCGCCCGGGACATGTTCACCGAGCCGGAGCTGTTCGAGCTGGAGATGGAACTGATCTTCGAAAAGAACTGGATCTACGCCTGTCACGAAAGCGAATTGGCCAACAAACATGACTTCGTGACGATGCGCGCCGGGCGCCAGCCGATGATCATTACCCGCGACGGCGAAGGCCAGCTCAACGCGCTGATCAACGCTTGCCAGCATCGCGGCACCACCCTGACGCGGGTCGGCAAGGGCAACCAGTCCACCTTCACCTGCCCGTTCCACGCCTGGTGCTACAAGAGCGATGGCCGGCTGGTGAAGGTCAAGGCGCCGGGGGAATACCCGGAGGGGTTCGACAAAGCCACCCGCGGCCTGAAAAAGGCGCGGATCGAGAGCTACAAGGGCTTCGTGTTCATCAGCCTCGACGTGAACGGCAGTGACAGCCTGGAAGACTTCCTCGGCGACGCCAAAGTGTTCTTCGACATGATGGTCGCCCAGTCGGCCACCGGTGAGCTGGAAGTGCTGCCGGGCAAATCCGCCTACACCTACGACGGCAACTGGAAACTGCAAAACGAGAACGGCCTGGACGGTTATCACGTCAGCACCGTGCACTACAACTACGTGGCCACGGTGCAGCATCGCCAGCAGGTCAACACGGAAAACGGCACGGGCTCCGCCACCACCCTGGACTACAGCAAGCTCGGTGCCGGCGACGCGAATACCGATGACGGCTGGTTCGCCTTCAACAATGGCCACAGCCTGCTGTTCAGCGACATGCCCAACCCCACCGTGCGTTCGGGCTACGCCACCATCATGCCGCGCCTGATCGAAGAACATGGCCAGCAAAAAGCCGAATGGATGATGCACCGCCTGCGTAACCTGAACATCTACCCGAGCCTGTTCTTTCTCGACCAGATCAGCTCGCAGTTGCGGATCATCCGCCCCATCGCCTGGAACAAGACCGAGATCATCAGCCAGTGCCTGGGGGTAAAGAACGAGTCTGACGCCGACCGTGAAAACCGCATTCGCCAGTTTGAGGATTTCTTCAACGTCTCGGGCATGGGCACGCCGGATGACCTGGTGGAGTTTCGCGAAGCCCAGCGCGGCTTCCAGGGCCGCCTGGAGCGCTGGAGCGATATCTCCCGCGGCAGCCACCGTTGGGAAACCGGGCCGACGCCCAACAGCGAAGCCATCGGCATCCAGCCAGCGATGACCGGCACCGAATTCACCCACGAAGGGCTGTACGTCAACCAGCACCGCAATTGGCAGAAATTCCTGCTGGACGGGCTCGATGCCCAAGCCCTGAAACTGCGGGAGGTGAAATGATGAATGCGCAATTGCAGTACCGGATCGAGCAGTTTTTTTACCGTAAATCCGAGCTGTGCGATGCCCAGGATTGGGACGCCTACGTGCAGCTGTTCGACCCGCAGAGTGAGTTCCACTTGCCGCAGTGGGACTCGGAACACGTCTACACCCGCGACCCGAAGCGCGAGATGTCGCTGATCTACTACGCCAACCGTTCAGGGCTGGAGGACCGGGTGTTTCGCTTGCGCACAGGCAAGGCCGCGTCGGCCACGCCGATGCCGAGGACGCTGCATTTGATCAACAACGTACGGATTGCAGAGCAATCCGGCGGGCTGCTGGAAGTGAAACTGAACTGGCACACGTTGTTCTATCGGCTGGCCACATCGGAGCAGTTCTATGGCAGCGCCACCTACAGCCTCAAGCCCGATGGCGACAGTTGGTTGATCACCCGCAAGCATGCGCTGCTGCTCAACGACACCATCAACTCGGTGCTGGATTTCTATCACCTTTGAACACCTCCCCCCCGTAGCAGCTGCCGAGCCTTGGCGAGGCTGCGTCTGCGGCGCACCTGACACTCCGCAGACGCAGCCTCGCCAAGGCTCGACAGCTGCTACGGGGCGTTTTAGAGAGCGATCATATGAATCACAAAGTGGCCTTCAGTTTTGCCGACGGCAAGACCCTGTTTTTCCCGGTGGGCGCCAATGAGATCCTGCTGGACGCAGCCTTGCGCAACGGCATCAAGATCCCGCTCGACTGCCGCGAAGGCGTATGCGGCACCTGCCAGGGCCGTTGCGAATCAGGCGATTTCACTCAGGACTACGTGGACGAGGAAGCCCTCTCCAACCTCGATCTGCAACAACGCAAAATGCTCAGTTGCCAGACCCGGGTCCAGTCCGACGCGGCGTTTTATTTCGATTTTGATTCCAGCCTGTGCAACGCGCCGGAGCCAGTACAAATCCGCAGCACGGTGAGCAATGTGCAGCAGATCTCGACCAGCACGGCGATCCTGCACCTGCAGCTTGAGAACTCATTGGACTTTTTGCCGGGCCAATATGCCCGCCTGTCGATTCCCGGCACCGACAGTTGGCGCTCCTACTCCTTCGCCAACCGCCCGGGCAATCAGTTGCAGTTCCTGATCCGCCTGCTGCCCGATGGCGTGATGAGCAACTACATCCGCGAGCGCTGCCAGGTGGGCGATGAGGTGCTGCTGGAGGCGCCATTGGGTGCCTTCTATCTCCGGCATGTCACCCGACCGCTGGTGTTGGTGGCCGGTGGCACTGGTTTATCGGCGCTGGTGGGCATGCTCGATGACCTGGCCGCCAGCGCCTGCCAACAGCCGGTGCATCTGTATTACGGCGTGCGCGGTGCGGCAGATTTGTGCGAGGCCGCCCGCATCGCCGCTTATGCCGAAAAAATCCCAAACTTTCGCTACACCGAAGTACTCAGCGACCCACCTTCGGATTGGCCCGGCAAACGCGGCTACCTCACTGAGCATTTCGACCTGGCCGAATTGCGGGATCAATCGGCGGATATGTACGTGTGCGGGCCGCCACCGATGGTCGAATCCATCAAACAATGGCTGCTGGATCAGGCACTTGATGGCGTTCAGCTGTATTACGAAAAGTTTACCGAGAGTAATATCTGACCCCTCAGCGGTATGAGGGGCTGGTTCGGTGTGCGATCAACCCTGAAAAAAACAAGTAGAAGGGAATGTTAATGGCGGATGACATGGTTAACCCGGTGGGCCTCAAGCGTGGCCTGAAGAACCGGCATATTCAGCTGATTGCCTTGGGAGGGGCAATCGGGACCGGGCTGTTCCTCGGCTCGGCGGGCGTGCTCAAGTCGGCGGGGCCGTCGATGATCCTGGGCTACGCGGTAGCCGGGTTCATCGCGTTCCTGATCATGCGCCAGCTGGGCGAGATGATCGTCGAGGAACCGGTGGCCGGCTCCTTCAGCCACTTTGCCCACAAGTACTGGGGCGGTTACGCAGGCTTCCTCGCCGGCTGGAACTACTGGGTACTCTACGTGCTGGTGGGCATGGCCGAGCTGACAGCGGTGGGCAAGTACATCCAGTTCTGGTGGCCGGAAATTCCGACCTGGGTCAGTGCGGTAGTGTTCTTTGTGCTGGTCAACCTGATCAACACCCTCAACGTGAAGTTCTTCGGTGAGACCGAGTTCTGGTTCGCGATCATCAAGGTGGTGGCGATTGTCGGCATGATCGTGCTCGGCTGCTACCTGCTGTTCAGCGGCACCGGCGGCCCGCAGGCCTCGGTGAGCAACCTGTGGAGCCACGGCGGGTTCTTCCCCAATGGCGGCATGGGGCTGTTGATGTCCATGGCATTCATCATGTTCTCGTTCGGCGGCCTGGAGCTGGTGGGTATTACCGCCGCCGAAGCCAGCGAGCCACGCAAGGTGATCCCCAAGGCGATCAACCAGGTGGTGTACCGGATCCTGATTTTCTACGTCGGCGCACTCACCGTGCTGCTGTCGTTGTACCCATGGGACCAACTGCTGCAAACCCTCGGCGCGTCGGGCGATGCCTACAGCGGCAGCCCGTTCGTGCAGATCTTCTCGCTGATCGGTAACGACACCGCCGCGCACATCCTCAACTTCGTGGTACTGACCGCGGCACTGTCGGTGTACAACAGCGGCGTGTACTGCAACAGCCGCATGCTGTTCGGCCTGGCCGAGCAAGGCGATGCGCCGAAAGCGTTGATGAAGCTGAACAAGCAAGGCGTGCCGCTGCGTGCCTTGGGCATCTCGGCCCTGGTGACGCTGCTGTGCGTGGTGATCAACTACGTCGCCCCGCATGACGCACTGGAGCTGTTGTTTGCGCTGGTGGTTGCCTCGCTGATGATCAACTGGGCGCTGATCAGCCTGACCCACATCAAGTTCCGCAAGGCCATGGGCGAGCAAGGCGTGGTGCCGTCGTTCAAGACCTTCTGGTTCCCGTTCAGCAACTACCTGTGCCTGGCGTTCATGCTGATGATCATCTGCGTGATGCTGGCGATTCCGGGTGTGCGAGCGTCGGTGTATGCGATTCCGGTTTGGGTCGGGATTATCTATGTGGCGTACCGGTTGCGGTTGAATAACGCGAAGGCTGTGGCTGTGCGCTAAACCTGTGGGAGCTGGCTTGCCTGCGATAGCGGTGGTGACTGATGCACCGCGATCGCAGGCAAGCCAGCTCCCACATTTGCATCGTATTTCAAATGAAAAGCCCCGGTTCTCCGGGGCTTTTTTATTACAGCGTGGAACGCACTCGCCACAGTTCGGGGAACAATACGGTGTCGAGCATCTTGCGCAGGTAGCCCACGCCTTCGGTGCCGCCCGTACCTGGCTGGAAACCGATAATCCGCTCCACCGTGGTGACATGGCGGAAGCGCCACTGACGGAAGGAATCTTCCAGGTCGATAAATTTTTCGGCCAGTTGGTACAGGTCCCAATAACGGCTCGGGTCGCGATAAACCTCGCGCCACGCCGCCTCCACGGATTCATCGTGAACCGTCGGCGCCGTCGGGTCGCGTTCGGCGCGCTTGGGGTCGATCGCCAGGCCGGCCTTGGCCATCAGGTTGATCGCCTCGTCATACAGCGACGGAGTGGCAATCGCCACTTTCAGCTCGTTCAACAGGTCCGGACGATGGGCGTGGGGCCGCAACAGCGCCGCGCTTTTATTGCCAAGGATGAATTCGATTTCCCGGTACTGGAACGACTGGAAGCCCGACGACTGGCCCAGGTACGGGCGAATCGACTTGTACTCCGACGGCGTCATGGTCGCCAGCACTGCCCAGGCGTGCACCAGTTGGTCAAAGATCCGCGACACCCGCGCCAGCATTTTGAACGCCGGTGGCAACTCACCCAGGCGCACGTGTTCGCGGGCGGCCTTGAGTTCGTGGAGCATCAGTTTCATCCACAGCTCGGAGGTCTGGTGCTGGATGATAAACAGCATCTCGTTGTGGTCCGGCGACAGCGGGTGCTGGGCGCTGAGCACTTTGCCCAGGTCCAGGTAGTCGCCATAGCTCATGGACTCGGAAAAATTCAGCTCGGCGTTATGCCATTCTTCCGGCGGCTGGTAGTCAGGGGAGAAAGGACACTGGCTCATCGCGTGGGCTCCTTGAGCGGGCGGAGAATGGCTCGTACCGGACTGGCATCGAGGTTGGCGAAACGCAGCGGCAGCGCGATCAACTCGTAATCGCCCTCCGGTACGTCGTCGAGGACGATGCCTTCGAGAATCGCCATGCCATGACGGGCGACGGCGTTGTGGGAATCCATGGTCTTGGACTGCTGCGGGTCCAGGGACGGCGTGTCGATGCCGATCAGGCGCACACCGAGGTTGGCCAGCAGCTCGACGGTTTGCGGGGCGACGGCGGTGAAATTCAAATCCCAGGTATCCAGTGGCGCCTGTTGATAAGTGCGCAGCAGCACACGCTCTGGCAGGTTCTCCAGGCGGCCTTCCAGTTGATGTGGCTGCACCAGCGCGCCGCTGTCCAGGCAATACAGCACCCGGCACGGGCCCATGTACACATCCAGGGACACTTCACCGATGGGCGCACCGTCAGCGCTGTAGTGCAACGGCGCGTCCACATGGGCGCCGGTGTGGGGCGACAGGGTGATGCGTCCGACATTCACCGGGCACTCGGGGCCGAACTGCCACACGCGCTCTTCCTGAAACGGCGTATCACCCGGCCAGGTCGGGGTCGCGGTGCTCAAGGGCGGGCTGATGTCCCACCACGTTTTTATTGGATTCATTTCAAGGCTCTCGGTCGTTACTGGGGTGAATGATACGAGGGCCAGCTGTAAATATTCTTGCGAATTCCAGCGCAAAGCGGGAAATCTTTCGCACTTACTGCGAGGAAATGGCTGATTGGTGATTGGATGTTTCAATCCGCGCGCCTGCGCTTCTGGGCATCCCGATGTCGAGTTCAGACCACTGGTGGGCCGCCCAAGGCGATAGGGTTCGGACTCCCTTCCACTGCCTCGGAATCATCATGTCCAAGCCGATCACCGTACTGCGCGACACCCACCCACTGCCGGTGCTGGACGCCTGCAAATGGGAAAAACTCGAAGGCGACCCCCACACCGTCAACCTCAATGCCTACACCAGCGAGGACGGCAGCAAGATCATGGGCACCTGGATCTGCACCCCCGGCAAATGGCGGGTGGAGTATGTGAAGTGGGAATACTGCCACTTTCAGGAAGGCTACTGCGTGATCACCCCGGACGGCCTGGAGCCGATCCATTTGCGAGCTGGGGATATCTTTGTGGTGGAGCCGGGGATGAAGGGGACGTGGGAAGTGGTCGAGACGGTGCGTAAGTATTTTGTGTTTGCCTGACGGCCAAAAACCCGGGAACCCGCTTGAGGCGGGTTCCCGGAAAATCCCCTATTGGGGCTTGCGATAGCTGTTGATGATCGCCGAGAAGTCCTTGCCCCCTTCCCCACGCTGGCTCATCGATTGATACAACTGCTGCGCCACTGCGCCGAGGATCACCGGCTGGTGCGCCTGGCGGGCGGCTTCAGTGGCCAGCCCAAGGTCCTTGAGCATCAGTTCCGCACCAAACCCACCGGTATAACCCCGGGACGACGGCGCCGTTTCGATAATCCCGGGCCATGGGTTATAGGTGTCCGAACTCCAGCAGCGTCCGGTGGAACTGTTGATAATTCCCGCCAGCACTTGGGTGTCGATACCCAGCGCATCGCCCAGGGCCATGGCTTCGCTGACGCCGACCATGGTGATACCCAGCAGCAGGTTGTTGCAGATCTTGGCGATTTGCCCGGTGCCGACTTCGCCGCAATGGACGATGTTACGGCCCATCTGCGCCAATACCGGTTGCAGAGTGGCGAACAGTTCCGGCGTGGCGCCGACCATGAAGGTCAGCGTCCCGGCCTGGGCACCGCCGGTGCCGCCGGACACCGGGGCATCGGCCATCACCACGCCTTGTTTTGCTGCCGCCGCGGCTACATCGCGGGCGGTCTGCGGGTCGATGGTGCTGCAATCCACCGCTGGCACGCCTTTGCCGATGCCGGCCAGCACGCCATCTTCACCGAGCCATACGCTGCGCACATGGGCCGCAGCCGGGAGCATGGTCACTACCAGCTCGGCGCCTTCTGCTGCCGCGCGCGGTGAGGCGCTGATGGTGCCGCCCAGCTCGGCCAGTTCCTTGAGCACGGCCTGGTTCAGGTCGAACAGGTTCAGCGCATGGCCAGCCTTGATCAGGTTGCGCGCCATCGGCGCGCCCATGTTGCCCAGGCCGATAAATGCAATCTTCATGGTCGTCTCCTCGATCAGCGCAGATTGATGGTGGTGTTGACGCCATCGTTGACGCTGTCGTCGTCGAACCAGCGGCTGGTGACGGTTTTGGTCTGGGTATAGAACTGCACCACTTGCTTGCCGTACGGGCCCAGGTCGCCGAGTTTCGAACCACGGGAGCCGGTGAAGCTGAAGAACGGCACCGGCACGGGGATCGGGATGTTGATGCCGACCTGGCCGACGTCAATTTCGCTCTGGAATTTACGCGCCGCCGCGCCACTCTGGGTGAACAGGCCGGTGCCGTTACCGAACGGGTTGGCGTTGACCAGGGCGATGGCTTGGTCGAGGGTGTCGACTTCCAGCACCACCAGCACCGGGCCGAAGATTTCCTGGGTGTAGATCTGCATGTCGGTGGTCACGCCGGAGAACAGGGTGGGGCCGACGAAGTTGCCGTCCTCGAAACCTGGAACCTTGATGCCACGGCCATCCAGTTCCAACTTGGCACCTTCTTTCACGCCGCTTTCGATCAGGTCGAGAATACGTGCCTTGGCGCGCTTGGAGATCACCGGGCCCACATCGGTACCGGCTTCGCTGCCGGCATTCACCTTGAGTTTTTGCGCCAGGGCCTTGAGGTCCGGCAGCCATTGCTTGGCCGCGCCCACCAGCACCACCACGGAAGTCGCCATGCAACGCTGGCCAGCCGCGCCGAAACCGGCACCGACCAGGGCGTTCAGGGTTTGCTCGCGATTGGCGTCCGGCAGCACCACAGCGTGGTTCTTGGCGCCCATCATCGATTGCACGCGCTTGCCGTGTTTACCGGCAAGGTCGTAGACGTGAGTCCCCACGGCGGTCGAGCCGACGAAGGACACGGCCTTGATGTCTTTGTGGGTGCACAACGCATCCACCACATCCTTGCCGCCGTGAACCACGTTCAGCACACCGGCTGGCACGCCGGCTTCGAGCGCCAGCTCAACCAGCAGCAGGGTCGACAGCGGATCCTGCTCAGAAGGTTTCAGTACGAAGGTGTTACCGCAGGCAATGGCCATCGGGAACATCCACAGCGGAATCATCGCCGGGAAGTTGAACGGGGTGATGCCCGCGCACACGCCGATCGGCTGGCGCAGGGTGTAGGTATCCACACCGCCCGCGACGTTTTCAGCGAATTCGCCCATCTGCAGTGTGCCGATGGAGCACGCATGCTCGACCACTTCCAGGCCACGGAAAATATCGCCTTCCGCGTCGGCAATGGTCTTGCCCTGCTCGGCACTAAGGACCACGGCGATGCGCTTGGAGTGCTCGCGGATCAAGGCTTGCAACTTGAGCATGATGCGCATGCGCGCACCGATCGGCGTCAGCTTCCAGGTCTGGAAGGCGCGATGGGCGGCGTCAATGGCAGCGTTGACTTCTGCGGGGGTGGAAAACGGCACACGGGCCAGTACTTGCTGGGTGGCGGGGTTGACGATGTCTTGCCATTCGGTGGTCTTGGACTCGACCCACTCGCCGTTGATCAGCAGCTTGACCTGTTGCACGGAAATATCGGCAGATGCGTTCATGTGGTCTCCAATTCTTGTAGGTATGCAGAGAACCAAGGCGTTGAATCGCCTTGAGGATGAGGCGTTCGGACTGTTTTTGGAGTATAGATGTGCAAACTTCTAATAAGAACGCACATAAAAGCCGGTCCAATATGCAAAAAAACATCACGTCACTAGGCTCCCTGAACTGGGATGACCTGAAGTTTTTCCTCGAAGTCGCCCGCACCCGCAAGGCCAGCGTCGCCGCCAAGCGCCTGGCGGTGGACTACACCACCGTGTCGCGGCGCATTACCTCCCTTGAAGGATCCTTGGGCACTCTGCTGTTTGAAAAATCCCGGACCAACGGCTTCGTATTGACCACCGAAGGCCAGCGTCTGCTGGGTTACGCCGAGTCCATCGAAAGCACCTTGCACATGGCCTGCGAACAGGTTTCCGGCTCCGGCGTGGCGTTGTCAGGCCACGTGCGCATGGGCTGCACCGAAGGTTTCGGCAGCTTCTTCGTCACCCCGCAACTGAGCCACTTCGTCGACACCTACCCGGCGATCTCCGTGGACATCCTGCCCCTGCCCCACTTCATCAGCCTGTCCAAGCGCGAGGCGGATATCGTCATTGCTCTCGAGCGGCCGGAGCATGGGCCCTACGTGTGCTGCAAACTGTGCGACTACAAGCTGCAGCTGTACGCGACCCAGGAATACCTGGACCAGCACCCGCCCATCCAGCGCGCAGCGGACCTGGCCGAGCATCCGTTTATCAGCTACGTGGATGATTTGGCGTTCAGTTCAGAGCTGTTGTACCTGGCCAACGTGGTGCCCGGCGCCAGCGCGAGCTTGCGCAGTACCAGCGTGATTGCGCAGTACGTGGCGGCGCAGCAAGGGCGCTCGCTGGCGATCCTGCCGTGCTTTTTGGCAGCGCAGGATCCGCGGTTGCTGCCGGTGCTGGGCAAGGAGATCAACATTACGCGGCAGTTCTGGATGTACTGCCGCGAGGATTTGAGGAAGTTGAAACGGATCACCCTGCTGTGGGATTACATCCGTGAGGTGACGGAGCAGAATCAGCCGTTGTTGATGGGGGAAACGCGGGAGATGGTGTTTGCGGATTAAATAAACTGTGGGAGCCGGGCTTGCCCGCGATAGCAGTGTGTCAGTCACCCAATACATCAACTGATACACCGCTATCGCGGGCAAGCCCGGCTCCCACATTGATTGCATTCCAACTCGAATTGCCCGAAAGCCAGACTAGTCCGCAATTACCACAATCGACACCCGGCGATTCTCGGTGCGCCCCGCCGCTGTCGCATTGGACGCCACCGGCTCGCTGCTGCCCAGCCCGCGCAGTTGTACGTTTTCCTCCTTCATGCCAACGCCTGCCAACACATGCGCGACGCTTTTGGCCCGACGCAGGGAAAGTTGCTGGTTGTAGGTTTCCTTGCCCGAGGCGTCGGTGTGACCGTCAACCCGCACGCGTTCAATACCCACACCCATCAGCGCCTTGCCGATGCGCTGGACGATCTCGGTGCTGGGGGCATTCAGGCTTTCGACATCGCTGCCAAACAGTACCTTGCCCGACAGGCCGAAGGCCCAGCCCTCGTCAGTCAGTTCGAAGCCTTGCTGTTTGAGCACGGCAATTTGCGCCGGTGTCAGGCCTTTGGGCGGCGGTGTCTGGCAGCCACTCAGGGCGAGCAAGGCCACGAGCAAGGTGATGAATAAAAAGCGTGCGGTCGAGAACAAGGGATCAACTCCTGTGTTGAACGTTGGCGGCGGGAGACTCGGATTCCGCCGTTTGCTGACCACCCTGGGAGAGCCGTTTGGCCTGGTACATCGCCGCGTCGGCGGCGTTGAGCAGGTTACCGGGGGTGGCGCCATGATCAGGGTAGACGGCGATGCCGATACTGAGTGAGGTCAATACGTGGGCGTCGCCGGGCAGCGCAATGGGCGCGTCCATGCTGGCGATGATTTTTTCGGCAATGCGCTGGGCGTCCTCGAGTCTGTGCAGAGGTGACAGCAAGATGGCGAATTCATCGCCGCCCAGGCGTGCCACCAGATCGTCTTCGCGCAGTTGCGCACGGATGCGCGTGGCCACTGCCACCAATACCGCATCGCCAGCGGCATGGCCGAAGTTATCGTTGATGTCTTTGAAGCGGTCGCTGTCCAGGAACAATACCGCCACTTTCTCGTTGAGCTTGGCGGCGCTGCGCAAGGCGCGGATCAGCCGGCCTTCGAAAAACGCACGGTTGGGCAGACCGGTCAGGCTGTCGTGGCTGGCCTGGTGGGCGAGGGTTTCGTTTTCGCTTTGCAGGTGGGTCTGCCAAGCTTCCAGTTCGTCGAGCAAGGCATTGAAGTCGTTGCCCAGGCTGTCGAGTTCGGCGATTTTCGCCGGCGGTACGCGCCGGTCAAACGCTCGCTCGCTGCGGGCGGCGTGGGCCACCGAGGCCAGGCTGTGCAACGGCCCCGTGATGCCGCGTAACAGACGCCGCGCCAGGTACAGTGCAACCCAGGCGCTGAGGGCGGTGCACACCAGGATCCCGGCGAGGCCGCTGAGCAGGAAGCGCAACAGGCTGCCGCCGTGGCCTGTCAGGTGCACGCTGCCGATGACCTGGCCCTGGTGCAGGATCGGCTGGGTGATGGGCTGCTCGAGCAAGGCATGCGCCAACTGAAGCTCAATCATCGACAGCATCCCGGTTTCCGGGCGCTCCCAATGTGCCAGTTGCTTGCCTTCAACGTTGAAGACTTCGGCCTCGGCCACCTCTTCTTCTGAGGCAATCACGGCCAATGCTTCAGTGGCCGCCGCGCTGTCGTTGAACACCACCGCCGCTTCCACGGTGTAGTTGATGGAGCGGGCGATCAGGTGCAGGTTGTGGTCGGCATACACCCGTAGCGCGAGCACGCCGAGCAGGGTCAGGGAAATACTCGCCATACCGACTGCCAGCAGCGCCAGGCTCAGGTGCCCACGCCCGATCACCGAACGCAAGGTAGGCCGCACTGGCCCTTTATCGATACTCATGACCCCGGCGCTCGACGTCGGGAAAGTTGCAGTACGCTCGGATGAATGCGCACACCGCTGCGGGCAACCGAGTCAAGGTTGACCTCGAACGACACCTGCTCGTCGGCCACCCGTAGGCAGAACAGGCTGCCCACGGTGCATTGATCGCCGCCTTCGCTGATGCTGAGCACCGGATGGCCGATCAGTGATGCGAACAGGCGGCTGCGCTCATCGCTGGTCAATTGGCCGATGTAAACGGCATCGCAGGCATTGGCGATGTCTGGATGGTCAGCCAGCAAACGCTGGACCACTACCGGACGGCCGGTAGCCTGGGTGGTGCCTTTGACCAGGTCATCGGTGTATTGGGTCGGCCCGACGATGCACAGGCGCAATTGGGCGGGTTCTACCGGCCAACGGGCGTAACTGAGGATTCCGAGGACCACCTGCGTGACCGACTTGGCTCGCTGATCAGCCATGCCGGCGAGGGGCTGGGCAAAAGCGAGAGGCGTGAAGATCCACAGAAGCGCCAACAGCAGCATTCGTCTCCAGCTCAAACTTCGCTCTGTGGGCGAGACAGCCACGTTCATGCAGCGATTCTCTTTGATCTTCTCGGGATGATGCCGCAACGATAGCACAACGGCGGAAAACCCCCGAGGCGACACCCAGGAGGATTCCGACATTTTATTAAGAAAAATCACACATTTGGATCAGAAATTTTAGATGACCCATCGGTCAGCTTCTTTATCGATCAAGTGCCCAGTTCCAGCATCAGTCCACTCAAGCGCTTCACCTTGCGACTCACCGCCTCTTCAAATACGCCCCCTCGGGGTTCGATCAGGCTGAACCAGTCCTTGGCCCGGGTGATGCCGGTGTAGATCAATTCTTTGGTAAGCACCGGGTTCAGGGCATCCGGCAGAATCAGTGCGGTGTGGGTGAACTCAGAGCCCTGAGATTTGTGCACCGTCATCGCATAAACGGTTTCCACATCGTTAAGCCGGCTTGGCAGCACAAAGCGCACGCCGCCCTGCCCATCGTTACGCGGGAACGCCACGCGCAGCACCTGCGGCCCACCGTCGCTCTCGGGCAGTTTCAGGGCGATGCCGATGTCGCCGTTCATCAGACCCAGGCCATAATCGTTGCGGGTCATCAACACCGGGCGCCCTTCGTACCATTGCTGGTCGTTGTCGATCAGCCGGGCCTTTAGCAGCGCGGCGGTGATGCGCAGGTTCAAGCCCTCGACACCCCACGGGCCCTTGCGTACGGCGCAGAGCAACTGGAATGCATCGAAGGCTTTCAGCAGCTTTTGCGCCCAGAGCGTCCAGGCTTCGTCATCCCGTGGAGTGTCGAGGGACGGACGCGCGGTCTGTAGCAGCTTCAGGTAATAGCGATAACCGAGGGCACCTTCACCATGGCCGTCCAGCACCAGGCGCTCCAGGGCATGGTCGTGCTCGCCCTTGAGGCTGACGCAAAACAGATCGGCATGGCTGCGGGCGGCCAGCAGTTTGCGGGCCTGTTCAGGGTTTTGCTGGTTGACCCAACGGGCCAATTGGCCGATGCCGCTGCCTTCGCCGAAACGCCGCGAGTAACGCAGCATCACCACTTGTTGCGCCAAGGGGTGGCTACCGTCGAGGTCTTCCTGCAAGCCGCTGGCGCCGAGGTCTTCGCCGCTGACCTGTTGCAGCCACTGGCGGGTTTGCGGGCTGTAGAAACCGGCTTCGGCATCGCGGCACAAATCACCCAGCACCGCACCGGCTTCAACCGAGGCCAACTGGTCCTTGTCACCCAGCAGCACGAGACGGGCATGGGGTGGTAAGGCATCCAGCAGGTTGGCCATCATTTCCAGGTCGATCATCGAGGCTTCGTCCACCACCAGCACATCCAGGGGCAACGGGTTGCCTATGTGATGCCGGAAGTGTCGGGAGCCGGGCCGGCTGCCCAGCAAACGGTGAACGGTGGTGACTTGGGTCGGGATTTTTTCCTTCACCGCATCCGGCACTTTCAGCGACAGCACTTGCTGGCTGATGGACTCGGTCAAGCGCGCGGCCGCCTTGCCGGTGGGTGCCGCCAGGCGGATGCGCAACGCGCTACCACTCTCTACCGCTGGCGCCTGCAACAGCGCGAGCAAGCGCACCACCGTGGTGGTCTTGCCGGTGCCCGGGCCGCCGGTGACGATGCTGAATGCACCGCGTGTGGCCAGGGCGCAGGCGAGTTTTTGCCAGTCGACAACGCCGTCCGACGGGGCCTGGTCGAACAGGCGATTCAAACGCTCGGGCAGATCGTTGGCAACGCTTTCGCGGGTGGCAAGTCGCAGGCGCAGGGCGCTGTCGATACGTCGCTCGTAAGTCCAGTAGCGGCGCAAATACAGGCGTTTGCCCGACAGCACCAGTGGCCGGCTTTGCGCGTCCTCGCTGCCATCGACGGCCAGTGCCACCAGGCGGCTGGCGGCCAGGGCATGGCACCAATGGGCGCCGTCCAGGCCGTCGAGCAATTGCGATGGCAATAGCATGACGCCGGTTTGCGCATCGCCTTCGGGCGGCAGCGACAGAGCAAAGTCCGGCGCCTTGAGGGTTTCGAACAGGTCCAGGCACACGTGGCCATGGCCCAGTTGGTGACTGGTCAGGGCTGCGGCCAGCAACACCAGAGGATCAGCCTGGGGATCAAGCTCATGGAGGAAGCCGACGAAGGCTTTATCCAACGCACGCAACCAGCCGCGCTGCACCCAGAGATCGAGCAATTGCACCAGGTCGGCGGCGCGACTGAGGGGCGTCAACTCCTCAAGCGGTAACGGCGACAGGCTCATAGCAGCTCTCCTTGTTCCCAGGCGGGCTCGGCCTTGGGTGGTAGCGGTTTGCCTTGGAACAGCAGGTCCAGGCCTTCGATCAATTCCCGGGGCGGACGGGTGAAATACGCACCCTGGCTCGCGGAATGGGTGCCCCGCAGGAACAGGTACAACGCACCACCGACGTGGCGGTCGTAGTCGTAATCCGGCAGGCGAGCCTTAAGCTGGCGATGCAGGGCCAGCAGGTAAAGGACGTATTGCAGGTCGTAACGATGATCGAGGATCGACAGTTCCATGGCCTGTTGTGTGTAGGCCGAATCGTCCGGACCGAGCCAGTTGGATTTGTAGTCAGCCACGTAGTAACGGCCTTCGTGTTCGAAGGTCAGGTCGATAAAGCCCTTGAACATGCCGTTGAGCAGCACCGGTTCGGCGGCCACGCGGGACACGCCATTGTGAGTGTGCTGGCACACCAGTTTGTCGAGCGCGAGGACATCGACCTTGTGACTGGCAAACCAGAATTCCATTTCGATCTGGTAGTGCTGCAACTCATTGAGGGCCGTCTGCCCGTTGCCCAGCGGCAGCCGGGCTTGCAACAGGTGCCCGAGCCAGCCGCTGAGAGTACCGATCCAGCCTTCCCATCCACGCCGGTTACAGCGGCGGGCGACAGCATCTTCGATGGCCTCCGGAGTCACGTTGAAGCCTTCGCCGCCCGCCCATTCCAGCAAGCCGTGGAGGAAGGTGCCAGGGTTTGGCCCACGTGGGAAACGGTGAATATCTCCACCGGAAGCCGGCACTTCGCGCGGGGCATCCGGGTCGAGGCGTTCGTCGTCGAACAGCTTCTGCGCTTGTGGGTTCTCCGGCGCTTCAAGGCTCGCAGCACTCATGCTCTCGCCGATACGCAGGGCGCTGTAGGACGCGATCCACCAGTTTTCTGCGGCCTTGCGTTTGGGCAACAGCGGCGCGAGCAAAATGGCTTCGTTGCGCGGCGGGTGGAATATGACCGCATCGGCTTCGGGCATTTCTGCGTAATGCAGCGCCGGGCAACCTTCCTGCAGGTCGAGCAGCCAGCGGGTCAGGCCGGCGGACTCGCCCAGTGAAGCACCGCCGCCGAGCAGGTAGCCCAAGGCCGACAGGTGCAACACCGAGCTGTTGTTATTGCCGCGCTTCAGGTCTGCGATCCCCAACCAGCAAGCGTGTTTGGCGCGGGTCAGCGCCACGTAAAACAGTCGCAGGTCTTCGGCCAGGCGCTCGTCATCGGCTTGGGCGATCAGCTCGGCGGTGGGCTTGAGGCTGACTTGGGATTTGCCGTTTGCGTCGTGGTAATGCAATGGCAAGCGGCTGCCGTCCACCGGCTTTGCCGAGCAAATAAACGGCAGGAAGACCAGGTCGTACTCCAGTCCCTTGGACTTGTGGATCGTCACTACTTTGACCAGTTGCTCATCGCTTTCCAGGCGCAGGATCTGCTCTTCACCGGCCTGACCGGAGAGCGCGAGATGTTCGGCCAGATGGCGAATCAATGCCTGCTCGCCGTCCAGCTCCGCGGCCGCCTGTTGCAGCAATTCCGAGAGGTGCAGCAGGTTGGTCAGTACCCGCTCGCCATCGCTGCGGGTGATCAGGGTTTGCGGCAATTTGAAGTCGTGCAGCAGGCGGCGCAGCATCGGTAGCACGCCTTGGGTGCGCCAGATCGTGCGGTAGTCGCGGAACTGCATCACGCGTTTTTCCCACGCCAGTTCGTCCTGGTTCAGACGCTCCAATTCGGGTAGTGACAGGTTCAAGGTGACGCAGGCCAAGGCGGCGCGCAGCGGGCGCTCGACGTCCGGCTCGGCGCAGGCTTTGAGCCAGGCCAGCAGGTCGTGGGCTTCCTGGGCGGCGAACACCGAGTCTTTATCGGACAAGTAAACGCTGCGTACGCCACGGGCAGCCAACTCACTGCGCACAGCTTGGGCTTCCTTGCCATCGCGCACCAGGATGGCGATGTCCGACGGCAGAACGCCTTTGAAGCTACCGTCTTTGCCCAGGAATCCCGCAGCTCCCTGCTGGCCGCCGTTGAGTAATGCAACGATTTGGCTGGCGCAGGTCGCGGCCAGCTGTTGGCGGTAGAGCACGTTGGAGATCGGCTGGTCGGTGGGCAGGTGCCAGAGGTTCAGCGCGGGCAACGTCTGACCGTTGACCTGCAGTTGTTCCTTGCGGCCTTGAGACAATACCGACTGGAACGGCACCGGATTCGTACCGTCGGGTTCGCGGAACAGGAACGCGCCGCGGCCTTTTTCGGCGCGCTGGAACACATGGTTTACCGCCTCGACCATGGCATGGCTGGAACGGAAGTTGGTGCCCAGGGTGTGATGGCGGCCGGTGGTGGATTGGCGTGCGCGCAGATAGGTGTAGATGTCGGCACCACGGAAGGCGTAGATCGCCTGCTTCGGGTCGCCGATCAGGAACAGGCCGCTGTCGAGGTGGTTTTCTTCGATGCGGTAGATGCTGTCGAAGATGCTGTATTGCACCGGGTCGGTGTCCTGGAATTCATCGATCAGGGCGACCGGGAATTGCTCGCGGATCACACTGGCCAGGCGTTCGCCGCCGTCGGCCTGCAGGGCGGCGTTGAGGCGGATCAGCATGTCGTCGAAGCCCATTTCGGCGCGCCGGCGCTTTTCTTCTTCGAAGCGTTTTCCTACCCAGCCGGCGGCGTGTTGCAGCACGGCGGCATCGGGCGTTGGCAGGGCGTCGAGGCTGGCCTTGAGACTGGCCATGGCGTCGATACCCGCATGGTGCGGTGGTTCGCCTTTCCAGGCTTCGGCCATGCCGTCGGGCGTCAGGCGGGTGAAGCCGGTGCCGATATCCAGTTGCTCAAGGGATTCATCAGCCGCCCAGGCGCTGATTTTTTCAAACCAGGGCTCGAAGTAACGCGCTTGCATCTTGCGACCATCGACGGCTTTGGCAGCGACGGCCTGGAGGCAAATGTTGCGCAACTCTTCTGCCCATTGTTGCCAGGGCGCCTTGAGCGCGACGAGGGCTTGGCGGCGTTCTTGTAGGCATTCGTTGATCAGCTCGGCGGGGGCGCGAGTTTCATCCGTGGGCCGCTCGCTGTTGAACAACGCGCGTACCCGTGGCATCAGCGCTGCCGGGCCGCCCCAGTTGTTGCGCACCCAGTTCAATGCATCGTCGTGCATCGGGTAGCAGAACAGGCGCCAGTAGTCGCGCAGCACTTCGCCGAGCAGGTCGCTGTGGTCGGTTTCCAGGGTCTGTGTGAACAGACTGCCGCTGTCGAAGGCGTGTTCGCGCAGCATGCGCTGGCACCAACTGTGTATGGTCGAGACGGCGGCTTCGTCCATCCATTGAGCAGCGATATCCAGGCGATTGGCGCAGCCTGGCCATTGTTCGGGGCTGTATTGGTCGCGCAGTTCGGCGATCAGTGCATCGGGCTCTTCGATTTCTTCGCGGAAAAAACGCGCGGCTTCGGCCAGGCGGATACGGATACGTTCGCGTAGCTCTTTGGTGGCGGCATCGGTGAAGGTCACGACGAGAATTTGCGGCGGCAGCAACTCGCGGCCGAAGCCCGATTCGTCACCGCCGTGGCCGAGTACCAGACGCAGGTAGAGCGCCGAGATGGTGAACGTCTTGCCCGTGCCGGCACTGGCCTCGATCAGTTGGCTGCCTTTAAGCGGGAACGCCAAGGCCAGGGGTTTTGTGCCGCTCATGCGCTGGCCTCCGCGCTGGTGAGTGATCGCCAGGGGGCGTTGATCAACGGTCGATAGAGGGTTTCGCACCAGCCTTCGAACTCTTCGCTGGCCATCAAGGCAGCGTAGTCGGGGAACTGGCGGGTGAGCGCGGGACTTTCACGGCGCTCGCCGTCAGTGGTTTGGCCGTCGCCTTCGTAGGCTTTGCTGGCGGCGGCTTGCGCTTTGGCCGGGTCGGTTTGGCCGAGCCAGGCGAACGCTGTTTTAACGGCGATCGGCAGTGGTTCGCTCATGCCGGTTTTCCACGCGAGCAACAGGTTGACGAGGAGTTCCTGGGCGGTGGCTTGCTCCAGCGGGGCCAATAGCAGCGTGTCATCGCTGGCGACCAGGCCGGTACTTAGCGGGAGGCCGCAAGCGCAAGCCACCAAGTGGTTCACCCACGGGCGAATCAGGCGATGCCACTTGCGGGTCTTGATCGAGCCGATGCTGTTGGGGATGGCGGTGACGCTTAGAAAGCTGCCGTCGCTGCGTTGATGCAGGCCGCTGATCCAACCTTCCAGCTGGATGCCCTGATGCTCAAAACTGATCGGCTCGGCGCTGGTGTGCAGGGTGGGCCAAAGGGCCAGGAGCTGCTGGTAACGTTGCAGCAGATCAGGCAAAGGTTCTATCAGTTCGTTACGCAGGCATTCGCCGAAGCCAACCATCGGCAACAAGCCACTGCCTTGCAGGCGCAGGGCTTGGGCGTTGAGGGCTTCGTCAAGGTTGTCGGGGCGCGTGAGTGCGGCCGTGAGCAAGCTGTCGCTCAAGCTATAGCGCTGCAGTGCGTCGAGGACGAAGGGTTCTTCATCTTCCAGCGGAACTTCCGCGGCTTCGAAAAACACTTTCAGGCGCTGGCTGAAGAAGTGTTTGACCGGGTTGCGCAAGAAGTCCTGTAGTTGGCCGAGGCTCAGCGGTTCTTCCTGGATGTAGGGTGCGAGGCTGCCGGTATCGGGCAGGCTGTCCGGGGTTGCGTGGAGCAACTGCCATTCGCGGGCGTAGCTGAACAGCTCGTCACCTTCGTGGAAATAGCGGGCGCTGAAGGGCTGGAGCGGGTGTTCCTGAGTGGTGGCTTCCAGGAGGGGGTCGCCACTGGTGGTGTGCCAACCACTGGCGATGTGGTCGCGCAACTGGCCGATCAGGACGGATGCCGGGCGGTCGCTGTTGTCGCGGATGCTGCGGCCAACCCAGCTGATGTAGAGCTGGTCGCGGGCCGAGAGCAGGGCTTCGAGCAGCAGGTAGCGGTCGTCTTCGCGCCGTGATCGATCACCTGGGCGGTAGTCGCTGCCCATCAGGTCGAAGTCCAACGGCGGTTGCGCGCGCGGGTAGTCGCCGTCATTCATGCCCAGCAGGCACACCAGCTTGAACGGGATCGCACGCATGGGCATCAGGGTGCAAAAATTGACAGCACCTGCGAGGAAGCGCTGGGACAGTCGGCCCTGGTCGAGCCCTGCCAGCCAGGCCTCACGGACTACGGTCAGGGGTAGCTCGTCGTGCAAGCCAACGGACTCGCAGGTCTCCAGCCAGGTTTCTCTCAGTTGCTCGAGTTGGCCCAGGAGGTAGTCGTCGTGCTCGTTGCTCGGGAGGAAAAACAGCTGAATCAGGTTTTGCAGGCGCTCGCCCCATTCTGTTGGCGCGGCGGGTTGTGACAGTGCCTGGTGGGCGTCGTGCAGTGCGTCGAGCAGCGCGACCAGCGGGCCGATCAAGGCAGCGTCGAGGCCGCCGATTTCATCGTAAGGCTCGATGCCGTCGCAGGCAGATCCCGTACCGACGGCGTAGCCCAGGAGCATGCGGCGCAGGCCGAAACGCCAGCTGTTTTGCTCCAGCTCCTGGGGCAAGCCGAGACCCGCACGTTGTTCGGCGTTGAGTCCCCAGCGGATGCCTGCGCCTTCGATCCAGCGGTGCAGGGTCGGCAGGTCGCGCTCCTTGATGCCGAAGCGTTCGCGCAGGGCCGGGACGTCGAGCAGGTCGAGGATTTCGCTGACCGGGAAGCGGCTGTCGGGGAGCTTGAGCAAGTGTTCGACGGCGATCAGCAATGGGTCGCGGCCGCGCTGGCCTTGGTCTGTCAGTGTGAACGGAATGAAGCGTAGGTCGCTTCTATCAAGTTGGCCGAATACGGCACGAATATGCGGCGCGTAGCTGTCGACGTCGGGGACCATGACGATGACGTCCCGTGGACGTAGCGTGGGGTCGGCGCTGAAGCGCTGGAGTAGCTGGTCGTGGAGAATTTCTACTTCGCGTTGGGCGCTGTGGGCTATGTGGAAGCGGATGGAAGTGTCGCGCTTCAGGTCGACGCTTGGCCAGAGTTCGCGGGTTTCGTTGAGCGGGCGCAGTTCGAGGATGTCGTCCTGGAGCTGGTTGAGCAAGGTGGTGGGCTCGCTCTCGCTGAACAGGTCGATACGGCCGTCGCGGAATGCCGAGCGGTAACTGTTGGGGTCGTCGTAGCTGTCCAACAGGTTGATGTAGTCGCGACCTTGTTTCCCCCAGGCAGCGAGCAGCGGGTGGGCGTGCTGGTGCAGGGTCTGCGGATCGATGGTGACCGGCATTCCGGCTTTGCGGGCCTGGCGTTTGTATTCGTTTCGGAGCAGGTCTTTGTCGGCGACGATGTCGGACCAGTGGTGGCGACATGGGTTGTGCACGCACAGCAGCACTTGGCTGAAACGGGCGAGGCCGGCGAGCGCTTCCAGGGCTTGGGCTGGCAGGGAAGAAATGCCGAAAACGATCACGCGGGAAGGCAGGCCAACCGGGGCTTTTTCGAGGGTGTTGATGCGCTCGATAAAGCGCTGGTGGACACCGGCACGACTCTGGGCCATGCCCTCCTCTCCGACATCCAGCAGCAGGGCACGCCATAGTTCGGCTTGCCAGCAGTTGGCTGGGCTCAGGGGTATGGATTCCCCACGGCCGTTGCGTAGCTGATGGCGACCGGCAGCCCAGTCTTCCAGCCAGTCGGCACGGTAGACCTGGTATTGGTCGAACAGGTCGGCGAGGCGTTCTGCCAGTTGGTAGCGTTTGCGTAGGTCCGTGTCGTGGGTCAGGAAGCGTTGCAGGGGCTCGAAGTGGGGCTGGTCGATCAGTTCGGGGAGCAGGCGCATGAGACGCCAGGTCAGTGGGGCTTTGTCCAGCAGGGACTTGGCCGGGATTTCATCTTTGCCCAGGACCATGCGATAGAGCTGCCACATGAAGCTGCCGGGAAGTTGTACGTCGATTGCGGCAGCGATGCCGCAGCCGCCCATGTCGTCATCTTCAGGGTCTTCGGCCAGCGCCAGTTTGAGCCATTGGGCAATGCCGTTGCTTTGTACCAAGGCGATTTCGTTTTCGAGGGGAGCCAGCGGGTAACGACGCATCCAACTGACAACCAGGCTGCGCAGCTCATCCAGGCGGTTGCCGTGAACCACCATGAATCCAGCACTGAGGGACGTCGCATCCGGCATAACGGCTTCCTTGGGAAAAGCAAAATCGAGGGATGGACTTTAGCATTGAAGGCGGCTTCAAGCTGCAAGCGAGGTCGGCCGGAATGTTTT
>NZ_JAAAFU010000075.1:904228-965210 GCF_019352905.1 Pseudomonas sp. Xaverov 83 | reverse complement strand
AAGAGCGTTTTGCTTACTTTTGCGCTGTTCAAAAGTGAGCCGCTGTAAGAGCGGAACCCATATCAGCCATTACCCAAATAACGGATATGTACTCAGCCCCCCCAAACCATAAAAACAAACCCGAAACATTGCACTCACTTGAGTCAACCACAACATCGGCCCTAGGTACGCCGCAACATCAACGCCGCCACCGCACAGGCCGCCAACGCCACACAGGCCAGAAAGAACGCATCACTGTAGGCCATCAAAAACGCCTGATGGCGCACACTCTGGTCCAGCAGACTCAGCACCACCTGATGCTCCGGCAACTGCTCCTGCAGCACCCCGTCACCGGGAAGTTGCTGTTGCAGGGCCGAGTCAAACAGCGTCACCGACTCACCGATCCGCGCCGAATGCACCCGCTCGCGCACCACCACCAACTGCGCCAGCAACGCTGTTCCAACGGCGCCCCCCAGATTGCGCAACATCGAGAATACCGCCGACGCCGACCCCGCCTGCGCCTTGGCCAGCCCATGCACGGCCAGCACCGACAACGCCACCATGATCAACGGCTGGCCCATACCCCGCACCACGATCGACGGCACGATCACATTGCTGGCGCTGTCCGCCGACAGGTGTGCACCCATCCAGCAGCCCAAGGCCATGATCGCGAACCCCGAAGCCACCAGCATTTTTGCACTCACCCACTTCATCAACCGCGGCAGAAACGGCGCCATGATCAGTTGCACCAGCCCATACGCAATCAAGCTCACGCCAATTTCACTGGCATTGTAGTGCTGCAATTGCGACAGGTAATTGGGCACCAGAAACACCAGTCCATAAGTGCTGGCGCCGAAGATAAACATCGCCACGCTGGCCACGCCAAAGTTGTAGTGTCCCAACAGCCGCAGGTTGATAAAGGCATGCTTGCCCCACAACTGACGCGCCACAAACCCGATCAAGCCAATCACTGCCAGCAGCGTCATCCACACTATAAAGGGCGAGCCGAACCAGTCCTTGCGCCCGCCCTCCTCCAGCACGATCTGCAACGCGCCCAGGCCCAGCACCATGCAGCCGATGCCCAGCCAGTCGCCCTGGCGCAACAGGCCCAGCTTCATCGGCTGGCGGTCGATGGACCATGCCACCGCCGCCAACAACGCAATCCCCGGGAACAGTTGCAGGTAGAAGATCCAGCGCCAGGAATACGCGTCGGTCAGCCAGCCGCCAATCGACGGCCCGGCGGCCTGGGCCACGCTGTTGGCCAGGCTGAACAAGGCCATGCCCAGCGGGATCTTGCTGGCCGGCAGCTCAGTGATGATCAACTGGAATGACAACGGAATCAGCACCGCGCCGGCCGCGCCCTGCACCACCCGGATCAGGATCATCACTTGCAGGTTGGGCGACAGCGAACACGCCACCGACGCCACCAGGAATACCCCCGAGCCCCACAGCATCACCCGGCGCAGGGAAAACACCTGCACCAGCCACGCCGTGAGGGGAATCATGATGATTTCCGCCACCAGGTAAGCCGTGGAAATCCACGAGCCCTCCTCAAAGGTCGCGCCCAATGCGCCTTCGATTTCCGGCAGCGCGGCGCTGGTGACGTGCACGTTCATCCCGGCCATGAAGCAGCCGAACAGCCCGCCGATCACCGCAACCCAGGCGCGAAACGGCACACGCCCTTCAGCCTCCATGGACATGCTCCTGGCTCGCGGCAGGACGAGTGTCGACCGTGGCGATGACCGACATGCCCGGCAGAACCCGCGATTCGCCAGGCTCCAGGCGGATTTTCACCGGAAACCGCTGGACGATTTTGGTGAAGTTGCCGGTGGCGTTGTCCGGCGGCAGCAAGGCGAACACGGCACCGGAGCCAGGGGCGATGCTTTCCACTTTGCCGTGCCACTGCGCGCCGGCAAAGCTGTCCACCGCGATCTCCACTGACTGCCCCGGCGCCATGTGCTGCAGCTGGGTTTCCTTGTAATTGGCAATCACATAGGCCTGCTCCACCGGCACCAACGCCAACAATGGCAGGCCGGGCATCACGTATTGCTGGCGACGAACCTTGCGCTGGCCCACCACGCCGTCGAAAGGCGCGCGAATCTCGGTGTCCTTCAACGCATTACCGGCCAGGGCGAGATTGGCCTGGGCCTCGCCGATGCGTGCCTGATGCTCGACGATTTGCGCCTGCGCCTGTTGCCGGCGCGCCTGCAACACCTGCAACTGCGCCTGCTGCCGCGCAACTTGGGCGCGGGCTTGTGCCAGGGCCGCCTGGGCTTTGGCCTGGCTGGCACTGACGGTTTCGAGGTGCTGGGCGCTGGCCACCTGTTGTGCGACCAACTCACGATAACGCTGATAATCGAGTCCCGCGCGCCGGGCCTCGGCCTCGCCACTGCTCAACGCCGCCTTTGCCTGGGCAATGCGTTGCTGCTGCTCACCCATTTGCGCATCGAGGGTTTGCAGCGAGGCCTGTTGCGCTGTCGCTGCCGCCTGCACTTGCTGCAACTGCGCCTGGGCGCTGTTCAGGCGCTCGGTAAAATCCCGGTCGTCGATACGCACCAGCACATCGCCGGCCTTGACCGGCTGGTTGTCTTCCACCAGCACCTGGGCCACATACCCGACGATCCGTGGGCTGATGGCGACCCAATCAGCGCGTACATAGGCATCATCGGTTTCTTCCAGAAAACGCCCCCACTGCCACCAATACCCGGCAAAGGCTGCCAGCCCCAGCAACGTAGCGAGGGAAGCCGTGGTCACCAGGGCGCGACGATGGCGTTGCATAACGGTCAGGCGAATCGGTTCAACAGCCTGGTTCATGGCTTGGCTCCATTGACAGCGACAGATAAGGGGGCGGTTGGATCGTCACGCTGCCAGCCGCCACCGAGGGCCTGGAACAGGTCGATCTGGCGATTGATCAGGCGCAGGTCGGACTCGGCCACGCGGGCCTCAAGGCCCACCAGGCTGCGCTCGCTGTCCAGCAGTTGCAGGGCGTCCAGCGCGCCGGCGTGGTAGCCACGGGAGGCCAGGTCGAAGGCGCGGCGGTTGTTGTCCAGCGCGGCGGCCAGGGCCTCGCGCCGCTGCTGTTCGCCCTGGTACAAGGCCATGGCCTGCTCGACCTGCTTCAACGCGTTGAGCACCGTGCCGTCAAACTGCGCCAGGGCCTGGCGTGCTTCGGCCTGGCTCTGCTTGACCCGCGCCTGGGCGATCTGCCGATTGGGAAAGCGCCAGGACACCAGCGGCCCGACGGAATACACCGTCGCGTAGCGGTCACCGAGTTTGCCCAGGCTGCTGGCGGATGAACCGAGCATCGCGCCAAAGGTAATTCGCGGGTAAAGCTCGGCCCGCGACAGGCCCACCGTCAAGGTCGCCAAGCGCAGTTGCCCCTCGGCACGGCGAATATCCGGCCGCCGTTGCACCAGTGACCAGCCCTCGCCCACCGGCAACGCGGCCTGCAACTGCGGGCTGTTGGCACAGCTGCGCGGTGTGACCTGCTCGGGCGGCAACCCGCTGAGCACGGCCAACTCATACAATGCGCTGCTGCGCCGGGCCTTGAACATCGGCAGCGGTGCACGGGTTTCTTCCAGCAGGCCTTGCAAGCGAGTCAGGTCCAGGTCCGTCGCCGCGCCAGCCTTCTGCAGCTTTTGCGTGACCGCGACGCTCTGCTCCAGCAACTGCACCGAGTGCACCTGCACCTGCTCCTGCAATCCATAAACACAGGCCTGGGCATACGCGCGGGCCGTCTGCGCGGCCACCGTCACCCGCAACTCGTCTTCCAGCGCTCGCGCCACCTGGGCATCGGCCCGTGCGGCGGCAATGCGATAACGCACCTCGCCCCACAGGTCGAGGGTGTAGCTCAGGGAAAACTCAGGCGTGTGGCTCCATTCGGCACCGGCATGACCGTTGGTGGCCTGGGCCAGGGTCTGGTCATCCCGGCTGCGACCGTAGGCCAGGCCATAGTCCAGAGAGGTGGACGGCAGGCGCTCGCCGTCCACCTGCTCCAGCCGCGCCAGCAACGCGTCGACATGGGCGGCAGCGGCTTCAAGGTCTTTATTCTGGCGCAAGGCCCGCGCCGCCAGGGCGTCCAGTTGCGGGTCGCGGTACAGCTGCCACCAGCGGGCGGGCAACGCCTCGGCCGACTCGACGGAAAGCCGCGGCGCGGGCTGCGCCGTGACGGTCGACGGCTGGCCGGACACGCCACTGCACCCGGTCAGCACACTCAACAGGGCGATGGGCATCCATGGATGAAAAGAAGGGCTGTGCATCACAAGGCTCGCTCAAGAAGGAGCCTTGCAGATTAGGCAGGTGGCCTGTCCGATTCGCCCGCGTCAGGGCCATGTATCGTCGCTAAACGGACAATAGCGTTACTCGACGCGACACTAAGCCCCCGGCCGGAAATGACTCGGCGGATACCCCAACGACTTGCGAAACATCGCACTGAACGCACTCGGGCTCTGGTAACCATGCTCCAGCGCCACCTCTAAAATCGACACGCCCTGAGCCAGCAACTTCAAGCTCAAGGCCAACCGCGCGCGCTTGCGCCATTCACCGAAACTCATGCCCAGCTCCCGCTGGAACACCCGGCTCAGGGTGCGGGCGCTCATGTTCAGGCTGTCGGCCCAGGATTCCAGGCTGCTGTCGTCAGAGGGGTTGCGGATGAAATGCGTGCACAGCCTGGCTAGCCGTACTTCGCCGGGCACCGGCACGTGCATCGCCACCACCGGCGCGGCGAGCAGTTCCATGCGGATCAACTCGATCATGGCCTGCAGACGCGGGCTGTGGTGCCCGGCAATCTGCGTGGCGGCGACGATCAGCTCCCGCAGCAACGCCGACACTTCGATCACCTGGCAGGTGCGCCCCAGCCCCGGCTCGGCCTCGGGCAACAGGAACAGCGTGCGCATATGCACTTCGCCGGCCATGCGGATTTCGTGCGGGGTTCCGGCCGGCACCCACAGCGCATGCCCGGACGGCACCAGCCAACTGCCCTGGGCGGTGCTCACCACCATCACCCCGGACACGCCATGGATCAGCTGCGCCTGGGCATGGCAATGGGGGTGCACCACGTCGTCGTTGCGGTAATTGTCGGCATAGGCTTCAAGCCAGGGGCGGGGTTGGCGGTTCATCGGATCAGGTCTCGCATCAATCAGGCGTTGATTCTAGCGAAAAGTCCTGTGGCATAAACGATAGATATAGACAGCCATCGTCGCATTCCAGACAGCCGGTGAACTTGTGGCCCACCCTGTCAGTCAGCTAATTGGGCACTCTGAAAAAGGTTGGGTGGGCGATGCGCATTTCATTGGATCAACAGGTGGCGCTGGTAACCGGTGCCAGTTCCGGAATTGGCGCGGGGGCCGCCAAGGCCCTGGCGGAGGCTGGAGCTGCCGTGGTGCTGAACTACAACGCCCAGGCCGCGCCGGCTGAAGCACTGGCGGCGCAGATCAATGCCAACGGTGGCCGGGCGATTGCGATTGGCGCCGATGTGTCGAAAGAAGCCGATGTGGAGCGGCTGTTTGCACAAACCCTAGAGGCTTTCGGGCACCTGGACATCCTGGTAGCCAACTCGGGCATGCAGAAAGACGCCGCTGCCGTCGACATGACCCTCGACGACTGGAACACCGTGATCGGCGTCAACCTCACCGGCCAGTTCCTCTGCGCCCGCGCCGCCTTGCGCATCTTCAATCGCCAGGGCATCCGCGAAGGGGTGTCCCGGGCCGCCGGGAAAATCATCCACATGAGTTCGGTGCATCAGGTGATTCCCTGGGCCGGCCACGTGAATTACGCCGCGTCCAAGGGCGGTGTGGAAATGCTGATGCGCACCTTGGCTCAGGAAGTCAGCCAGCAGCGCATCCGCATCAACGGCGTTGCGCCGGGGGCGATCCGCACGGCCATCAACCGCGCCGCCACCGAAGGCGCGGCCGAGGTGGAGCTACTCAAATTGATTCCCTATGGCCGCGTGGGTGACGTCGAAGATGTCGCCAATGCGGTGGTGTGGCTGGCCAGTGATGCCTCCGACTACGTGGTGGGTAGCACCCTGTTTATTGATGGCGGCATGAGCCTTTATCCGGAGTTTCGTGGCAATGGTTGATCTGAAAAACGAACCACAAAGTGCCATTGATGCCCACGGCATCATCGGCGACATGCGCAGCGCGGCGCTGGTGAACGATAAGGGCAGCATCGATTTTTTCTGCTGGCCGGAGTTCGACAGCCCTTCGATCTTTTGCTCGTTGCTGGACTCCCCCGCCGCCGGCATCTTCCAGCTCACCCCGGACCTGCCCGACGCCCGGCGCGAGCAAATCTACCTGCCGGACACCAACGTGTTGCAAACGCGCTGGTTGAGCAATGAGGCGGTGGTGGAAATCACCGACTTCCTGACCATCAGTGAGGAAGTCGACGACCTACCCATCCTGATTCGTCGGGTACGGGTGGTCAGCGGCAAGGCGCACATCCATATGCGCTGCGCGGTGCGCCATGACTACGCCCGCGCCCAGACCCGGGCGACTCAAGATGACGGCGACGTGTTGTTCGAGGCCGCAGACCAACCCGGCCTGCGCCTGGCTGGCAGCCACGCCATGCAGCTGGAAGGTGATGCCGCCGTGGCAAGCTTTGACCTGGGCCAGGAAGAAGGCGCCGAATTTGTCCTCGGCGGCCTGGACGATGTACGGGTCAAAAACGACTGCACCGACCTGTGCCTGGAGCGCACCCTGAAGTTCTGGCGCGGCTGGATCGCCCAGTCCAACTACCGTGGGCGCTGGCGCGAGATGGTCAATCGCTCGGCCCTGGCCTTGAAGCTTTTGACCTCGCGCAAACACGGTGCAATCCTCGCCGCTGCCACCTTCGGCCTGCCGGAAACACCCGGCGGCGAGCGCAACTGGGACTACCGCTACACCTGGATCCGCGACGCCTCGTTTACCGTCTACGCCTTTATGCGCCTGGGGTTTATCGAAGAAGCCAACGGCTACATGCGCTGGTTGAAAGGCCGTGTGGGTGACTGCTGCGATCAGCCGATGAAAATCAACATCCTGTACGGCATCGACGGCCGCCAGGAGCTGCCGGAAACCGAGCTGAGCCACCTCAGCGGCCACGGCGGTGCGCAACCGGTGCGCATCGGCAACGAGGCCTACGACCAGGTGCAACTGGACATCTACGGTGAGCTGATGGACGCCGTATACCTGGTCAACAAATACGGCGAAGCCATCTCCCACGAGGGCTGGAAACACACGGTGGAAGTGGCCGACCAGGTCTGCGAAACCTGGAACCACAAAGACGTCGGTATCTGGGAAATGCGCGGCGAGCAGCATCACTTCCTGCACTCAAGGCTGATGTGCTGGGTGGCCCTGGACCGGGCGATTCGCCTGGCGTCCAAGCGCTCGCTGCCGGCGCCGTTTGCCCGTTGGGACCAGACCCGCCAGGCGATTTATGCGGATATCTGGAGCAACTTCTGGAACGAAGAACGCGGCCACTTTGTGCAGCATATCGGCAGCACGGCACTGGACGGCTCAATGCTGTTGATGCCACTGGTACGCTTCGTCGCGGCGACGGACCCGCGCTGGTTATCAACGCTGGAAGCGATCCAGAAAAGCCTGGTGCGCGATGGGATGGTTTATCGCTACCGCAACGACGACAGCCAGATTGACGGCTTGCAAGGCACCGAAGGCGCGTTCGCGGCGTGCTCGTTCTGGTACGTGGAATGCCTGGCCCGGGCCGGACAAGTGGAGAAAGCGCATCTGGAGTTTGAACAGTTGCTGCGCTATGCCAACCCGCTGGGGTTATATGCCGAAGAGTTCGATAACCAGGCACGGCATTTGGGGAATACGCCACAGGCGTTGAGCCATTTGGCGCTGATCAGCGCGGCAACGTTCCTGGACCGGAAGTTGAGTGGGGTGAAGACGGTGTGGCAGCCTTGAGGCTGAGCAAAATCTGAAGACAAATGAGTAACCCTGTGGGAGCTGGCTTGCCTGCGATAGCGGTGTTTCAGTCATTGATGTATGAGCTGATCCACCGCCATCGCAGGCAAGCCAGCTCCCACATAGACCGCGCCAGACTTGGAGACGAGGTGCACCCGGTGCACAATGCGGGGTCCTTCGATCCCTGCCAGGATTCCAATGCACCAGGTTCTGCTGATCATCGACATACAACCCTCTTTCAACCCGCCGGACTGGCTGGTGGCCGGCATCAACGCCCTGCTGGCCCGCATGCCCTCAGTGGCCACCGTAGAGCGCCACGACGAAAGCATCACCCCGTTCGCCCGCCAACTCGGCTGGCAGCCGGCGCCCGACGACAACAGCCTGATCGCCGCCGACCATATCTTCATCAAACACGGCTACGCGCCCACGCCCGAGACCATCAGCCACCTCAAAAGCCTAGCGCCGGATCGAGTGCTGGTGTGTGGCATCCAGACTGATACCTGCGTACTCGCGGCCGGGTTTGCGTTGTTCGACGCGGGCTTGCAGCCAACGCTGATCAGCGATTTGACTGTGGGTTCATCGCTGGATCGCTCGGGCAAACTGGGCGCGGATTTGTGGCGGCATCACTTCAAACACGTCATCACCCACGCAGAGATTTAAGTCAGCCCCTCGCCACAGGTTATTTGGCAAACATCACCGTTACCACAAGGCGCGTATTGATCGGCGCTCTGCCGACGCATTACTCGGCGTCACTGCCGACCTGGTCGCCGACGGAAACATCAGTCACGTTAGGCGCCACGTTGTATCGCGGGCCAATGGAAGTCGAGGGCGGCGAGTGGATGTGCCAGATGCGCGACCCTTGGGGTAATTGCATCGGCTTGCGCCAGGCCGGTCTAGACAAGTCAAGCAATTGCAGCCTTTCGAACCACACTCCGTAACCGGTTTGGTCTACAGTTCCAACACTTTCCCTCCCCCCTTGGAGCCTCCATGCCCACCCTCCAAATCCGCACGCCCATGCTCGATATCGCCTACGAAGCCCATGGCCCGGAAGGCGGCGAGGTGGTGATTCTGCTGCACGGTTTTCCCTACGACCCTCGCGGTTATGACGAGATCGCTCCGGTGGTCGCCGCACGTGGCTGCCGGGTGCTGGTGCCGTACCTACGGGGTTATGGCCCGACGCGTTTTATCAACGATCAGGTGATGCGCTCCGGTCAACAAGCGGCGCTGGCCAAGGATTTGCTGGATTTCATGGATGCCCTCTCCATCGATAAAGCCACGCTGGTGGGCTATGACTGGGGCGGACGCGCGGCGTGTATCGTTGCGGCGCTATGGCCTGAACGGGTGCGAGGCCTGGTGACGGGCGATGGCTACAACATCCAAGACATTGCTGCGTCGATCAAGCCTCGGGCGCCGGAAACGGAGCATCGGCTGTGGTATCAGTTTTACCTTCATACCCAACGTGGTGTCGACGGACTGACCGCCAACCGGCGTGAGTTCTGCCAGTTGCTGTGGGCGCTCTGGTCGCCGTCGTGGGCCGAGGGGCCAAGCCTGTATGGCAAGACGGCACCTTCGTTTGATAACCCGGATTTTGTCGAGGTGGTGGTCCACTCTTACCGTCACCGCTTCATGTACGCGCCGGGTGATCCGGCCCTGGAAAGCATCGAGCAGGCGCTGGTGCAGCCACCGCCGATTTCGGTGCCGAGCATCTCGTTGTGCGGCGCCGATGACGGCGTAGGTCCGGCCCCGGTTGAAGATGACGACCTGGAAAATTTCAGCGGGTTTTATCGGCGCGAAGTGTTGGCCGGTGTGGGCCACAATATTCCCCAGGAAGCGCCCCAAGCGACCCTTGAGGCGATCTTCGAATTGCTGAGCCTCAGCCCCCAGCCGAGATCCTGAAGCTGAACACGCTGCCCTGCCCCAGCACGCTTTCAGCCCACAAGGTGCCGCCGTGGGCCTCGATGATGCCGTGGGAAATGTACAACCCCAGGCCGCTGCCGGTGGGGTTGCCCACGCGGGAGGTCCAGTAGCGTTCGAAGATATACGGCAACTGCGCCGGGTCGATGCCGACGCCGTTGTCGCACACCCGGAACAGCACCTCATCGCCCGCGGCCTCGGCAATCACCTCGATCACACCGCCCACCGGAGTGAATTTCAGGGCGTTGCCCAGCAGGTTGGAAAACACCTGGAACAGTCGCTCAGGGTCGGCCTGCACACACAGCCCGGGCGCGGCGCTCCAGGTCAGGTCGACACCCTTGGCTGCCGCCAGCGGCTGCCACATCGAGCAGATCTGTTCCTGAGTCGCGGCCACATCGAGCGATTGCAGCGAAACGCTGTAGCGCCCGGCCTCGATACGCGAGATATCCATCAGGTCTTCCAGCAGGGTGTTCATGCGGGACGTCGCGTTTTGCATGGTTTCAATCGCGGTGGCGAGGCGACGATTGGCCTTGCTGCCGTCAGCGGGCACCAGGCTGCGCATCATGCCGCATTGCATCAGCAGGATCGTCAGCGGGCTGCGCAAGTCATGGGAGACCACTGCCACCAGTTCATCACGCGCCCGTACGGCTTCATGTTCACGCTGCACCTGGCGCGCGAGGTCATGCTCCAGGGCATTGCGCCGCAGGCTCTCCACCGCCAGCAATTCCGAGAGCGACCAGTACAGGGCCTTGCCATCGACCTGCTGCTTCCATAGGTCAAACGACAGGCGCGGACTCAAGGTCGTGCTGCCCGGTTCTTGATGTTTGACCGGCTGGCCGCTCCACTCCACCGTGGACTTGACCTCCGGGCGAAACCACATCATTGCGTTGTCCACCGGCTTGGGCAGACAGAACGCCAACAGGCCGCTGGCGTGGGCCTGATAGGCCGCCGCCGGCGGGAAATCCACAGACAGTTGATGGCTGTGCACCACGCCTTTGCCCTGCCCGCGCACCCACTGGTACAAGGCGTGGATTTCAGCACGTTTGGGGCAAACGCCGAACACATGCAGACGCTCTTCCACCAATATCGCCAGGCCACCGGCGGCCGCCAGGTTCAGCAACGTTTGCGCGTACGGCAGCAGGCTTTCCATCACATCGCACTCAACGGCCGTCATGGCCGCGACCAACTCTTCGACCATGGCGGCCTTGTCGCGTTGTTGGCGGCGCTCCTGCTGCTCCTGGAGCAACGTGATCTGCATCGACAACAACTGGCCGATGCTGGTGCACGCCGTGCGCAGTTCATGGGGCACACGCAACGGCTCACGGTGACCGCAAGTGATCAGGCCCCAGAGCTGGTCGTCCTTGAGCAGCGAAATGCTCATGGAGGAACGCACGCCCATGTTTTTCAGATAGTGACAGTGCACCGGCGACACGCTGCGCAATACGGCGAAGCTGAGGTCCAGGGGCTGGCCGTTGTCGGGGCGCAAGGCCGGCAGGATCGGCACCGGCTGGTACTCGGCGTCGGGAATCACGCGGATCCAGTTCAGCCGGTACAACTCACGAGCCTGGGGCGGGATGTCCGAAGCAGGGAAACATAATCCCAGGTACGGCTGCATGCCCTCGCTGAGGGCCTCACCGATGACCTTGCCATGGCCTTCCTGCTCGAAGCGGTACAAGGTGACCCGGTCATACCCGGTGAGGCTGCGAATCTCGGTGACGCAGGTCTGGTACAAACTTTCCAGCGTCTTGGCTGACTGCAAGCGGCGCAGCGTGCGGGCGAGTTGCCCCACGGCGCGGTGCTCAAGGGCCATGGTCCGCTCCAGCTCGAGAAACAGCAGCCCCTGATGACGATGCAGAAGGATGTCGTAGGCGTACCCATCAAGCGTCAGTTGATGCACCTCCTCTTCATCGGCGTCCAGGTCCGCCAGGGCACGGCTCACCTGCACTGCGGCCTTGCTACCCAGCACACTGGCCAGCGCCTGGCCCGACGCACTTTCCGCGCCCAGGCCCAGGGCGACGGTCAGGTTGCTGCTGGCTTGCAGTACCTCAAGCGCCGGTTCGCTCAGCGTCAACAACAAGCCGTGCGGCTGGATCGATCCGGGAATGTGGATGGGTTCGTTGGCGCAGTCGTCTATCAGCGTATCGACCGTGCTCATCGCAGCACTCCGCAATGATCCAGCCACTGCTCGAAACAGAGGAAGGTCGACTCGGCAACCTCCACCGCTTCCAGGCGTTCGGCCGGGGATTGCAGCGGGTACAGGCAATCAAGAAAGCGCTGCCACAGTGCGCTGGTTTGTGCTCCGTACACATTCATGAACGCCCCGCCATTGATGGAGCCGACACCAATCTTGATCTCGATCAGGTTGCGCAACACCTGGCCACCGAGGGTTGCGCCTTCCAGCACGTAGAGGGCGCCCAGGGCCTGGGCCACGTTGGTGATGGCGGGCAGTTCGGAGCACAACGGCAAGGCGTCGATCTGCGAGTTTTCCAGGCCCAGCGCCAGCAAATCCGCCTGCAAGTACGGGGTTTTGCTACGCCGCCCCCATTCCAGGTCAGGGATGATTTCACCCCACGGCGCCAGGGCTCGCTCCAGCGGCTGATAGAAGCCGTAATAGGCGCTCATCAGCTCGCGGTACAGCGCCAGGTCCATGCGGGAAAACGGCAGACGGGTATCGAGGCGTCGGTGCAGCGCAGCGGTCGCCGCGCGTAGTTCGACAAGGACAGGAGGTAGTGAATTCATGAGCTGTGCGCACGCCGGGAAGGTTCAAAACCGCGACGTAGAGGCCTGGGATCAAGACACTGCGCAATGGACTGTGGGTAACATAGCACCTTGATACAAAAACGTACCTATTCGTTCAAGCAGGCCCTGCTTCAACCGGGGGCGCAAAACCGTTCGCGGTAGGCCTGGGGCGTGATCGACACCGCCCGCAGGAAGCTGCGGCGCATGGTTTCTTCGCAGCCAAATCCGCAGTGCACCGCAATGCGTTTGATCGACGCGCTACTGTCCGCCAACTGCCGGCGGGCGGTTTCCACGCGGATCAGTTCGACGGCCCGCGCGGGCGTCTGGCCGGTTTCGGCGCGGTAGTGGCGCACAAAGCTGCGCTCGCTCATGCCCGCCTGGGCGGCCAGTGTGGCAACGTTCAAATCGAGGGTCAGGTGTTCGGCGATCCAGGCGTGCAACTCCGCAAAACGGCTGCCGCCCTTTTGCAGGGACAACGTCACGCTGAACTGCGACTGCCCACCGGGCCGCTTGAGAAACACCACCAGGTGCCGCGCCACTTCCAGCGCCACGGCGCGACCCAGGTCCTCTTCCACCAGTGCCAGGCACAAGTCGATGCCGGCGGTCACGCCGGCCGAGGTCCACAGGTTGCCCTGCTGGATGAAAATCGGATTGGCTTCCACCGTCAGCTGTGGGTATTTGCGCGCGAGTTCTTCGCAGCGAGTCCAGTGGGTCGCCACGCGGCAGCCGTCGAGCAAACCACTGGCGGCCAGCAGAAAGGCGCCAGTGCACACCGAGGTCATGCGCCGTGACCGGGTGGCTTTTTGGCGCACCCAGTCCACCAACGCCGGGTCTTCGGCGGCCCCGTACACGCCCCAACCGCCCGCGATCACCAGCGTGTCGCACGGCGCATCGGCGGCCGGCAACGGCTCGGCCACCAGGGCCAGGCCCGCCGAGGTCATCACTGGCTCTGCCTGCGCGGCAATCACACTGACCGCATAGGGCAATGGCAAACCCTGCTGGCGCGCCAGGTCGTTAGCCGAGGCAAACACTTGCAGGGGCCCGGTGACGTCTAGGACCTGCACATTGGGAAAGGCGAGCACGTTGATGACTTTGGGCATGATTGGCGTAATTCGTGGGCTCAATGGCGTATGCGCCAAAGACTAGGTGACTAGAGTGAAGCCGTCCATCCCTTTATCAGGAGCAGTCCCCATGACCTTGCAGATCGGCTTTTTGTTGTTCCCCGGTATCCAGCAACTGGACCTCACCGGGCCTTACGACGTATTGGGATCGCTGCCGGATGTGAAGCTGCATCTGGTGTGGAAGGACCTGGCGCCCGTCACCGCCAGCACCGGTCTGGTGTTTACCCCCAGCACCACCTATGACGAGTGCCCGAGGCTGGATGTGATTTGCGTACCTGGCGGCTCGGGCGTCGGGGCGTTGATGGAAGATGAGCAAACCCTGGCGTTTCTCCAGGCACAAGCCCATACCGCGCGTTACGTGACCTCGGTGTGCACCGGCTCCCTGGTGCTGGGTGCGGCGGGCTTGCTGCGAGGGCGTCGCGCGACCACCCACTGGGCCTACCACGACCTGCTCGCCCCGCTGGGCGCGATCCCGGTGCAGGAGCGCGTGGTGCGTGACGGCAACCTGTTGACCGGGGGCGGGATCACCGCCGGGATCGACTTTGCCCTGACCCTGGCGGCCGAGTTGTACAGCGAAGCGGCAGCGCAACTGGTGCAGTTGCAGATTGAATATGCACCTGCCCCGCCGTTCAATGCAGGCCGGCCGGAAACCGCGCCGCCGCATGTACTGGAGGAAGCCCGCAAACGCACCGCCGAGTCGCGCAAGACACGAGGTGAAATCGTGGCACGGGCGGCGGCGCGGCTGGGTTAAGCATTCGCATGCCCGTGGCGGTCGGCGGGCACCAGATGCCCGATCGTTCCGTCCCCATAGGCCCGCTCCACTTTGGAAATCACCACGTGATAGCCGCCGTACCACCGGCGGTACAGACGCTTGGCTTCCAGATGGGTCGGGTGGCTGGCAAAGGCACGGATTGACGCTTCATCACGCCAATAATAACTGGCGTTGATCAAACGCCCATCCGTCGAGCGCCACGACTCGGCCCCCACGTATCCCGGCAGCCTTGCCGCCAGTGCGTCGATCAAATCCGTGAGGCGCTGGAACTCGTCATCCCGTTCACCAGGCTTGTAGATAAAGGCTGCGATGTACATGGGTAACGTCCTTTTATAAGTGGGATTTCACGTCGGGCGAGACATCAATGCCAACCGCACGGCCAGCACCATCAGTACGGTCGCCAGGCCCCATTTCTGTAAGCCTGCGCTGCCTGATTTGCCGGCAAAAAACCGGCTGAGCGCCCCGCCGAAGATCCCCAGCACGGTATGAAATACACCGCTGATCAATGTCAGGATGATCCCCAGCACCACCAGTTGCAGCGCGATGGGCCCCGCCTTGGGGCTGACGAACTGCGGCAGGAACACCATGAAAAACAGCAACGCCTTGGGGTTGAGCAAACTGTTGAGCATCGCCCGCACAAACACCCGGCCCAGCGGCACGCGGCTGACGTGGGCCGTGTCCAGGGCGGGCGTTTTCTGCAGGGTCTTGAACACCAGCCACAGCAGGTACAACACCCCGGCGTAGCGAATCAGGTCGAAGGCCGGCGGCCAACTGGCGACCAGTGCGGTCACGCCGGTCGCGGTCAATGCCGTGAGCAGCAGGTCCGCAACGCTGATGCCCAACCCGGACGCCACGCCGCCACGCCAGCCATAGGTCACGCCGTGGCTGATGACGAAAGCCATGTTCGGCCCCGGGGATAACAACAGCAGCAGGACTGCGCCAGAGAAAACAGCCAGGGTTGCGAGGTCGATCATGCTCAAGCCATCCACCGGGAAAGCCTGTAGATTAATCAGCTCACCTGATACAAACAAAAAATTGATCTAGATACGCTTTACACGGGAACGCACCATGGCTCAGGTCCGCTACAAACTGATCGTCGATGAACTGGCCACGCGGATTCGCGCCGGAAAATTGCCGCCGGGCACCCAGTTGCCGACCGTGCGCAGCCTGATGAACAGCCATCGCATTGCTCTGGCGACGGCGTTGCGGGTGTACAGCGAGCTGGAGGCCAGTGGTCTGGTAGTGGGCGAGCCAGGGCGCGGCACGTTTGTGCGCGATACCACCCTGCTGCGAGGCATGGGCCTGGTTCAACAACCGCTGCAACCGGGCACCGTGGACCTGAGCCTGAACTACCCTTCGCTGCCCGGCCAGGCCGAAATGCTGCGAGACGGTTTGCGCGCCATCGCCGCCTCGGGCGACCTCGATGCCCTGCTGCATTCTGCCCCTCAGGGTGGCCGCGCCCATGAGCGGCAGACGGCGGCGCGGCACTTGCGTAATCGGCAGATTCGCGTGGGTGGCGAGCAGGTGCTGATCGTCAACGGGGCGCAGCAAGGTCTCTCTGTCAGCCTGATGGCGTTGCTGCAACCGGGGGATGTGTTGGCGGTTGATGCGCTGACGTATCCCGGGTTGAAAACCCTGGCCCAGTCCCAGCGCATAGACCTGGAGCCTCTACCGCAACCGGCTGGCCATACTGATCTGGATGCACTGGAGGCCTTGTGCAAACGGCGGCCGGTACGGGCGTTTTACTGCATGCCCACCCTGCACAATCCGCTGGGCACGGTGATGAGCGAAACCGACCGCCAACGCCTTGCAGTGTTGGCTGAGCGCTACGATTTTCTACTGATCGAAGACGGCGCCTACGCCTTTCTCGCAGAGCCCGCCCCCAAGCCGTTGTTCACCTATGCGCCGTTGCGCACGGTATACGTGTCCGGCCTGTCGAAGAGCGTAGCGTCGGGGTTGCGGGTAGGGTTTATCGTGGCGCCCCAAGCGTGGGTACCGGCGCTGGAGCAAGCGATTCGCGTCTCGACCTGGAGCACACCGACGCTCACGGTGAACCTGGCGTGCCGTTGGATCGAGTCCGGCGCGGTGGATACGCTGGAGGAACAGAAGCGTCAGGATGCGCGCCAACGCCAGGCGCTGGCCCGGGAGGTATTGCGAGGGTGTGAGGTGATTGCGCATCCGGCGTCGTATTACCTGTGGCTGGTGTTGCCCGAAGGTCTGCGGGCGGATGCTGTGGTGGCCGCGCTGGAGGGCCAGGGTGTGCGCGTCACCAGTGCAGAGCCGTTCGCCTGTACGGCCCATGTGCCGCATGCGTTGCGGGTGGCGTTGGGGTCGATTGATTTGGCGACGTTGAGATTAGCCTTGGGGAAAATTCGCGAGACAATTCGGATATGAATAAAGGGCCAGCAGGCTAAATCCCTTTGATTTGCGGGACGTTTCCGAGACAATCTTTCGGCCTTGTGCCTGTCGGAACCGGTGGCTAGTCTTCGCCCCTTCACTGCTCATCAGTGAACGGGTTTAGTCGCCCGAACCTTCACAAGGCGCATGGTTTCATCATGAGGTTTTATGGTGGCTGTGCGCAGGGCACCTTCGGGTGCGCCGGATTTTCCTTGTGGCCGGTCGACTAACCTGCGTACAGCCGCCACCCATCGTTTAGTCGCGATGGGGGCCGGCTCCTGGTCTCATAAGGAGTTACACCATGAATAAAGCCGTCCCCGACCCACCCAGCGACCTGCTGAAAAACCGCGCCGCGTTCAATCGCGCACTCGAACACTACCTGCCTTCCCAGGGTTTCCACACCGTCAACGAAGACCTGAGTTTCGAGGACGCCCTGCTCTACACCGCCAGCCTGCTCAGCAGCGCCTCGGCCACCGCCCTCGACTGCGGCGAACTGCTGCAAAGCCCCGAGCGGGCGAAGTTGTTGGCGGTGTGGCATTTGCTGGAAATTGCCAAGACCACCGTCGACCGCTCGATTGAGTGTTTGCACCTGCGCAAGGCTTAGCCGCAACCCCGTCAAGCCTGTGTGGGTTTGTGCATCCCGCCAAATCCACACGGCAACGATTGCCCAATCCTCTGGCCAACGCATAGAATGCGAACCGTTATCAATTAAGACGCCCGCGCCAGGATGCCCATGTCGAGCGACCACCCACTGGATCATGCCGCCATCGGCCAGCTCTACCATGCCCATCACTCCTGGCTGCGCGGCTGGTTGAGCCGGCGTACGGGCTGCCGTGAGCACGCCGCCGACCTGGCGCAGGAAACCTTCGTGCGCCTGCTCAATGCGCGCAAGCAGCAAGCCTTGCTGCAACCCCGCGCCTACCTGAGCAGCATCGCCCGCAGCCTGATGATCGACCAGTATCGCCGCCGCGAACTGGAGCGTGCCTATCTGGAGAGTCTCGCGCATTTCCCGGAAGTCGAGGTGCCGTCGGAAGAAACCCGCCTGCTGATCCTCGACAGCCTGGAGCGCATCGACCGCCTGCTGGACCAACTCAAGCCACGGGTGCGCGAAGCGTTTTTGCTGGCGCAACTGGACGGCCTGACCTGCCAACAGATCGCCCTGCGCCTGGGGGTGTCCAAGGCCACCGTGGAGCGCGACCTGGCCAAGGCACTGCACGCCTGTTATCGGTTGCGTTATGCCGAAGGCTAATCCGCCATTGGTGGACCAGGCGATCCAGTGGATGATCAAGCTGCGGTTCAATATTGCCGATGACGCCACCACGGCCGCCTTCGAACGCTGGCTTGAAACCAGTGGCGATCACCAGCAGGCCTGGCAACGGGTCTCGTCGATGAGTGACGAGTTTGCGCAGTTGCCGGCACAGGTCGGCCGCCATGCCTTGCAAGGTGCCCGCCAACGCATCAGCCGCCGTGAAGGGTTGAAGTTGCTCGGGCTGTTCGCCGGTGCCGCAGGGCTGACATGGTTCGGCCGCGACTACACGCCATTGCCCGGCCTGCTGGCCGACTACCGCACCGCCACCGGAGAGCGGCGTTGGGTAGCCCTCGACGATGGCAGCCGTATCCAGCTCAACAGTGCCAGCGCCATCGACACAGTCTTCAACACCGAAAGGCGTCTGGTGCAGTTGCGCCAAGGTGAAATCCTGATCGACATGGGCGCCGACGGTAGCGCGCCACGGCCCTTCTGGGTGCAAACCCGCGACGGTTATCTGCGCGCCTTGGGCACCCGGTTCATGGTGCGCGAGGAGCCCCACGGCACCTTGCTCGCCGTGCAAAAAGGCAGCGTCGCGGTATTCGCCGACAGCCATCAGGCCAGCGCACGTGGGGTGATACAGCCCGGCGAGCAGATGCTGTTTGATCGAAACGGCTTGCGTCCACCCGCCACCACGGGCCTGGATCCCTGGGCCTGGAGCGACGGTGTGATCAGCGCTCACAACATGCGTCTGGACGATTTCCTCGCGGAGCTGAGCCGTTACCGCAATGGGCTGGTGCGCTGCAGCGAAGCGGTTGCCGGCCTGCGTGTGTCCGGGACTTACCAGTTGGACGATACCGATCAGGTCCTGACCCTGGTGGCACAGGCACTGTCGGTGAACATCACCTATCGCAGCCGTTATTGGGTGACCGTCGCAGCTCGTGCATGACCTTCCGAAAATAAATGAGGTGAATTCTCATCTTCGCTCGACCTGTAAGGAAAGGCCGATCAACAGGCCGATTCTGTCCACTTCCTTCAGGAGCATTCCGCGGTCATGCAAGCGTTCCCCTCCAAGCGTTCTCCCCTCAAGCATGCGGTGCACGCCGCCCTGCTCGGTGCCTGCCTGAACGGCAGCGTCCTGCCCCTGGCCGTCATGGCGCAAACGCCTGCCAGCGACACCCAGGCCCGTGACTGGAACATCGCACCCGGCCCATTGGCCACGGTGCTCGACCAGTTTGCGCGCCAGGCGAGTATCAGCCTGTCCTATGACGCCACCAGCGTCGCCGGCAAGACCAGCCCCGGCCTCAACGGCGCGCTGGACAGCCAACAGGCCTTGAGCCAATTGATCCAGGGCCAGGGCTTGCAAGCCCAACGCCAGAGCAACAACACCTGGCTGCTGTTGCCGCAAGTCGCGGACACCGGCGCGCTGAACCTGGGTGCCACCACCGTAACCGGCGAACACCTCGGCGTCACCACTGACGGCAGCGGTTCCTACACCACCGGCGCGGTGACCATCGGCAAGGGCGCCCACAGCCTGCGGGAAACACCGCAATCGGTCAGCGTCATGACCCGCAAGCTGATCGACGACCAGAACATCACCACCATCGATCAATTGCTGGAACACACCCCGGGCATCACCACCTACGACTCACCTATGGGTGGCAAGTATTTCTATTCCCGTGGTTTCAAGATGCTCGGCCAATACCAGTTCGACGGTGTGCCGTTGGACATCGGCAAAGACTACGTACAGGCCGACAGCTTCACCGCCAACATGGCGATCTATGACCGGGTGGAAGTGCTCAAGGGCGCAGCCGGCATGCTCAAGGGCGCCGGCACCGCCAGTGGTGCGGTGAACTTCGTGCGCAAGCGGCCACAAGACAAACCCACCACCAGCCTGTCGCTGTCTGCCGGCACCTGGGACAACTACCGCGCCGACGTCGATACCGGCGGCCCGCTCAATGACAGCGGCACCGTACGCGGCCGCGCCGTGGTCAGCCAACAGAACCGTGGCTCGTACATGGACGTCTCCAAGCGCCAGGACCAAGCTGTCTACCTCGCACTGGATGTTGACCTCTCGCCCGACACCACCCTGGGCATCGGTGCCAGCTACGAAGATGTCGATGCAACGCCCTGCTGGGGCGGTGTGCCGCGCTACAGCGACGGCAAGAGCATCGGCCTGAGCCGTTCCACCTGCCTGGGCCAGGCCTGGAACGACTGGCAGAGCCAACGCACTACGCTGTTTGCCGACCTCACCCACCACTTCAACGACGACTGGCAACTCAAGGTCACGGCGGTGAACAGCCGCAACCTGCAAGACATCAAATACGCCGCCAGCCAAGGCACCGTGAAGTACGGTGATCCGGCGCCAACCGCTGAGATGTACGCTGCGCTGTTTGACTACGACCACCGGGATTTCGGACTGGATGCCTACCTGGACGGTAAGTTCGAAGCGTTCGGTTTGCAGCATGAACTCATCATCGGCGCCAATGGTAGCCGTGGCACCCAGGACGATGTCTACGCGATCCGGAGCCTGCCCGACCGGCAAAGTATCTTCCTGCCCAACCACCACTTCCCGCAGCCCGCCAACGATACCTTCTGGCCCAACATGTACCGGGGCGGCACCGTCAAGGAAACCGCCACCCAGTACGGTACCTACGCCACTTTGCGCCTGAGGCTGGCCGAGCCATTGATGGTGGTGCTCGGCAGTCGCGTCAGCTGGTTCGAAAACCGCCGCCAGTCGAATAACCTCGCCTGGGGCGAATGGGCCCTGCAGGACGCACGCACCAAGGAAACCGGTGAAGTCACGCCGTTCGCCGCGGTGATCTATGACCTCGACGACAACCTTTCGGTGTACGCCAGCTACGCCGATATCTTCCAGCCACAAAGCTCCAACGCCACGGTGACTGGCGCCGCCCTCAAGCCCAAAATCGGCGAAAACTACGAGCTGGGCATCAAGGGCGAATGGTTTGAGGGGCGCCTCAACAGCTCGCTGGCATTGTTCCGCGCTATCGAGAAAAACGCCGCCGAAACCGACTACACCACCCAATGCGGTACCTCGGCAGACGGCTATTGCTACACCGACACTGGCAAGGTTCGCGCACAAGGTGTCGAAGCCGAGTTGAGTGGCGAGTTGCTGGAACGCTTGCAAGTGGCGGGCGGCTACACCTACACCCAGACCAAGAATCTCAACAACATCAACAGCGCCGCAATTGGCGCGGTCGCAAACAGCTACGTGCCGCGACACATGCTGCGCTTGTGGGGCGATTATCAGCTGGACGGAACACTGTCGAAATGGAGCGTCGGCACCGGCGTCAACGCCCAGAGCAGCAACTACCGAATTCAAGGCATCAAACTGGAACAAGCCGGTTATGCGGTATGGAATGCGCGGTTGGCGTACCGGGTCGATGACACATGGACGGTGGCGCTGAACGGTAACAATCTCTTCGACAAAAATTACTATCAGACGGTGGGAACGGCTGACTGGGGTAATTTCTACGGCGAACCGCGCAACTTCACCGTCAGTTTGAAAGGCAATTTTTAAGGTTAGTACCGCCTCAATGTGGTGACGGACTCACGTCCTCACCACTCGTCGCTTGTCCCCGAAAAACCCCGCGTCCTACCTCCGTCAAAAAAAGGTTTTCCTCCCCGGCAGGAAATTTCCCAAATTTGTTCCTACACTCCAAAACGCCAGCATTTTGTTCTCGAAGAACCCGAGAACCCGACCTAGACAGTCAACAATTTGTCACGTAGATGATTAGATAATGTGTCTAGATCGATACCCTTATAAAAAAGTCAAAACCTTGACGAACAAGGAAAAGAGAACCATCATTTAGCCATTACCCCGCAAATTCCCTGCAAATAGATAGGTAATTGCGTATTACCCAGCGAAGCAAGCCGTTCGTCTGGCGCCACTTATAAAGCAAGCCCTGCCTTTATGGATGAGCAGCCGAACAAGGAAGCCCTGGTGTGCAATGAGGGATGTTTTTATGCGCGAGAAGTCGTCCGTCGACAGCCTGTTTTTGACCCGGGCCGGTTTTATTGAATTTTTTGTCGTTTTCGTAAAGTTGATGCACGGTCTCACCGCTGTTTTTCCGGCACTGATCCTGCTGTTTTATCCGGAACCGATGGCCTCCGAGTTGCGCGCGCACTTTCTCGGCTTGCTGCTGTTCTTCGCGATCATGACGATTATTTTGTTCCAGGCCATGGGGGTTTACTCCGAGGAGTTGTTCAGCAACCGCCTGCGGTTTCGCACCATGCTGGTGGCCTGGTCTTCGGCGTTTTGCATCCTGCTGTTCATGTACCAGATTCTGCAGATGTTCCCGCAGTTGAGCCCGCGCAACCTGGTGTTCTGGTTTATCACCAGCCTGGCGCTGTTCGGGGTGGAGCGGATGGTAATGCTGCGCCTGTTTCGCAACCTGATGGCGAACGGCAAATACCTGCAACGCACGGTGATCCTCGGCTTCACCGACACCGCCGTGCACGTGGCCGACCACTTGCAACGCAACGGTGATATCCGCTCCGGCCTGATCGGTTTTATCGACGACCGCACCGAGCGCATCCCCAAGGAATTGAGCAACCTGCCGCTGCTGGGAAACACCCGCGACCTGGAAAAGCTGATCCGCTCCGAGCAGGTCAATCAGGTGATGATCACCCTGCCCTGGGCCGCCGAACAGCGGATCAACGGGCTGGTGAAGCGCCTGCGGCAGATGTCGGTCAACGTCATGCTGGTACCCGACATGGCCGCCCTGCGTTACGGCCACAGCCGCATCACCGATGTGGGCGGCATCCTGATGTTCAACACCTCCCATGTGCCGCTGCGGGGTTGGTCGCCGTTTATCAAGCGCTGCGAAGACCTGATCCTGGCGACCCTGGGGCTGGTGGCGTTGTCGCCGATCATGCTGATCACGGCGATAGCCATCAAGCTCGACTCCAAAGGCCCGGTGCTGTTTCGCCAGAACCGTTTTGGCTACAACGACAACGTGATCCGGGTGTTCAAGTTCCGCTCGATGTACGCCGAGATGAGTGACTTCAACGCCGACCGCCAGACCACTCGCGGCGACCCGCGCATCACCCGCGTGGGCCGGTTTATTCGCAAGACCAGCATTGATGAGCTGCCGCAGTTGTTCAACGTGCTGCTGGGCAACATGTCGATGGTCGGCCCGCGGCCCCATGCCACCGCGACCAAGGCGGCCGGGGTGCCCTACGAAGTCGCCGTCAGCGAGTACAGCTCGCGGCACCGGGTGAAACCGGGCATCACTGGCTGGGCGCAAATCAACGGCTATCGTGGTGAAACCGACACCCTGTTCAAGATTCAGAAACGCGTTGAATACGACTTGGAGTACATCTCGAAGTGGTCGGTGTGGTTCGACTTGTACATCGTTTTCATGACGGTCCCAGCCGTCCTTTCGACCAAGGAAGTCTATTGATGAACACCCTCAACGGCTTGATTCCCTGCATTATTTCCGGTGGCTCGGGCACCCGGCTGTGGCCGGTGTCACGGCAGAACATGCCCAAGCCCTTCATGCGCATGCGTGACGACCAGAGCCTGTTGCAGAAGACCTTCCTGCGGGCCAGTCACTTGCCGGGCGTGGAGAACGTGCTGACGGTGACCAACCGCGAGATGCTGTTTCGCACCCTGGATGACTACCGCGTGGTCAACAAGACCCACCTGGCCCTCGACCTGCTGCTGGAGCCGTTTGGCCGCAATACCGCCGCCGCAATCGCCGTGGCCGCCCTGCATGTGCAGGAGAATTTCGGCGGCGAGGCGCAGTTGCTGGTGATGCCCGCCGACCACCTGATCCTCGATGAAAGCGCCTTCGCCGATGCCGTCACCCAGGCCCGCGAATTGGCAGAGGCCGGCTACCTGGTGACGTTCGGCATTCAGCCCGACCACCCTGAAACCGGCTTCGGCTATATCGAACAAGGCGATGCACTGGGCCAGGGTTTCCGGGTCAAGCGTTTCGTCGAGAAGCCCGACCTGGCCACCGCCCAGGGTTATCTGGACGGCGGCAAGCACCTGTGGAATGCCGGGATGTTCTGCTTCAAGGCAAGCACATTGCTCGACGAGCTTGCGCTGCACGCCCCCGCCGTACTGGACGCCGCGAAAGCCGCCCTCGACCACAGCCACAGCCTGAATAACAACAACTGCCGCCAGCGCGAATTGAACGCTGAAGGCTTCGGGTCGGCGCCCGATATATCGATTGACGTGGCGCTGATGGAAAAATCCGCGCAAGTGGCCGTGGTGCCCTGCGACATCGGCTGGAGTGATATCGGTTCCTGGGACGCGGTGCGCCAGCTCACCCCGAGCGACGCCAATGGCAACCAAGTGAATGGCGAAGCGATCCTGCACGACGTGCATAACTGCTACATCGACTCCCCCAAGCGCGTATTGGGCGCGGTGGGCGTGAGCGACCTGATCATCGTCGACACCCCGGACGCGATCCTGATTGCCGACGCCAACCGCAGCCAGGACGTGCGCTACATCGTCGCCGAGCTCAAGCGCCAGAACCATCCGGCCTTCAGCCTGCACCGCACCGTGACCCGGCCGTGGGGCACCTACACCGTGCTGGAAGAAAGCAGCCGCTTCAAGATCAAGCGCATCGTGGTCAAGCCACGCGCTTCGCTGTCGTTGCAGATGCACCATCACCGCAGCGAGCACTGGGTCGTGGTCAGCGGCGCGGCGATGATCACTAACGGCGACCGTGAATTCCTGATCAACGCCAACGAATCCACTTACATTCCAGCCGGGCACAAACACCGTCTGACCAACCCCGGCATCATCGACCTGGTAATGATCGAAGTGCAGAGCGGCGAGTACCTCGGGGAAGACGACATTGTGCGTTTTGACGACATCTACGGCCGGGCTCCGGCCGAAGTGAAGCAGTGATGCGTACCGCCCTGATCATCCCGACCCGCAACGCAGCCAGCCACCTCGACCGGCTGCTGCCGGCGCTGCGCATGCAAACCCTGCAACCGGACGAAACCCTGGTGGTCGACAGCGCCTCCAGCGACGACACCGTGGCGCGTTTTCGCGAGTTCGGCGTACGGGTCGAAGTGATCGATGCCAAGGACTTCAACCATGGTGGTACCCGCCGCTGGGCCAGCGAACAAGTCGACGGCGACGCGCTGATCGTGATGACCCAGGACGCGATCCCCGCCGAACCCGAGACGTTCGCCAACCTGGTGGGCGAACTGGAACTGGACCCGCTCAACGGCGTCGCCTATGGCCGCCAACTGCCGCACCCGGATGCCGGTGTGCTGGGGGCCCAATCACGCCACTTCAACTACCCGCCGCAAAGCCGCAGCAAAAGCCTGGCTGATGCGCCGGAGCTGGGGATCAAGACCTGCTTCAGCTCGGATTCTTTTTCGGTGTACCGGCGCAGCGCCCTGCAAGCCGTCGGTGGCTTCCCCGCGGATGTGATCGGCAGCGAGGACGCCTACGTCGCCGCCCGCATGCTGCTGGAAGGCTACAAGGTGCGCTATGCCGCCACCGCCCTGGTCTATCACTCCCACGATTACCGTCTCATGGATGAGTTTCACCGCTACTTCGACATTGGCGTGTTCTACGGCCGCGAGCCGTGGATTCGCCAGGCTTTTGGCGATGCCGGCGGTGAAGGTAAACGCTATGTACTGGCTGAGCTTCGAGCTTTACGCGAAGCCGGTGCATTGCACCGCGTACCCGAAGTACTGGTGCGCAGCGCGTTCAAATTGCTCGGCTACCGGCTGGGCCATCTGGAGCGCCAGCTCCCCCTCGCCCTCAAGCGGCGCATCAGCATGTTCCCCGGTTATTGGAGGTGAGCATCATGACCTACAGGAAGACCCCTTTGATGAAACGAACCTTGCTCGTCCTGGCCATGATGGCATTGGCCGCCTGCAATACGCCCGCGCGGATCGTCGCGCCCGATGGCAAGACGGTGAACGAGGGCAAGCAGGCCCTCGATCGCATGGCCCAGTTGCCGCCGGCGGTGGAGCGGATCCGCATCGGCGACCAGCTGCGGATCGTCCGCGATGCCGGGGAAATGCCGACCCTGTCGGCGTTCAACGTCAGCACGATTTACGAGCTGACGCTGTACACCGTGCAGAACGACGGCAAGATCAACTACCCCTTCCTGGGGCCGATCCAGGTGGCGCGGCGCACGCCGGCGGAAGTCGCCGCCGAGCTGAGCCAGAAACTCGCACCGGTGTATCGCGAGCCTCGGGTGACGGTGAACATCAACCAGGCGCCGGGTAACACGGTGATCGTCGGCGGCGCGGTGTTAAACCCGTCGGCTATTTCCATCGCCACCGCGCCGACCATGGAGCAGGCGATTCTTGGTGCCGGCGGCGTGAGTTCGGTGGGCAACGCGAGCATGGTCGCCCTGCTGCGTGAAGACGGACAAGGCGTTTACCACGCCTACTTCCTCGATTTCAGCCAGTACCTGAAGAACGGCGCTCTGGGCCGCAAGCCCGTGGCGCTGCAACGCGGTGACGTGGTGTTTGTACCCAAGTCCAACGTCGGCGAACGGATCCAAGGCGTGGACACTTACCTGAACCAGCTGATTCCCTTCACCAAATCCATTGGTGTGGGCTACAGCTACACCACGAACCACTAAAGGAGCGACATCCCATGATCGAGATCCGTTCTTTTCGTGATCTTCTGCGTCTGTTCTTCATCTTCAAGCACGAGTTCAAACTCGCGGCGCTTGCCGCGCTGGTGATCATTTTGCTGGGGGCGTTCCTGCTGCCGGCCAAGTATGAATCCACCGCGCGGTTGCTGGTAAAACCGGGGCGTGACTCGACGATGCCGATCGAGGTCGACAACCGTCAGCCGATCGTCATGCCGAGTACCCAGCGCGACCCGATTGTCGACGAAGAACGCCTGCTGACCGGGCGCCCCATCGTGCGTGCCGTGGCCGAGCATTACCTGGACGTGATGGACAAGATGCAACCGCCGCAAGGCGTGTGGAAGCGCACCAAGTGGTACGTCAAGAAAGGCATCAGCTCAGTATTCGACGGTGTGCGAGTCGTGCTGGAAACCGTCGGCATCGTCGAAGAAACCACCCCGGTGGAACGCCTGGCGAAAAGCCTGGAGAAAAACTTCGACGTGACCCACGCCATTGGCTCCACGGTGATGGACATCAGCTTCACCTGGGATGATCCGGAAATCGCCCAGGCGGTGGTCAAGGACTGGGTGGAAACCTACATCGAAGAGCGCACCCAGGCGTTGGGCCGCAAGAGCCTGTACGCGTTCTATGAAGGCCAGGTGTCTTCCAGCGCTGCCCAGATCAAGAGCTACAAGGAGCAGATCCTTACGCACTTGAACGAGATCGGCGCGTCGAGCATCACCGATCGCTTGGAAGACTTGTCCGAGCGGATCAACGTGCTGCGTGGCGAAGTGTTCAACTCCACTCGGCTGATCGCTTCCTCCGACGTGGCGTTGCAGAGCACCCGTGACCAACTCAAGGGCCAGCCCAAAGAGGTGACCACGGTTCGCCAGATCGCGTTGAACCCGCAACAACAAGACTTGCGTCGCCTGCTGAACCAGAAGCTCCTGGAAAAAGCCGACATGATGCGTACCTATACGGATAACGCGCCGCCGGTCAAAGCCCTGGACGCTTCGATCCGTGCCATGCAGGCCCAGGTCGCCGGTGAAAGCGACACGGTGCAAAGCTCCGAGAACCGTGCGCCGAACACCCTGGAAATCCACTTGCAACGGGTACTGCTGGATGAGACCAGCCGCAACCAGTCGCTGCGGACGCAGTTGGTGCAACAACAAAAACAACTGACGGAACTGGAAGCCCAACGCAAGGACGCCCTGGCCATTGAGCCGGAACTGGCGCGCCTGGCCCGTGAGCTGAACGGCACCGAGAAAAACTACGCGCTGTATGTCGACAGCCTGGAAAAATCGCGGATCGACCGTGAACTGGACAAGAGCCAGATCAGTAACATCGCGGTGATCGAGGAAGCCACCCTCAACCCTGGGCGCGTCTTCCCGAAAACCCTGCTGATGCTGTTGCTGGCGATTCCGTTCTCCATCGTGGTCGGGCTGCTGGTGATCTACCTGTGCTACCTGCTGGATCAGCGGATCCACGACGGCGGTCTGGTGGAAGGCAAGTTCGGACTGCCGCTGTGGACCACGCTGCCGGAGCTGGATACAAGCACCGCGCAAAGCACCAACGCCTTCAACGCGAGCATTTATCGCCTGTATGGCTTGCTGCCGCTGGAGCGTATTGCCGAACAGGGCCTGACCCTGGGGCTGACCTCGGCGCGACACGGTGAAGGCGTGAGTTTTGTGGTCGAGCAGTTGCGCCAGTTGCTGGAAGAGAACGGCGTGCGGGTACGGGTCGGCGGGATTGAGCCGGCGATTCCGGGCCAGGTAGTCTTGCTGGATGCCTCGGCACTGCTGGACAACCGTGACGCGTTCATCAACCTGCGCCGTGCCGACCTGATCGCGCTGGTGGTGGAAGCGCAGAAAAGCACGGTACCGGTGGTGGAACACGCCCTGTCGATCCTCACCACGGCGTTCGGCAAGGTCGATGGCATCATCATCAACCGCCGCAAGTTCGAGGTGCCGGTCAAGGTGCTGAAAACCATCGCCAAATACCGGGGTTCGTTCTGATGCGCATCGCCCTGCTCGCTCCCCTGCCGCCTGAAAAGAACGGGATCGCCGATTACGCGAACCACTTCAAGACGGCACTGGAGCAACTGGGCGTCGAGGTGGCTACGCCCTTGACGGGCGTGGTCGGCAGCACGGCGTCGATCAAGCAAGCCATTGCCGGTTTCGACTGGCAGGGGGTTGATCTGGTCCACGCCGAGCTGGGCGGAGGGCGGCTGGGGGAGTTCCTGGCCCTGCGCGAATTGCGCAAGGCCTACCCTGCGCTGCCGTTGACCGCCACGGTGCATGACCCGGAACGCATGGTCTGGCGGCGCGAGCAACTGCCCTTTCCGCTGAACCTGCTGGAATCCTTGCCCAGCCCATTGCCCCAGGCGGCGGTGGTGCTGGCCGATCCCTTGACCCTGCGTGAAGAACGTCACGTCGCCCAGGGCCTGACCCGGCTGGTGACCCTCACCCGCTTGGGCGCCGACTGCCTGACGGCGCGCATGCAATTGCCCGTCGGCAAGGTGGCGGTGATCAACCACGCTAACCTGGATATCCCGCCCGTGGCCTTGCCGCCACTGGACACGCTGCACCTGCTGTATTTTGGTTTTATCTACCGTGGCAAAGGCATCGAAGACCTGTTGCAGGCCCTGGCCGCCGTCTTCGAAAAAGCCCCCGAATTGCGTGACCGTGTGCGCCTGACTCTGGCCGGTGGCACTGCCGCCGAAATGGCGTTTGGCGCAGGCGGCAATTACCTGGAGCAACTGAACAGCCAGATCGCCGAACTTGGCCTGGCAGGCTCCATCGACTGGCGGCTGAATTTGCCCGCCAGCGAAATCCCGCAGACGATCCAGGCGCACCATGTGATGGTGCTGCCGTATCGCGAATCGAAAAAACTCGGCCTGCTGGGCCGCCAGCGTGGTACCAGCGGTGCATTGTCGTGGGCCGCCGCCTGTGGGCGCGGCGCAATCACCTCGGATGCCCGGGCGTTCGCCGAGGAAGTCGCCAGCGGCAATGGCGCCATCTATCCACAAGGCGATGTCGCCGCCTTGAGCGAGCAACTGCTGCTGCTCGCACGCAACCCGCAAATGGCCAGGGACTGGGCCGAACGCGCCGCCGCGATTGGTCGTGAACGGCTGTGGCCGTTGACGGCGCAGAAGTTCGCGACACTGTTTAGTGAAGCCATTGCAGGAGGCAACCATGGCACGTAAACGGACTTACCTGGCGACCCTCGTGGTCGTCGCCGCACTGGGCCTGACCGCCTTTCTCTGGGGCCGCCCGGCCGATGCCGAGAGCCATGTGCTCAAGGGCAACAAAGAGATCGTGTGGAAAGATTTTCTGGGGGTGAACGCGCAGTTCCTGTGGTTCAGTCCCGAGCGTTATCAGAAGCAGATCGACCGCCTCAAGGCCCTGGGCCTGGAATGGGTGCGCCTGGACCTGCATTGGGACCAACTGGAAACCGCCGAGAACCAGTACAACGTCGCGACCCTTGATGAACTGGTGAACAAGCTGCAGCAGAACCAGATCAAGTCGGTGTTCTACCTGGTGGGTTCGGCGAAGTTCGCCACCACCGCGCCGGCCTCCTCGCCGTATCAGGACCAGTTCCCGCCCAAGGACCCGAGTATCTTCGCCAACCGCATGGCGTTGCTGGCCCAGCGTTACCCCAGCGTGGACGCATGGCAGGTGTGGAACGAGCCGAACCTGCTGGGTTTCTGGCGCCCCGTCGCCGACCCGGCCGGCTATGCGAACCTGTTGCAAGTCACCGCAGCCGCGCTGCGGGTGGTGAACCCGAACAAACCGGTGGTGGCTGCCGGCATGGCGTTTTTCAGCGAAATGCCCAACGGCCAGAATATGCTCGACGGGCTGCTGCAACTGGGCGTGCCGAGCCTCAATACCATCATGTCCTATCACCCCTACACCCAATTGCCCGAAGGCAACACGCCGTCGAACCTCGACTTTGTCGAAAAGACCAGCGCCCTCAACCAGAAACTGCGGGCGGCCGGGGTGAGCACCCTGTGGAGTACCGAGTGGGGCTGGTCGAACTATAAAGGCCCGAAAGAGGTGCAGGACTTCATCACCACCCAAGGCCAGGCCGACTACATCGTGCGCCGCGTTGCGCTGATGAGCGCGCTGGACTTCGACAAGATTTTCCTGTTCACCCTGAGCGACCTGGACCAGCGCGCCAGCGTGCGTGACCAGAGTTATGGCTTGCTCGACATCGACGCCAACCCCAAGCCGTCGTATACCGCGTTGCAGAATTTCCTGCAGGTGAGCGGGCCCAAGTTGACCCCCGGCGATCCCCCCACTGCCGACCAGTTGCCCGATGGCCTGTTCAGCATCGGCTGGACCCGTGCCGACGGGCGCAAGGTGTGGTTTTTCTGGTCAGCCCGTGGCGGCAGCGCGCACTTGCCGGGCATGACCACCGCCACCTTGTATGACCCCTTGCGCGGCACCGAAACACCCTTGAGTGGCACCAGTGGACTGGACGTACCGGTCAAGCCGAACCTGCAAATTCTGTTATGGGATTGAAGCCACCCATGCGCATCCTCTGGATCCTGCCCTACTCGCCTTGGCCCGCTACCAGCGGTGGCAAGACGCGCCAGTTTCATTTGCTGCGCAGCCTGGCTGCGCGCGGGCATCGGATCACCTTGCTGTTGCATGACAAACACGCGGTTTCGCTGACGGATCGCCAGGTGCTGGAAGCCTTTCTGGAACAGGTGATCATCCTGCCGCGCCGCCCGCTGCGCAGCCTGAAGACCCTGCTTGCCGGGCTGTTTGCGCCCTACCCGTTGCTGGCCAGTGTGAATGGCCTGTCGGGTGAACTGCAGGACACCTTCGAGCGATTGCTGACCGAGCATTGGGACGTGGTGCAGATCGAACACACCTACGCCTTCCAGCCTTACGAAGCTGCGTTGGCCCGTCGCTCCCAGCCGTTTGTGCTGACCGAACACAATGTCGAATCGTCCCTCGGCGCCGCGACTTACGACCGCCTGCCGGGCTGGGCGCTGCCGTTCATTCGCTACGATCAGTGGCGCTATGGCCGCTGGGAACGTCGGGTGATGCGCCAGGCTGCGCAAGTCGTGGCGGTGACTGAGGCCGACGCTCAGACCCTGGCGCAGATCGCCGGCAAACCTGTACCGGTGGTGGTCAACGGCGTGGATTGCACGCACTTCGCCGCCGCCCACCCTGACCCGACGACCCGTCGCGTGCTGTTTCTCGGCAACTACGAATACGCACCCAACGTGGATGCCATCGAGTGGGCACTGGATGAAATCCTGCCGAAAGTCTGGGCCCGCTGCCCCGACGCTCGCATGAGCGTCTGCGGCTTCGGCATGCCGGAAAGCTGGCGCGAACGCTGGAAGGACGGGCGCATCGAGTGGCAAGGCTTTGTGCCCAACCTGCTGGCCCTGCAATCGAGCTGCTCGATATTTTTGGCGCCGTTGCGCCATGGTGGCGGCTCCAAGCTCAAGGTGCTCGAAGCCCTGGCCGCCGGCTTGCCGCTGGCGAGCACCGACCAGGGCGTGTCTGGCCTGGACCTGGTCGAAGGCCTGGACTACCTCGGCGGCCAGACCGCCGACAGCCTGGCCGACGCCGTGGTGCGCCTGCTGCAACAGCCTGAAGTCGCAGCCCCGATGGGCGAAGCCGGTCGCGCCTATGTGCGCCGCGCCCATGACTGGAGCGTCGCCGCCAGCCAGTTGGAGCAGGTGTACGCGCAACTGTCGCCCCTGACCCAAAAGGAGCCGGCATGCGCATAGGCCTCGATTACCGCACCGTCGGCACCTCGCCGCAATCAGGCATCAGTCGCCAGGTGTACGCCCTGGAAGATGCCCTGCACGCCATGCCCGGCATCGAACTGGAACGCTTTACCGTCGCGCCGCTGGGCGATGAGCTGCGCCTGAATGCCCATTGCCCGGACTGGGGCTGCGCCAAGACCGCCATGCACCAGCCCCATCAGCGCCTGCGTTTCGAGGCAGGGTTCTTGCCCAAAGCCCTGCGCGATGAGCACATTGATGTGTACATCAGCACCTTCAATATGGGCCTGCCACTGCCGCCCAAACCCAAAGGCCTGCGTACCGTGGTGCTGCTGCATGACCTGTTTCAGATCACCCTGGACAACTACCACGCCAATCGCCTGAAGGCGATGATCTACAAGGCCAGTGATCGCCTGTCCATCACCTATGCGGTGCACACGGCCGACCGGGTGTGGACGCCTTCGCAGTACAGTGCCGATGAAACCGCGCGGCTGTTTCCCAAGGCGGCAGGCAAGATTCGTGTGCTGCCGAATCAGGTGGCGGGCTTTGCCGGACTGCCGGCGGACCTCTCGGGCCGACAATTGCCTGAGGGTTTCTGGTTGCTGGTGGGCACCCGGGAATTGCGCAAGAACGTGCCATTCCTGGTGGAGGCCTGGCAGCAGGCGCGCCGCCAATCCCCCAGCGTGCCGGAACTGGTGCTGGTGGGCAGCCTGGAGCACCTGCCCGAAGCGCAACGCAACTACCCGGGAATACGTGCCTTGAGCGGCGTCTCCGACGCTGAATTGCACGGGCTCTACCGCAAGGCCTCGCGCCTGTGGCAGCCTTCCTACGCGGAAGGCTTTGGCTTGCCGGTGATCGAGGCCCTGAGCGTCGGCACTCCGGTGGCGGTGGCCAGCGGAACCTCGCTGGATGAAATCACCCCGCCGCTGGCGCCACGCTTTTCACCCACCGACGGCGCGGCGCTGGTGCAATTGATGCTGCACCTGGCCGACCAACCCGTCGAACAACCACCTGAACAGTTACGCAGCTGGGCCGAACGTTTCAACCACCAGGCCTACCGTCGGCGCCTGGCCGAACTGATCGAGGAATTGAATTGAGAATCTCACTGGGTAGCCTCGTCGCCATCGTCTTCGGCCTGCTGTTTGGTGGGTTGATCCTGTTCCTTTCTCCGGCCAAGGCCGTACTGGCGGTGATCGGCCTGGCCGCTGCCGTGACGATTCTGCGGTTCCCGTTCTGGGGGCTGCTGCTGTTCGCCCTGGTGGCGACGTTCATGCCCTACTCCACCCTCAACCTGGGGATTCGCAGTACGGTCAGCGAGGCACTGATCGCCCTGACCTGGGCGGCGGTGATCTGGCACGGCTTCCTGTCGCGCATGCCCGCCGTGCCATCGCTGTCGCGGCGCCCCACCGACCGGATGTTGATGTGGCTGATGATCTTCACCGTGGTGCCGTTTATCGTCGGCCAGGTGAGCATTACCGCCGAGGCCAGCGGCCTGGCGAACTGGTTGCGCTGGTTGCTGAACCTGTCGGTGCTGTTCCTCGCCGCCAAGCTGCTGGTTGAGCAGAAAAACCGCGAAGCCCTGGTGATCGCGCTATTGCTGGGCACGCTGGCGATGCTGGTGTTGTCCATCGGCGTGTTTATCCGCTCGCGCTCGGCCTCGGGCATGTTGCCGATCCTGACACTGATGAACTACGGCAGCCTCGACACCCTGTCCCTGGGCCTGGGCGCCATGGCCTCGCGGATGGGCTCGCCGTGGATGCACCCCAACGCCACCGGCGGGATCATGGCCTTGCTGCTGCCGTTGGCGTTCTGCTACGGCATCACCAACACCGGCTGGAAACGCGGGCTCGGCCTGGGCGTTGCCTGCCTGGGCGCGGCGGCCTTGCTGTTGGCCAGTAGCCGGGGAGCAATGGTCAGCCTGGCGCTGGTACTGATCTGGATGGCGTCGCGTCGGGTCCCGTACACCGGGCGCTTACTGATGATCGGCCTGGCATTGGCGGCGGCGCTGGTGGTGTCATATCCACCGCTGCAGGAACGCCTGGCGACGATCTTTTCGGCCCAGAACGCGAGTACCGAAGTGCGCTTTGACGAATACCGGATGTTCCCTCAGGCCGTGGCCAGCTACCCGCTGGGCATTGGCTTCAAGGTTGACCCTCCGGTGCCGGGCACGCACCTGCTGGGGATCTCCAACCTGTGGCTGAACTTCGTCTACAAGACCGGCGTGATCAGCATGCTGCTGTTTATCGCCGTGACCTGGCGCTGGTGGCGCGAGTCCCGGCCGGAGCTCGGCCCGATCCGCCTGACCAAGGACAACGCGATCTGGCTGGGCAGCACGGCGGGGATCCTGTCGGCGCTGGTCAGCGGCTTTTTTGACCACTACTTCAGCTTCGCCCTGGTGATGATTGCGTTGTTCTGGCTGATGGTGGGGATCAACGTGCTGGAGGCTCGGCGGTTGTTTCCGGCGCGTCTGCCAAAGGTCAAGACCGTGACGCATCGCAAGCCTGTGCTCGATAGCGTCGGGCCCTAGGGATGCTCGGATCGGCGTTTTGGTTGACCCTGGCGACCTTGCTGGGGCTGTGCCTCGGGTTTGCCCGTGAGTGGTTGCTGGTGGCGGCCTGGGGTGCGGGCGAACGCAGCGATGCGTTTCTGATCGCGCTGTTTTTGCCGGAAGCGTTGCGCATGTCCCTGGCCGGTGGCGTGCTGAGCGCCGCCGCTCTGCCGCTGTACCTGCAACGCAAGGACGGCGAGCGCCTGGACTGGCTGGCGGTGCTGTTCCCTGCGCTGCTGCTGATTGCCCTGGTGACCAGCCTGCTGTTGACGCTGCTGGCGCCGTGGCTGGTGCAATTGCTCGGCCCGGGGCTGGCGGCAACAGCCACCAGCCTTGCCAGCAGCAACTTGCAGATCCTCGCCTGGAGCGTGCCGGGGCTGATGCTGCATGCGCTGTTCAGTATTCCGTTACAGGCCAACGAGCGCTTTGTGGTCGCGGGGCTCGGCTCGTTGCTGTTCAACCTGCCGCCCGTGACCTACCTCGCCCTCGCCGGCACCGCCACGCAACCGCACTCGCTGGCGTTGGCCTGCCTCACCGGCAGCCTGCTGATGCCCCTGGCGCTGTTGCCGTCGATGCTGCGCCTGGGCTGGCGGCCGTGGCGGCTGCGGGCTTCGACCCTGGAACTGCGGGAGCTGGGCGGGCGCATCGGGCCGCTGTTGCTAAGCAATGGCGCGAGCCAGGGTCTGGCATTGATTGAACGGCTGGTGGCGTCCTTGCTGGGCGAAGGCGCCGTGACCTGGGTCAACCTGGCTCGCAAGTTGATGAACTTGCCACTGATTGCGCTGATGAGCCTCAACCAGGTGCTGCTGGGCATGATGAGCCGCCGTCAGGGCGACGAGCGCCTGGCCCTGCTCAAGCGCGGCCTGGAAACCGCCAGCCTGCTGACCCTGCCCGCAGGCGTCGGCCTGGTGGCGGCGGCGCCGAGCCTGGTGGCGTTGCTGCTGCCCAAGCAGTCGGTGGATTCGCCGTTGCCACTGCTGCTGGCCTGGTTTGCCGTGCCGCTGGTGTTCGGCGCCTGGAATGCCCTGTTGGCGCGTTATGCCTATGCCGCCGGCGATACGCGCCAGCCGCTGCGTTGCGAGTTGCTGGGCAGCCTGGTGAACGTGGTGCTGCTGGGTTTGCTGCCGTTTGTGTTTGGCCTGGCGGGCATTCCGCTGGCCGCCCTCGCCGGGGTGCTGTGCACCGCGTTGCTGCTGATGCAGCGCCAGGGCTTGCTCGGCACCCTGCCCTGGAAGCGGCACTGGTTGCTGAGTGGGCTGGTGATGGGCATGGCAGCGTTGGTGTTGTTTCGGGTTCAAGGTATTTGGCTGCAGTTGGGGTTGAGCACCCTGGCTGGGGCCGTGGTGTTGCTGGGCATGGGCCTGTGGCTCAAGCCGTGGCGCAAGGCAGATTTATAGAGTGGGAGCAGTCAGGTGAAAAAACGCTGGATTCAAATGGATATTGCCAAGGGCATTGGCATCCTGATCATTGTGTTCGGGCACAGCTGGTTTGTCGCCAGTTCCCTGGACTTGCTGTACCCGCTGCTGGCGGTATTTATCCTGCCGTTGTTCTTCTTTCTCTCCGGGGTGTTCTTCAAGCCTGAACAACCCTTTGTCGAGATGGCGGTGCGCAAGGCCGATGCACTGCTCAAGCCGTTCTTCTTCACCATGCTGGTGTACATCCTGATCCGCGACCTGCTGCGCGGCCAGGCACTGCTGCCGGACATCGGCGGCGTGCTGTATGCCTCGGTGGACACCATTCCATGGCAGGCGCTGTGGTTCCTGCCGCACTTTTGGGTGGCGATCCTGTTCGGCTGGGTGATGCTGCGGCTGATGCAGCGCCTGGGCCTGTCGCTGGCCATGAGCTGTGTGGTGATCACCCTGCAACTGATGCTCGGGATCTGGACCCTGCCGTGGTTCTGGCAGGTGCCGGTGACCGTCGGCGGACAGACCTGGACGATGCCGGGGCTGCCGTTCAGCATTGATGTGACGTTGATCAGCAGCACCTATTTCATCTTTGGTTATCTGCTGCGGGACGTGCTGCGCCGCCACCAAAGCTCGTTGCTGACGCTACTGGGAGCCATGGCGTTGTTTGCGGTGGTGTTCATCTACAGCTGGGACACCATGGACCTGGCACAGCGGCGTTATGACCACTGGCTGTGGACCAGTTTGTTGGCGGTGATCGGCGTGTATGTGTGCTGGGCGCTGGCCGGGGTGATGATGGTGTCGGGGCTGCTGACGCGGGCGATGACGTACATCGGGCAGTCGACGCTGATTCTGTTGATCTTCCACGGGGAGATTCAGCACAAGACCGTGGACTTGATGGAGCGGCTGGGGTTGCACCCGCTGTTGTCGGCGAGCATCGGGCTGGTGATCGCGGTGGTGGTGCCGTTGATGATCGGCGAGGTGATCAAGCGGGTGGCGTTCTTGCGCTTCTTCTACTTCCCGTTCCCGGTGCGCAAGAAGGCGGTGGTGGCTGGGGAGAAGCCTGGAGTTTGAGACCTGATGTGGGAGCTGTCGAGCTTTAGCGAGGCTGCGATGGCATCACCGCGGTGTGCCTGAATTACCGAGGTGATGCTATCGCAGGCAAGCCAGCTCCTACAGAAAAACGCTCAATCATCCAGTGCCGGTTGAGGTGCTGGATGCTTGGTGTTCTTGCCAGCCTTGGCGCCAGGCTTGCCAGGCGCCGGGGCTGCGGGCTCAGCCTCGGCCGGGGCGGCAAGATCCTTCTCAGCCTGGGGCATCTGGTCAATCGCGGTGAAGAAGTCTGCAAGGTTGAGGGCGTCCGGTGGCACGGTCTTCTCAAGTTTTTTCTCGCCGTCCTTGCCCATCAAAATCACTTTGGTGCCACTGCCGGCGCCCAATTTGAGTGCCCGGATCAGCGCGTTGGTTTCAGGCGGTGCGAGCTTCTTGTTGTCCTTCGCGTCCTTGGCGAACTTCTCGCCTTCGGCACCGATGCTGCCGAAGGACACGGTGTAGAGCACCATGTTGCGCTCTTCAAAGGACTGCTTGTTGGCAGGCTCTTCCAACTGTTTCTTGAGGGTGGCCAACGTCGGGTTGCCGGAGTCGAGTTCCACCACCACCAACGGGCGTGACTTGCCCAGGTCCTGCTTGAGCGGATTGAGATCATCCGCGGCCAGCAGCGGCCCCGTAAAAGCCATCAAGGTAGCCAGGGTCAGCGACCGGATGAGCATGCACACCTCCTTTGAATTCCATGCAGGGTTCTTGAGTTTCATGTCTGCGACAGTCAAATTCAAGGATGATTCCTACGCCAGCTTCAGAAAGCGTAGGTCAGGACGTCCGCGACGCAAGGCGTTTAGCCACCTTAGGCCTCATTGTTTCATCTGATTGCGAAGCCTTATAGCGGCCAATGCCGGGCAAATACCGGCGCCACGATGGGGTCGACATCCACCTTCGCCAGCACCCGCGCAAATTCGGGCCGCGATTGTTGCAGGGCCTCACGTCCTCCCGCCCATCGCGACACCGCCGCCGCCATGATGCCCAATGCATTTGGAACCTGTTGCGAGGTAACCAGCTGGTCGGCAAATTGATCGGCAAACACCTCCCAGGCCCCATGCAGGCGGCGACGGGTCCCGCTGATCAACTGTTCATGCTGCTGCGCATCGGCGCTGTCAGTCCAGCGTTCCGGATAGTCGATGATGCCAATCGCCGAATAACAGTTCGCGGCGATGTACACCAGGCCGCGAATGACCTGGGCGGGCTCCTCGGGTAGCAACTCTGAGGCGGGAAATTGCAGGCCCAGGTGAATCAGGATCGCCGCGCTTTCGGTCAACACGCTGCCGTCGGGCCGTTGCAGGGTGGGGATTTGTTTGAGCGGATTGATCTGCGCCAGGGCCTCGCTGCCCGCGCTGTCTTCCCAGGAGCAGGCGTCGACCTGGCGCAATTCGACACCGCAACGCTGCAGGGCGATTTCGATGATGCACGAGCCGGTGCCTTGGGTTCCGTAAAGGGTGTACACAGTGCTGAGCCTCCTGGCAGTGGGTTGAGGTGTTAGGCTAGGCCGTTCAATCGTTCAACGGGAAACTATCATGCACAGTAAACGCGTCACGATCGAAGACTGGGACGGCGACGGCGCCATTCGCCTGCCAGACGAAGCCTTGCAGGAATTGGGGCTGGATGTGGGCGACACGCTGTACATCGTCGAGACCTATGTGGGCACGCAGAAAGGGTTCGTGTTGTCGACCACACCGAAAATTGCCGACCGGATGGATGAGCTGGTGGAAGAGCTGAGCCACAAGCCCTAGCGGGCCAGCCGGGCCAGCAACCTCGCCTTCACCTGCGGCCATTCCGGATCAATGATGCTGAAGCGCACCGAGTTGCGCTTGCGGCCATCGGGCATGATGCGCTCGTGGCGCACGATCCCTTCCTGTATCGCGCCGAGGCGCAGGATCGCGGCCCGGGACTTTTCATTCAGTTCATCCGTCGTGAATTGCACCCGCACACAGTCCATGACTTCAAACGCATGGGTGAGCAGCAGCAGCTTGGCCTCGGTGTTGACTCCGGATTTCTGCACCGACTGGCTGATAAACGTGTGGCCGATCTCCAGCTTGCGGTTGACCCGGTCAACCTTCCAGAACCGGGTGCTGCCCACCACTTCACCGGTGTCACGGCGCACGATCACAAACGGGATCATGGTGCCAGCTTCACGCCCGGCCAGGGCAGTGTCCACGTACTTATCGACGGTGTCGGGGCCCGGCACGTTGGTCACCTTGAGGTTCCACAGTTGCCCGTCGGCGGCAGCCTGTACCAAAGCGGCCGAGTGTTCGCGTTGCAGGGGGCGGAGTTCGACCGTGGTGCCGGTCAGGGTGATTTCAGTCATGGGAGTGCTGCGCCGTCTGGTGGTCGTCAGTGGCCAAGATTGCAGGCTCTGGCCAGTGCAAGGCAAGCCGTTTTAGAACAAGCCCATCTGGCCACCCACCAGGGTGCCGAAGTCGTCGTTTACGAACGGCAGGATTGCATCCGCCACCGGTTGCAGTTGCCGGGTGACGTAGTGGTCGTAGTCGATCGGTGCCTGGCGCACTTCCAGCGGTTCGGGGCCGTTGACGCTGATCACGTAGCTGATCCAGCCACCGTTCTGGTACTGGCGCGGGCGACCCTGGCGGTCGTTGTATTCGTCGGCCAGCCGCGCGGCACGCACGTGGGGCGGTACGTTGCGCTCGTAGTCGCCCAATTGCCGGCGCAGGCGTTTGCGGTAGATCAGCAATTCGTCGAGTTCACCGCTCAAGGTGCGGCGTACGTAGTCACGTACGTAATCTTGATGAGGCTGGCGGTGGAAGATCCGCTGGTAAAGCTCCTGCTGGAATTGCCGGGCCAGGGGCGACCAGTCGCTGCGCACGGTTTCCAGGCCTTTGTAGATCATTTCTTCGCTGCCGTCGGCACGGGTGACCAGCCCGGCGTAGCGCTTCTTGCTGCCCTCCTCCGCGCCGCGAATGGTCGGCATCAGGAAGCGGCTGAAGTGGGTTTCGTATTGCAGTTCCAGGGCGCTTTGCAGGCCGAACTCATTCTGCAGGCGTTCACGCCACCAGGTGTTGACGTGCTGCACCAGGTCCAGGCCGATACGCGTGGCGTCTTCCTGGGAGTGGGCGCTGCCGAGCCAGACGAAGGTGGAGTCGGTGTCGCCGTAGATCACTTCATAACCCCGGGCTTCAACCAGTTCGCGAGTCTGGCGCATGATCTGGTGGCCACGCAAGGTGATGGACGACGCCAGCCGCGTGTCGAAGAAGCGGCAACCGCTGGAACCGAGCACGCCGTAGAAGGCGTTCATGATGATCTTCAGTGCCTGTGACAGCGGCGCGTTGTGTTCGCGCTTGGCCACTTCGCGGCCTTCGGAAACCCGCGCGACAATCGACGGCAGGCAATGCCGGGTGCGGGAAAACCGCGCCCCGCGAAAGCCTTCCACTGACTCGCTGTCTTCGGGGTGACGCAGGCCTTCGATCAGGCCCACCGGGTCGATCAGAAAGCTGCGGATGATCGACGGGTAGAGGCTTTTGTAGTCGAGCACCAGTACCGATTCGTAGAGGCCCGGGCGTGAGTCCATGACAAACCCGCCGGGGCTGGCCTGGGGTGGTTTGTCGCCCAGGTTCGGCGCGACGAAACCCTGGCGGTGCATCAGCGGCATGTACAGGTGGGTGAATGCCGCCACCGAACCACCGTTGCGGTCCGCCGGCAAGCCGGTGACGCTGGCTCGTTCGAGGAGGAATTTCAGCAGCTCGGTCTTCTCGAAAATCCGCGTGACCAGCTCGCAGTCCTTGAGGTTGTAGCGCGCCAGCGCGGGCTTGTCCTCGGCGAACATCCGGTTGATTTCGTCCATGCGCTGGTACGGCGTGGAGATCGATTTACCTTCGCCAAGCAAGGTCTGTGCGACGTTTTCCAGGCTGAAGGATTCGAAACTCCAGGTGGCCGAGCGCAAGGCTTCGATGCCGTCAATGATCAGTCGCCCGGCTGCCGCAGCGAAGTAGTGGTTGCGGCTGCCGTGTTCGCGCCAGCCCATGGCGTCGCCGCCACGGCCCAGCAGCAGCGGCACGTTCAGGCGCTGCGCATGCTCGTGCAGGACCCGCAGGTCGAACTGCACCAGGTTCCAGCCGATGATCGCGTCGGGGTCATGGGTGGCGAGCCACAGGTTCAGGCGTTCGAGCAGCTCGGCGCGGGTGTCGCAGTAGTCGAGCTTGAAGTCCACCGCATCGGTCTTGTTGGGCGGGCCGAGCATGTACACCTGGCGCTCGCCGCAGCCTTCCAGGGCGATGGAATACAGATCGCCCTGGGCGGTGGTCTCAATGTCCAGCGACACCAACTTGAGGGGCGGGCGGTAATCCGGCGCGGGTTTCATCTGCGCCTCCACCAGCATGCTGCCTTCGCCCGCCGTACCGCCAAACCACACCGGCGCGGTGATGAAGCGTTCCATCATGTAGCGATCGGGTGGGCGCACATCGCCTTCGTAGACGTCGATGCCGGCTTTGCGCAGGCGCTTTTCCAGGTCCATCAGTTGGCGATGTTGTTTGGTGTAGAGGCCCAGCACCGGGCGATGGTGGAAGTCGCACAGCGCCAGGTCGCGCAACTCGATACCGCGTTCGCCCTTGAGCTGCAGCTCGGCGGGTTTGCGATGGGCCTGGGGGATGAACATCACGGAGGTCTGCACCGGCAAACGCACACACCTTGGGCCCTGATCGGTGGCCAGCCAGAAACTGACCTCCGTGCCCGCCGGGGTGTCGCGCCAATGCCGGGTCAGGACAAACCCCTGCTGTAAATCCACCTTGCCGCACCTCAAGAATCGCTTTCAGGGCGTGATTCTACTCGGCCTGTGACAAGGCGCGGCGATTTAACAGAAACAGCCTACGTGAATGCCGACAGTAATCTCACAAACTTGTTGCAGGATATTAATGACAATTACTATCATTCGCATCGGAGTCGTATTCGCGCAGCGGGGATGCGCAACGTTGTTGCCCTTTTCTCCTCACAGTGACGGTTCGCCGTCAGGATCGACCATGCCCACCTCCACCCGTTTTGCTGTGCCGTTTCGCCCGACCCTGCTCGCCCTTTGCTGCTCCCTGAGCCTCACCGCTCACGCCGCCACTCCAGAAACCACGCAGGATGCGAACACCAGTCAGGACGGCAAGGCTCTGGAATTGGGTGCTACCACCATCAGCGCCGACGCACCTACGCCCAACGCCCTGCCCCCGGTGTATGCCGGCGGCCAGGTCGCTCGCGGGGGGCAACTGGGGGTGCTGGGCAATCAGGACATCATGGACGTGCCCTTCAGCATGTCGTCCTATACCGAAAAACTGATTCGTGACCAGCAGGCCGAAAACGTCGGTGATGTGCTGCTCAACGATTCGTCCGTGCGCCAGGCATCGGGTTACGCCAACCAGGCCCAGGCCTTTGTGATCCGTGGCCTGCCGCTGAACGGCGACGACATTTCGTTCAACGGTTTGTACGGCATCCTGCCGCGCCAGATCATGTCCACCGACGCCCTGGAACGGGTTGAAGTGTTCAAGGGCCCCAACGCCTTTATCAACGGCGTGACGCCCGGCGGCTCCGGGATTGGCGGCGGTGTGAACCTGCAACCCAAGCGCGCCGATGATGTGCCTTTGCGTCGCTTCAGCACCGATATCAGCAGCGACGGCCGGGTCGGCGAGCACCTGGATATCGGCCAGCGCTTCGGCGAAGACAATCGCTTCGGCGCGCGGGTGAATATCTCCCAGCGTGAGGGCGATACCGGTATTGATGACGAGAACCAGCGCTCGAAACTGTTTGCGGTCGGCCTGGATTATCGCGGCGATGCACTGCGTTTGTCGGGGGATTTTGTCTACTCGAAACAGCAGATCAATGGCGGGCGCAACACCGTGCTGCTTGGCCAGAACCTGACCCATATCCCCAACGCACCTTCGGCCGACACCAACTACGCGCCGAGCTGGGGCACCAGCAGCCTGGAAGACACCTTCGGCATGTTGCGCGCCGAGTACGACCTCAACGACAACTGGACGGCTTATGTCGCCGGCGGTGCCAAGCACACCAACGAGATTGGCCGTTACTCCTCGGTCACGTTGAATGACGCCCTGGGCAATGCCACCGTCAGCGGCTCGCGCATCGCCCACCAGGAAGACAACACCAGCCTGATGGCAGGCTTGAACGGCAAGTTCCAGACCGGCTCGGTCAGCCACAAGCTGAACCTCGGGTTGACCGGGATCTGGGCCCAGACCCGCAATGCCTATGACTTTGACTTCACCGGCCACGCCAGCAATATCTATAACCCGGTGGACGTTGCCGAGCCGGTCAAAGGCAGTTTCGTGGGCGGCGACCTGAACGACCCGGGCATCACCGCCAAGACCTTCGCTCGCAGTGCAGCGGTCTCCGACACCCTGGGCTTTATGGATGATCGTTTGCTGGTGACCGCCGGCTTGCGTCGCCAGGAACTGGTGGTTCAGGGCTTCGCCTACGGCACGGGTACTCGCACCGCCAATTACGACAAGTCGATCACTACACCGGTGTACGGCCTGGTGTTCAAGCCGTGGGACCATGTGTCGTTCTATGCCAACCATATCGAAGGCCTGGCCCAGGGCCCGACCGCTCCCCAGACAGCCGGCACAGCCCCCATCAGCAACGCCGGCCAGGCCTACGCCCCGGCGCGCTCGAAACAGACCGAGGCCGGGGTCAAGGTCGACATGGGCACCTACGGCGCAACCCTGGGTGTGTACCGCATCGAGCAACCCACCGATGGCTACTCACAACTCAGTGCCGACGGGTTAAGCGCCACCTATGTTCGCCAGGGCGAGCAAGTCAACAAAGGCGTGGAGCTCAACGTGTTCGGCGAGCCTATCGCAGGGCTGCGCCTGTTGGGCGGTGCAACCATCATCCACACCGAAGTCAACGGCACCCAGGACGGCGCCAACGACGGCAATCGTGCCATCGGCGTACCGAGCTTCCAACTGAATGCCGGCGTGGACTGGGATGTACCGGGCCTGCAAGGCGTGACGGTGAACGGTCGGATGCTACGCACCGGCGGCCAATACGCCGACGCGGCCAACAACCTCAGCCTGCCCGCCTGGAACCGCTTCGATGTGGGCGCCCGCTACACCTTCAAGGTGAACCAGCGTGATGTCACCCTCGGCGCTACTGTGGAGAACGTCGCCAATACCAAATACTGGGAGTCGGCCCTCGGCGGTTACTTGACCCAAGGCGACCCGCGCGTGGCCAAGTTGTCGGCCAGCATCGACTTCTAACCCCAGTCAATGGGGGAGTTGGCTTGCCTGCGATGCAGGCACCTCGGTGCGTCAGATGCACCTCGGTGATGCGATCGCAGGCAAGCCAGCTCCCACAGAAAAGCAGATCTGCCCTCATCCGTGTTGTTTGCCGGACATTGGACAGCCGAACGCCAACTGCGTAGTTTCCCAACCACTGCGCACAAGGACTCCGGCATGTCCCCCGACCTCACTTCCATCGAGCTGTTCCTCAAGGCGGTCAAGCTGGGCAACCTGTCCCGGGCGGCCGAGCACTCCCATCTCTCCCTCTCTGCCGCCAGCCGGCGCCTGTCGCTGCTGGAGCAGCACTTCAAGGTCGCCCTGCTGACCCGCACCTCCACCGGTGTTTCGCCGACGGCGGCCGGCGAAGTGTTGGCCCAGCATGCGCAGTCGATCCTTCGGGCAGTGGACAGCATGCACGCCGATCTCGCCGACTACGCCAAGGGCGCCACCGGCCGGGTTTGCCTGTACGCCAACAGTTCGGCGATGAGCCAGGAACTGCCGCGCCAACTGACCCAATGGAACACCTTGCACCCGGGCATCCGCCTGGATATTCGCGAGGAGCGAAGCCGGGAAATTCTCCAGGCCGTGCGTGAGGGCGTGGCGGATGTCGGCATCGTCACGACCCGGCCCAGCGAAGAGTTGCGCTTTGTACCCTACTGCCAGGACCGCCTGTGCCTGATCGTGCCCCATGATCATCCGTTGAAAATGCGCCATGCGCCCTTCGAGGATTTGCTCGGCTATGACTTCGTCGGGCTGGAGGACAACGCCGCCATCACGCCGCTGATTACCGAAGCCGCCGCTGCGATTGGCATGCCGTTGCGGTTGCGGATGCAGGTGCGCAGTTTCGAAGCGGTGTGCCGCTTGATCGCTGCCGGCCAGGGCGTGGGCGTGCTGCCACAGGGCGCCGTGCAGATTTTCCGCAAGGAGATGGCCTTGCGCTTTATCGAAATCGACGACAACTGGGCCGACCGGCAGATGTACCTGTGCATGCGCAAGGAGCAGCCTTCGCTGACCAGCCTGGCGTTGTTCGACTACCTGAGCGCCAACCCTGCATAAACCTTCGGCCTTCGAATTTTGCGAAGGCCGATTCCACAATGAGCAATTCCCCTGTTGTAACAGCTGTGCCAAGAATGCCCTCGCCAGACCTTCCTATAAAAACAAGACAGGAGACACGGCGTGTCCCAATCCCACACCCGCCCCACCCACCGCATCGCCGTGATTCCCGGCGACGGCATCGGCCGCGAAGTGGTGCCCGAAGGCCTGCGGGTACTTGAGGCCGTCAGCCGGCGGTTCGGTATTCACTTTCACTTCGACCACTTTGCCTGGTGCAGCGAGCATTTCCTGGCCCACGGTACGATGATGCCCGACAACTGGGCCGAACAGATCGGCAGCCATGACGCGATCTTCTTCGGCGCTGTCGGCGCGCCGGACATCATTGCCGACCACACTGCCGTGTGGGAGTCGCTGCTGAAGATCCGCCGCCAGTTCGATCAATACGTGAATATCCGCCCGGTGCGTCTGATGCCTGGCGTGCCCTGTCCGCTGGCCGGCCGTGTGCCGGGTGACATCGACTTTATCGTGGTGCGGGAAAACACCGAAGGCGAATACTCCAGTGTCGGCGGGCGCATGTGGGAAGGCACCTCGCGGGAAATCGCAGTGCAGGAGTCGATCTTCTCCCGGGAAGGCGTGGACCGCGTGGTGGATTACGCCTTCAAACTGGCGCAACAGCGGCCCCGGAAAAACCTGGTGGCAGCGACCAAATCCAATGGCATCTCCATCACCATGCCGTTCTGGGACGAGCGGGTGACCGAGATCGCCCGGCGCTACCCGGACGTGAAGACGGCCAAGTTTCATATCGACATTCTGTGTGCGCACTTCGTGCAGCACCCCGACTGGTTCGATGTGGTGGTGGCGTCCAACCTGTTCGGCGACATCCTTTCCGACCTTGGCCCGGCGTGCACCGGCACCATTGGCATTGCGCCGTCGGCCAACCTGAATCCCGAGCGGCGTTACCCGTCGCTGTTCGAGCCGGTGCACGGTTCCGCGCCGGATATTGCCGGGCTCGGTGTAGCCAATCCCATTGGGCAGATCTGGTCGGCCGCGCTGATGATCGAGCATCTGGGCGACGGTGATCCGCTTTATCAGGAAGCGGCGGCAACCATCGTGTCCGCCATCGAAACGGTGCTTGCCGATGGCCCGCGCACCCGGGAAATGGGCGGCGGCGCCAGCACTGTCGAAGTGGGTCGCGCCATCGCCGAATGCGTGGCAGGGAACAGGAGCTGAACATGACCAACGCACATTACATCGCCAACCAATGGCTGGCATCGACCTCGCTGGAAGACATTCCGGTGATCGACCCCAGTACCGGCGAAACCTATTCGAGCATCGCCCGTGGCACAGCCGCCGATATCGAGGCGGCGATCAGCGCGGCGCGCCTGGCACTTGGGGAAACCTTCGATGGCCCGTGGGGCCGGTTGTCTGCCGTGGATCGCAGCCGTTTGCTGGCCAAGCTCGGCATGGCGGTGCTGGAACATCATGAAGAGCTGGCGCAGATCGAGGCGCGGGACACCGGTAAGGCGCTGAAAGTCGCCCGCGCCGATGCCACCGCCCTTGCCCGCTATTTCGAATACTACGCGGGTGCCGCGGACAAACTACACGGCGAAACCCTGCCATACCAGGCCGGCTACACGGTGTTGACGGTGCGCGAACCCCACGGGGTGACCGGGCATATCATCCCGTGGAATTACCCGATGCAGATTTTCGGGCGCAGCGTCGGCGCCTCGTTGGCGGCAGGCAATGCGTGCGTGGTCAAGCCGGCGGAAGATGCCAGCCTGTCGTTGCTGCGCCTGGCGGAAATCGCTGCCGAGGTTGGTTTTCCAGCCGGCGCGATCAACGTAGTCACCGGTTACGGCTACGAAGCCGGCGCGGCGTTGTGTGCACACCCGGGCATCGATCACATCTCGTTCACCGGCTCCACCGCCACCGGTACTGCCGTGTCGAAAGCCGCTGCCGAACGCCACTGCCCGGTCACCCTGGAGTTGGGCGGCAAGTCGCCGCAACTGGTGTTCGCCGATGCCGACCTGGATGAAGCGTTGCCGGTGCTGGTCAACGCCATCATTCAGAACTGCGGGCAAACCTGCTCCGCCGGCAGCCGTTTGCTGGTGGAACGCTGCATTTACGAAACCCTGCTCGCACGCCTCAGCCAACGCTTCAGCGAACTGCGCGCCGGGCCTTCGGCGCTGGACCTGGACATGGGCCCGCTGATCAATCAGAAGCAGCTACGCCAGGTGCACGAGTTTATTCGTGAAGCCGAACAGGCCGGGATCACCGTCGCCGCACGCGGAACGGTGGTGGCCGAGGCCGGCAGCGGCGGGTATTTCCAGGAGGCGGTACTGTTTCGCGATGTGCCGCCTCACAGTCGCCTGGCGCAACACGAAGTCTTTGGCCCGGTGCTGGCCGTGATGCCCTTCGACGATGAAGCCGAAGCGATTCGCCTGGCCAACGGCACCGAGTTCGGCCTGGTGGCCGGCGTGTGGACCCGCGATGGCGCGCGGCAAATGCGCCTGGCGCGCACCCTGCGTTGTGGCCAAGTGTTCATCAATAACTATGGTGCCGGTGGCGGCGTTGAATTGCCATTCGGCGGCGTGAAGGCCAGCGGTTATGGCCGGGAAAAAGGCTTCGAGGCGCTGCTGGGCTTTACCACCTTGAAGACCATTGCGATCAAACACGGTTGATTCCTCACAACAACAAGAACGGAGAACACACCATGCGTTTAGCCAATAAAGTCGCGATCGTCACCGGCGCCGGTTCGGGGTTTGGCGAGGGCATCGCCAAGACATTTGCCCGCCAGGGTGCCAAGGTCATCGTTGCGGACATGAACGCCGTGGGCGGTCAGCGAGTGGTCAATGAGATTGCCGAAAGCGGCGGCCATGCGCACTTTATCGAGGTCAACGTGGCCAACGATGAAAGCATGGGCGCGCTGCTGCGCGGCACACTGGAGCAATTCGGTGGGCTGGACATTGTCATCAACAACGCCGGTACCACCCACCGCAACCGGCCGATGCTGGAGGTCGATGAGGCCGAGTTCGACCGGGTATTTGCAGTCAACGTCAAAAGCATCTTCTTGAGCGCCAAGCATTTTGTGCCGCACTTTCGCGGCCAGGGCGGCGGAGTGTTCGTCAACATTGCCTCGACGGCAGCGATCCGCCCGCGCCCGGGACTGGTCTGGTATAACGGCAGCAAGGGCGCAGTGGTGGTCATGAGCAAGACCATGGCGGCAGAGTTGGGGCCGGACAATATCCGCGTCAACTGCGTGAATCCGGTGGTGGGTGCCACGGCATTGCTCAGCGAATTCATGGGCGTGCCGGACACCCCGGAAAACCGCCAGAAGTTCATGGCGACCATTCCCCTGGGGCGCTTTTCCACCCCGCAAGATGTGGCCAACGCCTGCCTGTACCTGGCGTCGGACGAAGCGGCGTTCATCACCGGCACCTGCCTGGAAGTCGATGGCGGGCGCTGCGTGTAACTCACTCTCACAGGGACAGGAATTGCTATGTGTGATCTTCATAATAAGAACGAGCCGAACACCCGGGAATTGCTAGAAGGCCTGCCAAAGAATTGGGGTAAATGGGGACCGGACGACGAAGTCGGTGCCCTCAATTACCTGACTGAAGCCGAAGTGCTGCGGGGCGTCGCCTCGGTGCGACAGGGCAAGACCTTTACCCTGCAAGTGCAGATCGGCCACCCGGGCGGTGACCCGATGTGGCCGGCGCGCAACCCGTCGATGCGCTTCAACACCCTCGACCACAGCCATTACCACTTCGGCAAACAGCCGCACATGACCGGTGGCGCGGCGTATTCCGACGACGTGATCTTCATGCAGTTGCAAGGCTCGACCCAGTACGACGCCCTCGGCCACGCCTGGTACGACAATCAACTGTGGAACGGCTACGACGCCCAGACCACCGTCGGCGGCATGGCCAAGGCCAGCGTTCTGGCGATTGCCGAACGCGGCGTAGTGGGCCGCGCGGTGCTGATCGACATGGCCCGCTATCGCGGCAAGAAATGCCTGGGCCGTGGCGAAACCTTCAACCACCTGGACCTGCTCGACGCCGCCAAGGCCCAGGGCGTGACCATTGAAAAGCGCGACATCCTGATCATCCGCACCGGTTCCATGGGTGCCTTTTATGAGCTGGGCAAGACCGAGTTTTTCAAGGACCTGATGGAGCCCGGGCTGACCTACAGCCGCGAGCTGGTGGAGTGGTTCCACGAGATGGAAATCCCCAACCTTGTGACCGACACCATCGCCAACGAAGTGATCACCGACCCGGTGTCCGGGGTGCAGATTCCGCTGCATTGCGCGCTGATGCGCAACCTGGGGATCGCCTTCACCGAAATCGTGTTGCTGGAGGAACTGGCCGCCGATTGTGCGGACGACGGCCAGTGGGAATTCCTCTACACCGCCGCCCCGTTGAAGATTGTCGGGGGCAGTGGCGCGCCGGTGAATCCGGTGGTGATCAAGTAGCCGTTCAGTCTCAGTGGCGAATTTGCGAATCGCGAACTCGCCACTGGACTCAAGGCCGATGGGATTTCGCCAGGTACTCTTCGATATTGTTCATCTGATCGTCCCAGCCTCGGGAGTTCTTCTTGTAGGCCTTCTGGCGGCGGCGAGCGTCCGGGATTCCGTCAAAACCTGATTCCACCACCCGCAGCAAGATACCTTCTCCGTGATCCTCGAGGGTGAACTCCACCAGGGTTGGGGCTTCCGTGTCGTAATCCACCTCCTTGTCTACGGCGTAAGGATGCCAACTGAAAGAGAACCGCGCTTGTGGCTCAAGGCGCTCGATTTTCGCCTTCCACACCACGTGCTCGTAACCTGGATAAGTGATCGGGGCTTCAATGGCCCGCCCTGCGGCAAACTGCTTGTCCTTGAGGGCGATGCCAAACCAGCTGCCGAATTGCTCGGCGTCGGTCAGTGCATCCCAGACCCGTTGACGTGACGCGTTGAGCAGGACTTTACGTTTGATTTCATTTGATTCGTGCATGAGACACCTCCTGTATTGACAGTAGGCGACATCGACCAATGCGCAACCTTTGACAAGGTATAAGGCATGAACAGCGTCATGCCCTGAAGACCTCAGACGTGAGGATCACCTGGAGCCTTGCTTGGCGTCGCGTATTGCGGCTTCAAATGGCCTTCCTGATCGAGCAACCAGGCGTCCATGATCTGACGCACCACCGGGCCCGCCACCCGGCCACCAGCCTCGCCGTTTTCAATCATCACCGAAATGACGATCCGCGGGTGCTCCGCCGGGGCGAAGCCAACGAACAAGGCGTTGTCGCGGTTGCGTTCCAGGGTCTTGAGACGGTTGTAACGCTCACCCTGCTTGATCGCCACCACCTGTGCGGTACCACTCTTGCCGGCAATCCGGTATTGCGCACCGGCTGCAGCCGCCCGGGCGATACCTCGTGGGTCGTGCATGACCAGTTGCATGCCGTGGTTGACCTGCTCCCAGTCGCGCGGGTCTTTGAGGACAACGTTGGGCATCGGGTTTTCATCCACTGGCGCCACGCCATTGATGGTCTTGGCCAGGTGCGGGCGGTTCCACACGCCTTTGTTGGCGATCAACGCAGTGGCCTGGGCCAGTTGCAGCGGGGTGACCTGCATGTAGCCCTGGCCGATGCCGAGGATCACGGTTTCACCCGGGAACCACGGTTGGCGTCGGGTGGCGCGCTTCCAGGCCTGGGACGGCATCAAGCCGGCCGACTCTTCGAACATGTCGAGGGAGACTTTCTGGCCAAGGCCGAATTCAGCCAGGTAGTCGTGCAGGCGGTCGATGCCCAGCTTGTGGGCCAGGTCGTAGAAGTAGGTGTCGTTGGAGCGCATGATCGCTGCGTCCATGTCTACCCAGCCGTCGCCGCTGTGGTTCCAGTTGCGGTATTTATGGTCGAAATCCGGGAGTTGGTAGTAACCCGGGTCGAACACGCGGGTCTGGGCGGTGACTACACCGCTGTCGAGGCCGGCGATGGCGACTTCCGGCTTGATCGTCGAGCCTGGCGCGTAGAGCCCGCGCAGCACGCGGTTAAACAGCGGACGATCAAGAGAGTCGTGAAGCGCTGCATATTCCTTGAAGCTGATACCGGTGACGAACAGGTTCGGGTCAAAGCTCGGCTTGCTGACCATCGCCAGGACTTCGCCAGTTGCCGGATCGAGAGCGACCACCGAGCCGCGACGGTCGCCGAGGGCTTCTTCGGCAGCTTCCTGGAGTTTGACGTCCAGGCTCAAAACGATGTTTTTGCCGGGGATCGGGTCGGTGTGCTTGAGCACTCGCAGGACGCGGCCCTGGGCGTTGGTTTCAACTTCTTCATAGCCCACGTGGCCATGCAGCTCGGACTCGTAGAAGCGCTCGATCCCGGTTTTACCGATGGATTGCGTGCCCCGGTATTCCACTGAATCGAGGGCCTTGGATTCTTTTTCGTTGATCCGGCCTACGTAGCCAATGGAGTGGGCAAAGTGCGCACCCAGCGGGTAATGGCGGACGAATTGCGGCTCGACATCCACGCCAGGCAGGCGGAATTCGTTGACGGCCAGCACGGCGATCTGTTCTTCGGTCAGCTCATAAAACAGCGTGACGGGGACGAAGGGATGACGCGCTTGCTTGAGCGCTTTATCAAATACGCCACGGTCCTCGGCAGGCAAATGCAGGAGGCTGACGATGGCGTCCAGCTCACCCTTGAGATCGGTCGTACGTTCGCGGGTGATGGTCAGGTTGTAACTGGGACGGTTGTCGGCAAGTACTACACCATTGCGGTCATAGATCAGGCCGCGCGTCGGTGTAATCGGTAGGACGTGGACGCGATTGTTTTCGGAAATGGTGGAGTGGTAGTCGTACTGCACCACCTGCAGGAAGTACATCCGGCCTACCAGGGCGCAGGTGATGCCGATGACCAGCAGCGCGCAGGCTAGCAGCCGCTTGTTGACCAGGCGGTTTTCTTTTTCGTGGTCCTTGATCGGTATCGGTTCAGGCATTTCTACAGCATCTCGTTGAAATAAGGTCGACGCCGCTTCCTGCGGAGGAAAAATCAGTCCTTGTGAAAATGTGCTGCACCATACCAAAAATGCGGAAACACTTTGCATCGATTTCCCTGAACGGTGTGCTTATAGGGCCTGTTCATGCACTTTGGTTTGGGACGTTGACCTTATTCATACGTTTTCATGCTGAGGAATCAGCTTAGGATGGACTTGGGCTCCAGGAAGGCTTCCAGGCCAAATGTGCCGTACTCGCGACCAATACCCGATTGCTTGAAACCGCCAAACGGGGCCAATGGCTCATGGGCGAGGGTATTGATCAGGACTCGGCCTGCATCGATACGGCTAGCCAGCCTGCGGGCACGTTCGGGATTTGAGGACAGGATGTACGCCTGAAGGCCGTAGGGGGTGTCGTTAGCTATCGTCAGTGCCTCCTCCTCGGTCGCGTAGGTAATGATCGATAGCACCGGACCGAAAATCTCTTCGCGGGCGATGGTCATTTGATTGGTCACGCGGCTGAATATGGTCGGTCTTACGAACCAGCCAGCCGTGATGCCTTCAGGCAAACCGGGGCCTCCTGCCAATAAATGCGCGCCCTCCTCAATCCCGATCTGAATGTAGCGCTGCACCCGCTCCCACTGTTTATGACTGACCATGGGGCCGACAGCGGTGGCTGGCTCACGGGGATTATCGACTTGTACTTTGGCCGCCTCCTGGATCATCAGCGCTTCAACTTCATTCAGGCGATCTTCAGGTACCAGGATTCGGGTGCCGGCAATGCAGGCCTGGCCACTGTTCATGAAGCCGGCCTGGAGAGCCATGGGCACAGCGGTCTTGAGATCCGCATCATCGAGAATCAGCACCGGTGATTTGCCGCCCAGTTCCAGAGTGACGCGCTTCAAGGTCTCAGAGCCGGTACGCAGGATCATTTTGCCGACGGCCGTTGAGCCGGTGAAGGAGACTTTTGCGATGTCGGGATGGGCGCTCAACACGGCGCCTACGGTTTCGCCACGGCCGGTGACGATATTGAACACGCCCGCGGGCAGCCCCGCTTCATGGAGTGCACGGGTGACGATGGAGGTCTGGATTGCGCTCATTTCACTGGGTTTGATCACAGCGGTACAGCCGGCGGCAAGCGCTGCAGCGAGCTTGCCGCAGATAAAACCGGCGTTGCTGTTCCAGGGCGTGATCAAGCCGGCCACACCCAACGGCTGCATGACCACCTCGGCAATGCCGATACGTCGAGAGAAGTTATAGTTCTCCAGTACCGAAGCGGCATCTTGCAGGACGCTGGCCGCGTGCTTGGCCATCCATCGCGCACGGGAAACCGGGGCGCCGTACTCCTCGATAATCGCATCGGTGAGTTCCTCCTCAATGGCTTCAACGGCGGCGTGCATGCGCTTGAGATAGTCGATGCGTACGTCTTTCGAGCTGTGGGAGAACTCGGTAAAAGCTCGCTTGGCGGCTGCGATGGCATCCAGAGCATCTTGTTCATTTGCCAATCGAACCTGGCCAATACTCTGGCCCGTAGCCGGATTGAACAGACCAAAACGCTCTTCGCCATGAGGTGTCACAAAGGCGCCGTTGATGTAAATCCGATTGATGTATTGCATAGGTCCTCCGGGACACTGAGCTAGTGCGTCCTACGGTAAGTCACTATGATTGAGCTGATAAGCCGTACAAATCTGCATGAGTTGATGAGTGATTCAGGACAATGAATACATCAGGACTGAATGAACTGGAAGCCGTATTGGCAGTGGCGCGACATAGAAGTTTTCGTGCGGCGGCAACTGAATTAAATGTATCGACCTCGGCGCTGAGCCACTCTATTGCAGGGCTTGAAGCGCGGATGGGGGTGAGGCTGTTCAATCGCACAACCCGCAGTGTGTCGTTATCTGAAGTGGGTGCAGAGTTTGTCGAGACGATTACTCCGGCACTGTTGAGCATTCGCACTGCGCTGGAACAGGCGGGAAATCGCAGTGCGGAGCCGAGCGGCACCTTGCGCCTGAATACCTCAGCGGGTGCCGCAAAGCAGGTGATGCCGCTGCTGCTGGAGTATCTGCGGCGTTATCCGCGGATGAAACTGGATATCGTCACTGAAGGGCGTCTGGTGGATATCGTTGCGCAGGGGTTTGATGCAGGGATTCGTCTAGGTGACACCGTTCCTCAAGACATGATCGCGGTCGATATCAGCCCAGCCCAGCGTTTTGCGGTATTGGGCAGCCCGGACTATTTTGTCAGCAACCCCGTCCCCGTCAGCCCAATGGATCTGAAGGTCCATCAATGTATTCGCAGCCGAATGCCCGGCGGTGCGATCTATCACTGGGAGTTTGAGCGTCATGGCGAAGCGCTTGCTATTGAGGTACAGGGGGCTTTGACCCTGGATAATCCGAGTCTAATGCTTGAGGCTGCCAGGGCGGGGCTGGGCCTGACCTACCTTACGGAATGGAATGCCGCGGCTGATTTAGCGAAGGGGACGTTAGTGCGTGTGCTGGAGGAGTGGACGCCATCTTTTGACCGTCTGCGCCTCTATTATCCAGGAAGACGTCATGTGCCAGCGGGATTAAGGGCGCTGATCGGGTTGATCAGGGAGAAAGGATTTTAAACAGCATCGCTGTGAGTTTCCGACCGCCCAAAACAAAACCCCTGATTGCGTTAGCAATCAGGGGTTTCGGAATTTAATCTTGACGATGACCTACTCTCACATGGGGAAACCCCACACTACCATCGGCGATGCATCGTTTCACTGCTGAGTTCGGGATGGGATCAGGTGGTTCCAATGCTCTATGGTCGTCAAGAAATTCGGGTACTGAGTCGTGACCAGATGGCCTCGCTTCAGCAAATTGGGTATGTGATAGCTTTCGGTGTTTTGTGAGATTCGAACTTTCGGTTCGTTTCGTCTTCACACACCGCAATCTGGTCTCTTCGACGCAAATTGCTTGGGTGTTATATGGTCAAGCCTCACGGGCAATTAGTATTGGTTAGCTCAACGCCTCACAGCGCTTACACACCCAACCTATCAACGTCGTAGTCTTCGACGGCCCTTCAGGGAACTCAAGGTTCCAGTGAGATCTCATCTTGAGGCTAGTTTCCCGCTTAGATGCTTTCAGCGGTTATCTATTCCGAACATAGCTACCCGGCAATGCCACTGGCGTGACAACCGGAACACCAGAGGTTCGTCCACTCCGGTCCTCTCGTACTAGGAGCAGCCCCTCTCAAATCTCAAACGTCCACGGCAGATAGGGACCGAACTGTCTCACGACGTTCTAAACCCAGCTCGCGTACCACTTTAAATGGCGAACAGCCATACCCTTGGGACCGGCTTCAGCCCCAGGATGTGATGAGCCGACATCGAGGTGCCAAACACCGCCGTCGATATGAACTCTTGGGCGGTATCAGCCTGTTATCCCCGGAGTACCTTTTATCCGTTGAGCGATGGCCCTTCCATACAGAACCACCGGATCACTAAGACCTACTTTCGTACCTGCTCGACGTGTCTGTCTCGCAGTCAAGCGCGCTTTTGCCTTTATACTCTACGACCGATTTCCGACCGGTCTGAGCGCACCTTCGTACTCCTCCGTTACTCTTTAGGAGGAGACCGCCCCAGTCAAACTACCCACCATACACTGTCCTCGATCCGGATAACGGACCTGAGTTAGAACCTCAAAGTTGCCAGGGTGGTATTTCAAGGTTGGCTCCACGCGAACTGGCGTCCACGCTTCAAAGCCTCCCACCTATCCTACACAAGCAAATTCAAAGTCCAGTGCAAAGCTATAGTAAAGGTTCACGGGGTCTTTCCGTCTAGCCGCGGATACACTGCATCTTCACAGCGATTTCAATTTCACTGAGTCTCGGGTGGAGACAGCGCCGCCATCGTTACGCCATTCGTGCAGGTCGGAACTTACCCGACAAGGAATTTCGCTACCTTAGGACCGTTATAGTTACGGCCGCCGTTTACCGGGGCTTCGATCAAGAGCTTCGCGTTAGCTAACCCCATCAATTAACCTTCCGGCACCGGGCAGGCGTCACACCCTATACGTCCACTTTCGTGTTTGCAGAGTGCTGTGTTTTTAATAAACAGTCGCAGCGGCCTGGTATCTTCGACCGGCATGAGCTTACGGAGCAAGTCCTTCACCCTCACCGGCGCACCTTCTCCCGAAGTTACGGTGCCATTTTGCCTAGTTCCTTCACCCGAGTTCTCTCAAGCGCCTTGGTATTCTCTACCCAACCACCTGTGTCGGTTTGGGGTACGGTTCCTGGTTACCTGAAGCTTAGAAGCTTTTCTTGGAAGCATGGCATCAACCACTTCGTCATCTAAAAGATAACTCGTCATCAGCTCTCGGCCTTAGAATCCCGGATTTACCTAAGATTCCAGCCTACCACCTTAAACTTGGACAACCAACGCCAAGCTGGCCTAGCCTTCTCCGTCCCTCCATCGCAATAACCAGAAGTACAGGAATATTAACCTGTTTTCCATCGACTACGCTTTTCAGCCTCGCCTTAGGGACCGACTAACCCTGCGTCGATTAACGTTGCGCAGGAAACCTTGGTCTTTCGGCGTGGGTGTTTTTCACACCCATTATCGTTACTCATGTCAGCATTCGCACTTCTGATACCTCCAGCAAGCTTCTCAACTCACCTTCACAGGCTTACAGAACGCTCCTCTACCGCATCATCCGAAGATGATACCCGTAGCTTCGGTGTATGGTTTGAGCCCCGTTACATCTTCCGCGCAGGCCGACTCGACTAGTGAGCTATTACGCTTTCTTTAAAGGGTGGCTGCTTCTAAGCCAACCTCCTAGCTGTCTAAGCCTTCCCACATCGTTTCCCACTTAACCATAACTTTGGGACCTTAGCTGACGGTCTGGGTTGTTTCCCTTTTCACGACGGACGTTAGCACCCGCCGTGTGTCTCCCATGCTCGGCACTTGTAGGTATTCGGAGTTTGCATCGGTTTGGTAAGTCGGGATGACCCCCTAGCCGAAACAGTGCTCTACCCCCTACAGTGATACATGAGGCGCTACCTAAATAGCTTTCGAGGAGAACCAGCTATCTCCGAGCTTGATTAGCCTTTCACTCCGATCCACAGGTCATCCGCTAACTTTTCAACGGTAGTCGGTTCGGTCCTCCAGTTAGTGTTACCCAACCTTCAACCTGCCCATGGATAGATCGCCCGGTTTCGGGTCTATTCCCAGCGACTAGACGCCCTATTAAGACTCGCTTTCGCTACGCCTCCCCTATTCGGTTAAGCTCGCCACTGAAAATAAGTCGCTGACCCATTATACAAAAGGTACGCAGTCACAGAACAAAGTCTGCTCCCACTGCTTGTACGCATACGGTTTCAGGATCTATTTCACTCCCCTCTCCGGGGTTCTTTTCGCCTTTCCCTCACGGTACTAGTTCACTATCGGTCAGTCAGTAGTATTTAGCCTTGGAGGATGGTCCCCCCATATTCAGACAAAGTTTCTCGTGCTCCGTCCTACTCGATTTCATGACTAAGAGATTTTCGCGTACAGGGCTATCACCCACTATGGCCGCACTTTCCAGAGCGTTCCGCTAATCTCAAAGCCACTTAAGGGCTAGTCCCCGTTCGCTCGCCACTACTAAGGGAATCTCGGTTGATTTCTTTTCCTCAGGGTACTTAGATGTTTCAGTTCCCCTGGTTCGCTCCATACACCTATGTATTCAGTGTAAGGTAACCATCTTATGATGGCTGGGTTCCCCCATTCAGACATCTCCGGATCAAAGTCTGTTTGCCGACTCCCCGAAGCTTTTCGCAGGCTACCACGTCTTTCATCGCCTCTGACTGCCAAGGCATCCACCGTATGCGCTTCTTCACTTGACCATATAACCCCAAGCAATCTGGTTATACTGTGAAGACGACATTCGCCGAAAATTCGCAATTACTCACAAATTTTACCTTAGCCTGATCCGTTACCAGTGAAAGTAACGTTCAGTCTATCTTTCTATCACATACCCAAATTTTTAAAGAACGATCTAATCAAAGACTAGAAATCAACATTCACCATCACAACGATGGAATGCTCATTTCTAAGCTTTCATAACGTAGAAGCAGTAGTGGTGGAGCCAAACGGGATCGAACCGTTGACCTCCTGCGTGCAAGGCAGGCGCTCTCCCAGCTGAGCTATGGCCCCGTATTTCTACAGGCGTTTCCCACACAAAATTGGTGGGTCTGGGCAGATTCGAACTGCCGACCTCACCCTTATCAGGGGTGCGCTCTAACCAACTGAGCTACAGACCCAATTTCGGGCTGCTTCTTATCGTCTTCTTCAATGAATCAAGCAATTCGTGTGGGAACTTATGGAGCAGCTGATGTCGTCGATTAAGGAGGTGATCCAGCCGCAGGTTCCCCTACGGCTACCTTGTTACGACTTCACCCCAGTCATGAATCACACCGTGGTAACCGTCCTCCCGAAGGTTAGACTAGCTACTTCTGGTGCAACCCACTCCCATGGTGTGACGGGCGGTGTGTACAAGGCCCGGGAACGTATTCACCGCGACATTCTGATTCGCGATTACTAGCGATTCCGACTTCACGCAGTCGAGTTGCAGACTGCGATCCGGACTACGATCGGTTTTCTGGGATTAGCTCCACCTCGCGGCTTGGCAACCCTCTGTACCGACCATTGTAGCACGTGTGTAGCCCAGGCCGTAAGGGCCATGATGACTTGACGTCATCCCCACCTTCCTCCGGTTTGTCACCGGCAGTCTCCTTAGAGTGCCCACCATTACGTGCTGGTAACTAAGGACAAGGGTTGCGCTCGTTACGGGACTTAACCCAACATCTCACGACACGAGCTGACGACAGCCATGCAGCACCTGTCTCAATGTTCCCGAAGGCACCAATCTATCTCTAGAAAGTTCATTGGATGTCAAGGCCTGGTAAGGTTCTTCGCGTTGCTTCGAATTAAACCACATGCTCCACCGCTTGTGCGGGCCCCCGTCAATTCATTTGAGTTTTAACCTTGCGGCCGTACTCCCCAGGCGGTCAACTTAATGCGTTAGCTGCGCCACTAAGAGCTCAAGGCTCCCAACGGCTAGTTGACATCGTTTACGGCGTGGACTACCAGGGTATCTAATCCTGTTTGCTCCCCACGCTTTCGCACCTCAGTGTCAGTATCAGTCCAGGTGGTCGCCTTCGCCACTGGTGTTCCTTCCTATATCTACGCATTTCACCGCTACACAGGAAATTCCACCACCCTCTACCATACTCTAGCTCGTCAGTTTTGAATGCAGTTCCCAGGTTGAGCCCGGGGATTTCACATCCAACTTAACGAACCACCTACGCGCGCTTTACGCCCAGTAATTCCGATTAACGCTTGCACCCTCTGTATTACCGCGGCTGCTGGCACAGAGTTAGCCGGTGCTTATTCTGTCGGTAACGTCAAAACAGCAAAGTATTAATTTACTGCCCTTCCTCCCAACTTAAAGTGCTTTACAATCCGAAGACCTTCTTCACACACGCGGCATGGCTGGATCAGGCTTTCGCCCATTGTCCAATATTCCCCACTGCTGCCTCCCGTAGGAGTCTGGACCGTGTCTCAGTTCCAGTGTGACTGATCATCCTCTCAGACCAGTTACGGATCGTCGCCTTGGTGAGCCATTACCCCACCAACTAGCTAATCCGACCTAGGCTCATCTGATAGCGCAAGGCCCGAAGGTCCCCTGCTTTCTCCCGTAGGACGTATGCGGTATTAGCGTCCGTTTCCGAACGTTATCCCCCACTACCAGGCAGATTCCTAGGCATTACTCACCCGTCCGCCGCTCTCAAGAGAAGCAAGCTTCTCTCTACCGCTCGACTTGCATGTGTTAGGCCTGCCGCCAGCGTTCAATCTGAGCCATGATCAAACTCTTCAGTTCAAACATCTTTGGGTTTTTAAGAAACCCTAAACTTGGCTCAGCAATCGTTGGTTACATCTTTGATTTCTCGCGGAGTAACTTGTGATGCTGATAATCTTGTTGACTATCAGTCTGACTCCACAAGCACCCACACGAATTGCTTGATTCAGTTGTTAAAGAGCGGTTGGTTAAGATCTTTCGTCTCAACCGAGGCGCGCATTCTACAGCAGCCTCTGTTGCTGTCAAGCGGTTTTTTTAAGAAGTTTTCAAAGTTTCCTTTGTAACTTCAACCACTTGCGCTTCCGATCTCTCGTTAGCGGGAGGCGAATTCTACAGCGTTACACGCTGCTGTCAACACCTCTTTTTCTCCGCTTTCGACCGAGAAGATCGAACCGTTAATAGGGCTAAACAACACT
>NZ_JAAAFU010000075.1:834572-904218 GCF_019352905.1 Pseudomonas sp. Xaverov 83 | reverse complement strand
CTTTGTAACTTCAACCACTTGCGCTTCCGATCTCTCGTTAGCGGGAGGCGAATTCTACAGCGTTACACGCCGCTGTCAACACCTCTTTTTCTCCGCTTTCGACCGAGAAGATCGAACCGTTAATAGAGCCAAACAACACGGCCTTACTAACTCCTTCTGGGCTTCGATGATCTGAAGCAGCTCGCTGTCGAAACCTACATAACTCTTTGTTTACCAAGGAGTTTTCCGTTTCGACTGCGCCGGAAGTGGGGCGAATTATAGACTTCCAGAATCTGCCGTCAACACCTTTTTTCACAATACTGTCATATCGGTCAAAAAAGCCCTGAAAAGCAAAGGCCGGCCCCAAGGGGCCGGCCTTCTACTGACCGAACTTACAAGCTGGGAAAGGCAAACTGCGACGCCTCATGGCTGGCCCGTTGCGGCCAGCGCTGGGTAATCGCCTTGCGACGGGTGTAGAAACGCACCCCATCCGGCCCATAGGCATGCAAGTCGCCAAACAGCGAACGCTTCCAGCCACCAAAGCTGTGATACGCCACCGGCACCGGCAACGGCACGTTGACGCCAACCATGCCCACTTCAATCTCGTCACAGAACAACCGCGCCGCCTCACCGTCACGGGTGAAGATGCAGGTACCATTGCCATACTCGTGATCGTTGATCAGTTGCATAGCCGCTTCCAGACTGCTCACCCGAACCACGCACAGCACCGGCCCGAAGATCTCTTCTTTATAGATACGCATCTCTGGGGTCACGCGATCGAACAAGCTACCGCCCAGGAAGAAACCTTCTTCATGGCCCGCAACACTCAACCCACGCCCGTCGACCACCAACTCAGCGCCCGAAGAAACGCCGTCTTCTATATAGCCACTGACTTTATCCCGCGCCTGGCCAGTCACCAGCGGCCCCATGTCCAAGCCACAGGAAGTGCCCGCACCAATCTTCAGCGCCTTGACCTGCGGCACCAACTTGGCAATCAACGCATCCGCTACCTGGTCGCCGACACACACGGCAACAGAGATCGCCATGCAACGCTCACCGCACGAACCATAGGCCGCGCCCATCAAGGCGCTGACTGCATTATCCAGGTCTGCATCCGGCATCAGCACCGCATGGTTCTTCGCCCCGCCCAGCGCCTGTACACGCTTGCCACGCTTGGTAGCTTCCGAATAGATGTACTCGGCGATCGGCGTCGAACCCACAAAGCTCAACGCTTTGACTTCCGGCGCTTCGATCAGCGCATCCACCGCGCCCTTGTCGCCGTGCACCACGCTCAGCACACCTTTAGGCAAACCGGCTTCCTGCAACAGTTGTGCAATCAGCAGCGTCGAGCTTGGATCACGTTCCGACGGCTTGAGGATGAAGCAGTTGCCGCAGACGATCGCCAGTGGATACATCCACAGCGGCACCATTGCAGGGAAGTTGAACGGCGTAATACCCGCCACCACACCCAACGGCTGGAAGTCAGACCATGCGTCAATGTTCGGGCCAACGTTACGGCTGTACTCACCCTTGAGGATTTCCGGCGCCGAGCACGCGTACTCCACGTTCTCGATCCCACGCTTCAGCTCACCCGCCGCATCTTCCAGGGTCTTGCCGTGCTCTTCGCTGATCAGTTGGGAGATCCGCGCTTCGTTCTGTTCCAGCAATTGCTTGAAACGGAACATCACCTGGGCACGCTTGGCCGGTGGCGTGTTGCGCCAGGCCGGGAAGGCCGCCCTGGCCGAGTCGATGGCGCTTTGAATGGTTTCGCGGCTGGCCAACGGCACCTGGTGAATCACCTGGCCAGTCGACGGGTTATACACGTCAGCCGTGCGACCGTTCTCGGTCACCAATTGGCCGTTGATCAAATGCTGGATGAGGCTCATGCAGGGCTCCTGAAAAGTTGTTCTATATAGAAGGAGAAATCAGTCGATCTTGTTCAGCACTTCGCCGACCGCATCGAACAAGCGATCCAGGTCCTGCGGCTTGCTGTTGAAGGTTGGCCCGAACTGCAAGGTATCGCCGCCAAAGCGCACGTAGAAGCCGGCTTTCCACAAAGCCATGCCGGCTTCGAACGGACGCACAATCGCATCACCGTCACGCGGCGCAATCTGGATCGCACCGGCCAGGCCGTAGTTACGAATGTCGATCACGTTCTTGCTGCCCTTCAGGCCGTGCAGCGCATTCTCGAAATGCGGTGCGACTTCGGCCACGCTCTGCACCAGGTTTTCCTTCTGCAGAAGGTCGAGTGCCGCCAGGCCGGCCGCGCAGGCCACCGGGTGAGCCGAGTAGGTGTAACCGTGTGGGAATTCCACCGCGTACTCAGGCGTCGCCTGATTCATGAACGTCTGATAAATCTCGGTGCTGGCAATCACCGCGCCCATCGGAATCGCACCGTTGGTGACTTGCTTGGCAATGCACATCAGGTCCGGGGTCACACCGAAGCTGTCAGCACCAAACATCGAACCGGTACGACCGAAGCCGGTGATCACCTCGTCGAAGACCAGCAAGATGTTGTGTTGATCGCAGATCTCACGCAGACGCTTCAGGTAACCCTGTGGCGGAACCAGCACGCCAGCAGAGCCTGCCATCGGTTCAACAAACACTGCGGCGATGTTCGACGCATCGTGCAACTCGATCAGCTTGAGCAGCTCATCCGCCAAGGCAATACCGCCCAGCTCCGGCATGCCACGGGAGAACGCATTGCTCGCCAACAGGGTGTGAGGCAGATGGTCAACATCCATCATCGCCTGACCAAAGATCTTACGGTTGCCGTTGACGCCGCCCAGGCTGGTACCGGCGATGTTCACACCGTGGTAACCACGGGCACGGCCGATCATCTTGGTCTTGGTCGCCTGGCCTTTCAGGCGCCAGTACGCACGCACCATCTTCACGGCGGTATCGGCACACTCGGAGCCGGAGTCGGTGAAGAACACGTGGTTCAGGTTACCCGGGGTCAGGTCGGTAATCTTTTCTGCCAGTTGGAACGACAATGGATGACCGTATTGGAAGCCCGGCGAGTAGTCCAACGTACCCAGTTGCTTGGAGACCGCTTCCTGGATTTCCTTGCGGGTGTGCCCGGCGCCGCAGGTCCAAAGACCCGACAACGAGTCATACACCTTGCGCCCCTTGTCATCGGTCAACCAGCTGCCCTCGGCCGCCACGATCAGACGCGGGTCACGATGGAAGTTGCGGTTGGCGGTGTACGGCATCCAGTGCGCGTCCAGCTTCAGTTGGCTGGCCAGGGTGGACGGAGCGTTTTCGGGCATGTTCATGAGCAAAACCTCGCAAGGCGAAAGGCAGCGTAGGGATTTGAAAAGCGTTGTTGCAGCTAAATTGCCACGGGGATAAAGTCGGTGAAATCCAACTCTTCTAACCTTCAGTCAGGCCTTCACTAAACTATGAGCAGCCGTCGACCCGACCCACTGGCCCAAGTCAGCGACTTCGATATCCGCCTGTTGCGCATCTTTCGCAGCGTGGTGGAATGCGGCGGCTTCTCGGCGGCGGAAACCGTCCTGGGGATTGGTCGCTCGGCCATCAGCCAGCAAATGAGTGATCTTGAGCAACGCCTCGGCCTACGCCTGTGCCAACGCGGGCGGGCGGGGTTTTCCCTGACCGAGGAAGGGCGCGAGGTGTACCAGTCGGCGTTGCAGCTGCTCAGCGCCCTGGAAAGTTTCCGCACCGAGGTCAACGGCCTGCACCAGCACTTGCGCGGCGAGCTGATCATCGGCCTGACCGACAATCTGGTCACCCTGCCCCACATGCGCATCACCCACGCCTTGGCGCAATTGAAGGAGCGCGGCCCGGACGTACAGATCCAGATCCGCATGATCGCCCCCAATGAAGTCGAACAAGGTGTGCTCGACGGTCGCCTGCACGTCGGCGTAGTCCCCCAGGCCAGCGCCCTGTCGGGGCTTGAATACCAGCCGCTGTACAGCGAACGCTCGCTGCTGTACTGCGCAGTCGGCCACCCGCTGTTTTACGCCGACGACAAGCAACTGGACGACGAACGCATCAACAGCCAGGACGCCATCGCCCCGACCTTCCGCCTGCCCGCCGATATCCAGGCGCACTACCAGGCACTCAACTGCACCGCCAGCGCCTCGGACCGCGAAGGCATGGCCTTCCTGATCCTGACCGGCCGCTACATCGGCTACCTGCCCGACCACTACGCCAGTCTGTGGGTACAACAAGGCCGACTGCGCGCGCTGAAACCAGCTACACGCTTTTACGATTTGAGCCTCGCTTCGGTCACGCGCAAGGGCCGTCGCCCTCATTTGGTGCTGGAAAGCTTCCTCGAAAGTCTGGCCGCAACGCGCTAACACGGGCCTCGCAGAAAAACCTGAGCAGCTGGACAGCTTTTTGCAAGACAAGGGGATCTCGAACCATCAGCCATGAGCTCCCCACCATGTCGCCAGAATCCGAAAACCCAAGTGACCTGATCTACGGCCTCAACGATCGGCCCAAACCTTTGCCTGCATTGCTTGCTGCGTTGCAGCATGTACTGGCCGCGTTTGTCGGCATCATCACTCCCCCACTGATCATCGGCTCCACCCTCGGCCTGACCGCTCACCTGCCCTACCTGATCAGCATGGCATTGATGGTTTCCGGTGTAGGTACCTTCATTCAAGCGCGTAGGCCGTTTGGCATTGGCGCCGGGATGATCTGCCTGCAAGGCACCAGCTTCGCGTTTCTCGGTGCGGTGTTGTCGGCAGGTTTTCTGGTCAAGCAACGCGGCGGCAGCCCGGAAGACATCCTGGCGATGATCTTTGGCGTGTGCTTCTTCGGTGCAGCCGTGCAGGTGGTGTTGAGCCGGTTTATCGGCCAACTGAGAAGAGTGATCACACCCCTGGTCACCGGCATCGTCATCACCCTGATTGGCATCAGCCTGATCAAGGTCGGTATCACCGACTTGGGTGGCGGCTTCAACGCCCCGGACTTCGGCGCCCCGACCAACCTGGCACTCGGTGTGTTCGTGGTAATGACCATCATCCTGCTCAACCGCTCGAACACCCCATGGGTACGCCTCAGTGCCATTATCATTGGCCTGGCATTGGGCAGCCTCGCCGCCTGGTTCAGCGGAAAACTGGTGCCCCAAGCGCTGCCTGACTTGCCATTGATCAGCCTGCCCACACCGTTTCACTTCGGTTTCAACTTCGACTGGAGCGCTTTCCTGCCGGTGGCACTGATTTATCTGATCAGCACCATCGAAACCGTCGGCGACCTCACCGCCAATTGCATGATCGCCCGCCAACCCATCAGCGGCCCTTCCTATATAAGCCGGCTCAAGGGCGGCGTGCTGGGGGACGGCATCAGCTGCATGATCGCCGCCACCTTCAGCGCCTTCCCCAACACCACCTTTGCCCAGAACAACGGCGTGATCCAACTGACCGGCGTCGCCAGCCGTTACGTCGGCCTGTACATCGGCGTGGTGCTGTTTTGCCTCGGGCTGTTTCCGCTGATCGGCGCGGTGCTGCAACAAATCCCCAAGCCGGTGCTGGGTGGGGCAACCCTGGTGATGTTCGGCAGTGTCGCCGCCGCCGGCGTGCGCATCCTCGCCCAGGCCCCGCTGGACCGGCGCAGCATGCTGATCATCGCCACCTCGTTTGGCGTCGGCCTGGGGATCGCGGCCCAACCGAACCTGCTGCACCTGATGCCAACGCTGGTGCAGAACCTGTTCGACTCCGCCATCACCAGCGGCGGCCTGACCGCCATTGCGTTGTGCTTGTTACTGCCTGAACCCAAAGCCACCGCAGATGCCGCAAACCGGGCCCTGGAAAGCGACACTCTGGAGCCGCTTTGACGGTTTTATCGTATCGGGACTTGTCTGGGGCTTGAGGGTGGGTTATCTGTGCACACGTCGTATTCATCGATCTGCACGGAAACCTCCATGAGCCTCGAAGTTCCTGCCCACAGCAACCACGCCGGAAAACCTGCAAGCCGCATTCGGCAAAAGAACGAACAAGCGATTTTGCAGGCTGCCGAAGACGAGTTCGCCCGTCATGGCTACAAAGGCACCAGCATGAACACCATCGCGGCGAGTGCCGGGTTGCCGAAAGCCAACTTGCACTACTACTTCACCAACAAGCTGGGCCTGTACATTGCCGTGCTCAGTAACATCCTCGAACTCTGGGACAGCACCTTCAACACCCTGACGGCCGAGGACGACCCGGCCGCAGCGCTGACCCGCTACATCCGCACCAAGATGGAATTCTCCCGCCGCCAGCCACAAGCCTCGCGGATCTTTGCGATGGAGATCATCAGTGGCGGTGAATGCCTGACCGAATATTTCAGCCAGGACTACCGCGCCTGGTTCAGCGGCCGTGCGGCGGTGTTCCAGGCCTGGATCGACGCAGGCAAGATGGACCCCATCGACCCCGTGCACCTGATCTTCCTGCTGTGGGGCAGCACCCAGCATTACGCCGACTTTGCCACGCAAATCTGCCGCGTGACCGGTCGCACCAAGCTGACCAAGCAGGACATGGAAGACGCTGGCACCAACCTTATCCACATCATTCTCAAAGGCTGTGGCATCAAGCCGGCCCTCTAAACGAAGTTACCCATGCCTTTCACGCTTACCGGCTTTTGCGAGTTTCGCGAAGAAATTCGCAAAAGCCGCTTCATTACCCTCGCCGCCCCCATCAGCAGCCCCCAGGACGCCCAGGCCTTCATCGACCAGCACAGCGACCTGAATGCCACGCACAACTGCTGGGCCTGGAAACTGGGGGATCAATACCGCAGTAACGATGACGGCGAGCCCGGCGGCACGGCCGGGCGCCCGATCCTGGCCGCGATCGAAGCGCAGGACTGCGACCAGGTCGTAGTGCTGGTGATCCGCTGGTACGGCGGCATCCAACTGGGCACCGGCGGCCTGGCCCGGGCCTATGGCGGCGGCGCCAACAAGTGCCTGCAAGCGGCCGAACGCGTCGAGCTGATCAAACGTGTGCCACTGAGTTGCTCCTGTGGTTTTGCCGAGCTGCAGTTGGTGAAGCTACGGGTGGCCGAACTGGGCGGGCTGGTGATGGAAGAAACCTTCACCGCCAATGGCGTCGACCTGCAACTGGCCCTCGGCGAAGCGCATATCGACACCTTGCAAACTCAGCTCGCCGACCTGAGCCGCGGGCGCATTCTGCTAGAGCGCTGAAACTGCCCACATCTGCTGTGCACCTGCCTGTGGATAACCTGAGCACACTCGCCTGTAACCCTTCTGTCACAAGGCTTTCAGGCGGTTGTTCAGTTTTTGCTCAGCCCGCCACACTAAAGTATTAATCCGGCTCAAAAACAGTCAGTTAGGCGGGTTATGTCCTTTAGAACAAAGGGCCGCAGCGCTTATATCCACCGAACACGCTTGCGCACAATTACTGTGGAGCAACCTGTGGATAACCCGTGCAAGAGTGAGCCGGCGGTAGAGCCCGCAACGCCCCGGCGTAACTGAGCATTTTTTGATCAACTTGCCGGACGGCGCACCGGCATCAACTGCGCTACCGCCCACAGCACTTCAAACACCACGACAATCACCAGCACTAAACTTGCGCCGTGGGCCAGCGCGTAAATCTGCCAAGTGGCAAATAACACCCGGCCGGCCGCGTCATAGCGGCCAAATATCGCTTGGGGATCGCGGATTCGCAGCACTGACCACACGCACACAATCGAGCCCATCAGGTTGGCCATCAACATATGCACTGGCGCGAACGGTGGCAGTTCGCCGGGCAGATTCAACGCCACCAAGGCGTTGTGCAGCAGAACAAAGGTCCAGGGGGTGACCAGCGCCGCGGTGACGATCAAGTCGTACCAGCCGCTGGCCCGAACCAGTTGACGGTATTGGTGTGCAGTCCACATAGCAGCAAGCTCCTTCAATTCAAGAAGCCAGCACGCTAAAGCCTGGAGTATGCTCCAGGGTCAAGCCCCTTCGAGCCCTCTGCATGCGTATCGGCGAATTAGCCCAGGCCAGCCAGGTCAGCCGCGACACCCTGCGCTTCTACGAACAACGCGGATTGATTGCCGCGCAACGCAGTGCCAACGGTTACCGTGACTATCCCGCCGACATGGTGCAGTTGGTGCTTTACATCAAGACCGCCCAGCGCCTGGGCTTCAGCCTGGGTGAAATCGGCAACAGCGTCGGCGCACTATGGCAAGCTCCAGACCCCGACAGCGCCGTGACCCAACTGCTGCAAGACAAGCTCAACCTGATCGAAACCCGCATCGCCGAACTCGACCAACTGCGCCAGGAGTTGCAGCAAAGGCTCGGCCAGCGTTGTCCACTGAACCCGTGAACCTCCACCGTCAAAGGAAGCCATTCATGTCCACTTCAAAAACCGCACTGATTATCGGCGCCTCCAGGGGCCTGGGCCTTGGCCTGGCCAAGCAACTGCTGGCGGACGGCTGGGACGTCACCGCCACCGTGCGCGATCCGCAAAAGGCCGATGCCTTGAAGGCCCTGGGCCCGGTCCAGATCGAAAAGCTCGACATGGATGACCAACAGGCCGTGATCGCCCTGAGCCAGCGCCTCAAGGCAAAAACCTTCGACCTGCTGTTCGTCAACGCCGGCGTCAAAGGCCCGGCCAATCAGGAACCGGGCCACGCCACCCTGGCTGAAGTCGGCCAACTGTTCTTCACCAACGCCGTGGCGCCAATCAACCTGGCCCAGCGTTTCGTCGGGCAGATCCGCCCCGATACTGGCGTGTTGGCCTTTATGAGTTCGATCCTCGGCAGCGTGACCATCCCCGACGGCTCGGACCTGGCGCTCTACAAAGCCAGCAAGGCCGCCCTCAACTCCATGACCAACAGTTTCGTCACCCAGTTGGGCGACCAGAAACTGACCGTACTGTCGTTGCACCCGGGCTGGGTGAAAACCGACATGGGCGGCGAAAACGCACACATCGACGTGCCCACCAGCGTGCGCGGCCTGATCGACCAAGTGAATGCCTACAGCGGCAAGGGCGGCCATCACTTTGTGGACTACAAAGGCGAGACCATCGCCTGGTAAACAACCCGGGATCGTTATCGGCCGATTGCCGTCGATAACGATCCACACGTAAACTGCGCACCTCGCCCTTCCCGGCGACCCTGGATCAGCAGACAGGGCAACACTGAGCTGGCAAACCTGAACCCATCATTCAGAGGAGCCGGCCAATGCCTGCGACCCGTATCTGGTTAAAAAACCCCCTCGCGATTTTCACCGCCAATGGCCTCGACGCCCGTGGCGGCCTGGTGCTGCAGGACGGTGTGATCGTCAAAGTCCTTGGCCTCGGCCAAGAGCCTGCCATGCCCTGCGGACAAGTCTTCGATGCCCGCGAGCATGTCGTCCTTCCGGGGCTGATCAACACTCACCATCACTTTTATCAAACCCTGACCCGCGCCTGGGCACCGGTAGTTAACCAGCCGCTATTCCCCTGGTTGAAAACCCTGTACCCGGTCTGGGCCCGACTCACCCCGGAAAAACTCGCCCTGGCGAGCAAAGTGGCCCTGGCTGAATTGCTGCTCTCAGGCTGCACCACCGCGGCAGACCACCACTACCTGTTCCCGGACGGCCTCGAACAGGCGATCGACGTGCAAGTCGACAGCGTGCGCGAACTGGGTATGCGCGCCATGCTGACTCGCGGTTCCATGAGCCTGGGCGAAGCCGACGGCGGGCTGCCACCGCAACAAACCGTGCAGCAGGGCGAGGTGATCCTTGAAGACAGCCGCCGCCTGATCCGTCAGTACCACGAGCGCGGCGACGGCGCACAAATCCAGATCGCCCTGGCGCCCTGCTCCCCGTTTTCCGTCACCCCGGAAATCATGGAAGCCAGCGCCGAACTGGCCAACAACCTCGACGTGCGCCTGCACACCCACCTGGCAGAAACCCTCGACGAAGAAGACTTCTGCCTGCAGCGTTTCGGCTTGCGCACCGTGGACTACCTCGACAGCGTCGGCTGGCTCGGCCCGCGCACGTGGCTGGCCCATGGCATTCACTTCAACCCGGAAGAAATCGCGCGCCTCGGTGCGGCCGGTACCGGGATCTGCCATTGCCCGAGCTCGAACATGCGCCTGGCTTCCGGAATATGCCCGACCCTCGACCTGCTCGCCGCCGGCGCGCCCATTGGCCTGGGCGTGGACGGTTCGGCATCCAACGATGCATCGAACATGATCCTCGAAACGCGCCAGGCCCTGTACATCCAGCGCCTGCGTTACGGCGCGGAAAAGATCACCCCGGAGCTGGTATTGGGCTGGGCTACAAAAGGCTCGGCGCAGTTACTTGGTCGCAGCGACATCGGCGAACTGGCCGTAGGCAAACAGGCCGATCTGGCGTTGTTTAAACTGGATGAGCTGCGCTTTTCCGGCAGCCACGACCCGATCTCAGCCCTGCTGCTGTGCGGCGCCGACCGGGCGGACCGGGTGATGGTTGGCGGTAAATGGCGAGTGATCGACGGGCAGGTCGAGGGCCTGGACCTGAAAGGCTTGATTGCCGATCACAGCCAGGCGGCGCGTGCGCTGATCAGCGGGATCTAAGCCAAGCACAGATCAAATGTGGGAGCCGGGCTTGCCCGCGATGCAGGCGCCTCCGTCTCTCAGTTGCACCGAGGTGATGGTATCGCAGGCAAGCCAGCTCCCACCTTTGATCAGCGGTGTACCCAGGACTGGTTACAGTCCAAGCAGCGACAGCATGATAAACGTCGCAAACAACACAAAATGAGTCATCCCTTCGATGGCATTGGTTTCGCCATCGTTGAGGTTGATCGCGCTGACGATCAGCGTAATAAACACCATCACCGTCTGCACCGGCGTCATTGCCATCTGAAACGGTTGGCCGGTGTACAAGGCCATGGCTTCCATCACCGGCACTGTCAGGATCACCGTCGACAGCGACGCACCCAGCGCAATATTCACTACCGACTGCATGCGGTTGGCCAGCGCCGCGCGCAACGCGGTCAAAATCTCCGGCGCAGCGGAAATCGCCGCCACGATGATCGCCGTGATCACCGGTGGGGCACCCGTTCCTTCCAGGCCCAGGTCGAGGGTCTTGGACATCACCTCGGCCAACGTGCCAATCACGATCACGCCAAACACCAGGGTTCCGATGGAGAACGCCAGGTTGATCGGCGGCGACTCTTCTTCCGGCTGTTTCTTGCGGCGCTTTTCCGGGTAGCTGTAGCTGAAGAAATAACTATGGGGCCCCACCTGCATCCGCAGAAACAACGTGTAGAGCACCACCATCGCGCCAATGGTGAAGGCCGAGTAGATTTTCCAATCGGCCTCGGGAATAAATTCCGGCACCACCATCGACACGCCCATGGCGGTTAGGATCATCACGCTGTAGGTGCGTGCCGAATCGTCGTTGTAGGACTGTTCGCCATGCTTGATCCCGCCCATCAGTGCAGCCAGGCCAAGGATGCCGTTGATATCGAGCATCACCGCCGAATAAATGGTGTCGCGCACCAGGGTCGGCGACGGCTCGTTGCTCATCATGATCGCCAGGATCACCACTTCTACCAGCACTGCGGCGAGGGTCAGGATCATGGTGCCGTAGGGGTCGCCGACCTTTTCCGCCAGTTGCTCGGCGTGATGGGCCACGCGCATCGAGGCCACGACGATAAAGCCGATCAGCGCGATGCCGCTGAGCAGCGCCACCATCTGCCCGCTGCCAAGCATCCAGTGCTCCAGCGGGTAAGCGGCGATGGCGGCAATCAGCGCCAGCAGCATGAATTTTTCTTGCTTGATAGATGTGAGCATTGCAGGCCTTTTGAACGCGGCGAATCCGTCATTGATGGGGTACAGACTGCACCGCGCCGCTAACGTTTCGTTACACCTTAGTTCACGCATCGCTTGCACGACGATCGCGGATGCTCACCGCTTGGTCAGGTTTTGCCGATTATTTCGGCGTGCGCCTGTAGAATGCCGCCATTGCACCTGATGAGAATTTATAAATGTACGATTGGCTCAACGCCCTGCCCAAGGCTGAATTGCACCTGCACCTGGAAGGCTCGCTGGAGCCTGAGCTGCTGTTTGCCCTGGCCGAACGCAACAAGATCGCGCTGCCGTGGAACGACGTCGAAACCCTGCGCAAGGCCTACGCCTTCAACAACCTGCAAGAGTTCCTCGACCTGTACTACAAGGGCGCCGATGTACTGCGCACCTCCCAGGACTTCTACGACCTGACCTGGGCCTACCTGCTGCGCTGCAAGGCGCAGAACGTGATCCACACCGAACCGTTCTTCGACCCACAGACCCACACCGACCGTGGCGTGCCCTTCGAAGTGGTGCTCAATGGCATCGCTGCCGCGTTGAAAGACGGCGAGCAACAACTGGGCATCACCAGTGGTTTGATCTTGAGCTTCCTGCGCCACTTGAGCGAAGAAGAGGCCGAGAAAACCCTCGACCAGGCGCTGCCGTTCCGTGATGCGTTTGTTGCCGTGGGTCTGGACAGTTCGGAAATGGGTCACCCGCCGAGCAAGTTCCAGCGCGTGTTCGATCGTGCCCGTCACGAAGGTTTCCTGACCGTCGCCCACGCCGGCGAAGAAGGCCCGCCGGAGTACATCTGGGAAGCCATCGACCTGCTGAAAATCCAGCGTATCGACCATGGTGTACGCGCCATTGAAGACGAACGCCTGATGCAGCGGATCATCGACGAGCAGATCCCGCTGACAGTGTGCCCGTTGTCCAACACCAAGCTGTGCGTGTTCGACGACATGTCGCAACACAACATCCTCGACATGCTCGAGCGTGGGGTGAAGGTCACGGTGAACTCGGATGACCCGGCGTACTTCGGCGGTTATGTCACCGAGAACTTCCATGCGCTGTACACCTCCCTGGGCATGACCCAGGACCAGGCCAAACGTCTGGCGCAAAACAGCCTGGATGCACGGTTGGTCAAGCCTTAATCACCGACCGGTCTGGCGAGCCGGGCAATTTCCAGTTGCCCGGCTTCACTGACCTGCAGCGCCCGGGACTCATTGATCACACTGACCCAGTTCGACTGCAAACACAGCTGCAACAGCGCGACCCCCAATGCACCGCCCAGGTGCGGCTGCTGTTCGCTCCAATCAAAACAATCGCACACGATCGGCTGAGCCAGTGCCTGGGTAAAAATCCCCAGCGCTGCGAGTTTGCGTGCGCCAAGGGGCGTCACTTCCGTGCGCTGCTCCGCACGCTCGATCCACCCTGCCGTCATCATCCGTTGATACAACCCCGCCGCCAGCTCGCCACCGAGATGCCCCTGGCAAAGCCTGGCCCGCCGTAATGCCGCAGGCGCAATCAGGGACTGGGAATGAGCGGGCGTGCTGCGGGCGATTCTGGCCATGGTGGTACAGGCCAAGGCATCCACGGCAGCCCCTACGTCGGCAGCGGCCACACGAAAAAAGCGTTTGCCGCTACGGGCTTCGACGCGCAGCAGGCCGCCGGCCGTCAATCGCGTCAGGTGAGCATTGGCCGAGGCCGGCGACAGCCCCGCCAGTAGAGCCAATTCATCGGAGGGTTTGGCCGAGCCATCCATCAACGCCCAGACCATTGCGGTACGTTTCGGGTCCGCCAGCAAAGTGGCAATCTGACTGATGCAAGGTGCCTGTTCCATGTGCTCATTCACTCCCTGTTGAATCATTCGTCTGCTGCAGTTCGCAGAAAAGTATAAGCGTGAAAACGCCCGGTTCCGTGCCGTCTTACAGCGCAACCAAGGACAGAGGCTGAAGGAAATTTCCCGATATTCCCGGAGTCAGGGTGTAGAGGCCGACCGCTCCGGCAACTGCGCAGTCAATGTCGCACAACGAGCAACGAGCATTTCCCGCAGAAGATTGATCGGCTTGCTCAGCTGCGCTCGATGGGCGCACAACAGGTTGAGCGGCGTGCGCTCGCCCCGCAGCTCCGGCAGGATCAGGCGCAGGCGCCCGGCCAGCACATCAGAGCTCACATCCAGCCAGGACTTGTAGGCGATACCCACCCCAGCCACCGCCCAGCGCCGCACCACATCGGCGTCGTCACTGAATCGGTCACCGGTCACCGTCAGGCTGACGTCGCGCTTGCCATCGTTGAAACCCCAATGGTCATGCACCCGGCTGCCGAGCATATACAGCAGGCAATTGTGTTGGGTGAGCTGCTCCAGATGGCGCGGTTCGCCATGCCGCGCCAGATAGCTGGGGGCGGCGCAGAGCACGCGGTAGTTGTCCGGGGCGATGGGCAGCGCGATCAGGCTGGAGTCTTCGGGTTCACCGTAGCGCAAGGCGATGTCCACCGGCTGGCGGAACAGGTCGGCAATCCGGTCGCCCAACAGCAGGCGTACGCTCAGGTCGGGGTATTCACGCTGGAACTCATCCAGCCAAGGCAACAGTTGATTACGCCCAAAGTCCGACGGCGCCGACAGTTGCAGCACCCCGCTGACCTGGTCCTGGCCACTGGCCAATAAGCGCCGGCCTTCATCCAGGCTGCTCAGGGCAGCTCGGGCGTATTCCAGAAAGCCTTCACCCTCGGCGGTCAGGCGCAGGCTGCGGGTGGAGCGCGCCAGCAAACGTGCGCCCAGTTGCTGCTCGATACGCTTCAACGCCGCGCTGGCCACCGCCGCCGACATGTCCATTACCCGCGCCGCCGCCGAAAGGCTGCCCAGGTCTGCCGCACGCACAAACAACTGCAAGTCATCAAAACGCAGCACCCTGACCGCCCATTATCAAAAAAACATTGAAAGAGACTGCTCTTTTAGCGGGTTTTATCTTCCAGAGAAATAGCCAATCATCTGTCCATCCCGTTCATCACGTGTCTGGAGTCGAATATGTCCGCTGCCTTTAACGTCATCGCCACGCTGATCGCCAAACCCGGCCAACAGGCCACCCTGGAAACCTTGCTGCGCGAACTGCTGGAACCCACCCGCATCGAAGCCGGCTGCCAGCAGTACGACCTGCACCAGGACCTGCAACACCCCGATACCTTCTACATGCTCGAACGCTGGAGTGACGACGCCGCACTGGCCGACCACGACCAGAGCGCGCATATCCAGAATTTCCGCGCCAAGGCTGCCGACGTGCTCGAGCATTTCGAACTCAAGCGCCTGAAGTTTCTTGCCTGATCAACCGCCCCCTTTTTTGGAAACCCTCATGAAAGCCATTGCCTACTACGCCGCACTGCCCATCAACGATCCAAAGTCCCTGCAAGACATCGAACTGCCCGAACCGGTCGCCGGCCCCCGCGACCTGCTGGTGGAAGTCAAAGCCATCTCGGTGAACCCGGTGGACACCAAGGTGCGCCAGAACGTCGCCCCGGAAAACGGTGCAGCCAAAGTGCTGGGCTGGGACGTGGCCGGTGTGGTCAAGGCCGTGGGCAGTGAAGTGAGCCTGTTCAAGGTCGGTGACAAGGTGTTCTACGCCGGCTCCCTGGTACGTCCCGGCGGCAACAGCGAACTGCACACCGTGGATGAGCGCATCGTCGGCCACATGCCGAAAACCCTGGGTTTCGCCGACGCGGCCGCCCTGCCGCTGACCGCCATCACCGCCTGGGAGTTGCTGTTCGAACGCCTGCAGGTGCGTGAAGGCAAGACCGACGAAGGCCAAAGCCTGCTGATCGTCGGTGCGTCCGGTGGTGTGGGATCGATCCTGACCCAATTGGCGAAACAGCTCACCGGCCTGACAGTCATCGGCACCGCCTCCCGCCCTGAAACCCAAACGTGGGCCAAGGACCTGGGCGCCGACCTGGTGATCGACCACAGCAAACCGCTGAGCGAAGAGCTGAAAAACGCCGGCCATCCGCAGGTGAACTACGTCGCCAGCCTGACCCAGACCGACCAGCACCTGGACCAACTGGTGGAAGCGCTGATTCCCCAGGGCAAACTGGCGCTGATCGATGATCCCAAGGTGCTGGACGTCAGCAAGCTCAAGCGCAAGAGCCTGTCGCTGCATTGGGAGTTCATGTACACCCGCTCGATGTTCGAGACCAGTGACATGATCGAGCAGCACAACCTGCTCAATCGCGTCGCCGAACTGATCGACGCCGGCACCCTGAAAACCACGGTGGGCGAGCACTTTGGCGTGATCAACGCGGCCAACCTGCGCCGCGCCCACGAACTGCTGGAAAGCGGCAAGGCCAAGGGCAAGATCGTGCTGGAAGGGTTCTAACGAAAGGTTCTGTCAGTGTCGTCTGTTATTCATGTGAGTAATGGACGACACCGCTAGTCAGAGACTTGATCCTTGTCATATTTGTGAGCGTATTCGGGTTTATATTGGCCGCCTTTGCCACGCAATTTACGTGAGGAAGTCAGCAATGAAGATCCTGATAAAAGCGCTAGCAAGATCCGAAGGCAACAAATGGCAGGTCCGTCTCGACCACAACGCCTTTACCTTCCGCAGTGAGGCCGAAGCCCGCGCGTTTGCCGACACCCTGCAAACCCGTATCCAGGCCCCTCACCGATTCCCCGAAAGCCAGCAGCGTTCTGCTGGCTGACCCGCTCAGTCCGCCGCTTGCAGTGCCCGTTGGCGCTGCAGGCGCCGGGTCAGCATCGCGAACGTCACCGCAAGCACGCCACACAAGCTGATGACCATTGCCATCGGCATCGCCGTGCCGTCGTGCAACACGCCGACCAACGATGCAGCGCCTGCTGCCACACCGAACTGAATGCACCCGAGCAACGCCGACGCGCTGCCCGCCCGTGCGCCCTGCCCGCTCATAGCGCAGGCCGACGTATTCGGCAGAATGCAGCCCAGGCTGGCGATGCAGATAAACAGCGGTACCAGCAGTGGCCACAAGGCGTCAGTGCGCAAAGCGGTAATGGCCAGCAACGACAGGCCCGCCGCCAGGTAGACCCACACCGTGCGCGACAGCAGAAACGCCGGGCCGCGCGAGGCCAGCAGACGCGCATTGACCTGTGCCACCAGGATAAAGCCGGCGGCGTTGGAGCCGAATACCCAGCCATAGTGCTCGGCGGGCACGCCATAGAGTTTGATAAAGACGAAAGGCGAGCCCGCGATGTAGGCAAACATGCCGGCAATCGAGATGCCACCGGTCAAGGCATAGCCCAGGTACACCCGGTCCGACAGCAACCGACCGTACTGGCGCAACGCGCCCGAAAGCGGCTGGCGCGGTTGATGGGCCGGGAAACTTTCCGGCAGCCCGACCGCTACCGCGATGGCCGCCATCACGCTGAATGCCGTCAGCGCCAGGAATATCGACTGCCAGCCCCAGATACCGACCATCACCCCGCCCGCCAACGGCGCGAGGATCGGGGCCAGCCCGGTGACCAGCATCAATTGGGAAAACACCTTGGCCGAGCCCACCGCGTCGCATTTATCGCTGACCACCGCCCGGGAGATCACCATGCCTGCGCAACCGCCCAAGGCCTGGACGAAACGCGCGCCGATCAGCCACTCCAGGGAAGGCGCGTACGCACACGCGAACGACGCCAGGGTAAACAGGGTGACACCGCTGAGCAGCGGCCCGCGTCGACCAAAGCGGTCCGCCAGCGGCCCATAGATCAACTGGCCGATTGCCAGGCCCGTGAAGTACACGGCCAAGGTCAGCTGAATGTGTTTTTCGTCGGTACCGAATGCCACGGCCATGGCCGGAAAACCCGGCAGGTAGAAGTCGATGGCCAACGGCGCAAACGCGCTCAAGGCCCCCAAAATCAGAATTATACGAAGGTTCATCAGGCACCCAGGTGAGTCGGCAGCCCGACAGTCTAGCCGGGCATGGGTGCCTTGAACATTAAGTTAGCTCGCTAACTATCAGAAAGTCAGGCGAGCTTGACGCTGTAGCCTTCCTCGCTGATCAGGTTGATCACCTCCGCCGGCGACAGCAGGCTGCTTTCCACGCCGACTTCCTTTGCCGCGAGGTCGACGCGCACGCTGGCCGCCGGGTCCTTATCCTGCACCGCCTGGGTGACCGAGCGAACGCAGTGGCCGCAGGTCATTCCTTCAACGCTGAATACTTGCATGACATGACTCCTTTGATGAGGTTGCCCGCAGTTTTGACCTTGCCACGATGGCAAGGTCAAGTTCTGAAAACATCGGCCGGGCTGGCATTCATTCGCGCCCTCGGCCAAGCTGCACCTATCCACGATGTAAACCTCGGAGAATTCACCATGCGCTGGTCGTTTTTTGGCCTTGTCAGCCTGATGGGCTTGTTTGCTGCTGTGCCACCGGTCAGCGCAGATGAAGATTATGCGGTGCTGATTATTTCCCGGGAGCGCCTGGAAGTGCCCACCAACTGCGAGATTGGCTTGTACATCCAGGACCAGTTGGCCGGGCGGCTGTTCCAGGAGCAGGCCACCTCGTTCAACTTGCCGGCCGGGAATGTGTCGTTGCGCCTGAAGTTGTTGCCGGGGCAATCCCAGGGGTGCTTGCCGGGCATGCTCGCGCCACCTGCGCAAAACATCACATTAAAGGCGGGCGACGTGCGCAAGTTGCGTATCGCGCAAGGTCCGGACGGCATGTACCTGAAGCCGGCAGCACTGGAGTATTAAGCCCCGAAAACCTGTAGGAGCGAGCTTGCTCGCGAAAAACCTGAGAGCGCCGCGTTCATTCAGGATAGGCGCGTTATCGTTCACGACCTTCGCGAGCAAGCACTAGGCGTCCCCCTCGCTCCTACAGTAAAAAGTGCCTTGACCTTCCCCACAGGTCAAGGTTGATCCTATGGGCAATCTCTCCTGGAGTACTGCCCATGAACGGATCCACCACCTTCGACCTGCCGATCAGCGGCATGACCTGCGCCAGCTGTGCCGGGCGGGTTGAACGGGCACTGGGCAAAGTGCCCGGGGTGCAAAGCGTCAGCGTCAACCTGGCCAACGAACGCGCCCACATTGAAGTGCTCGGCCAAATGGACCCCAGCGTGCTGATCGCCGCCGTCGACAAGGCCGGCTACACCGCCACCCTGCCCCAAAGCGAAACCGCCACCCAGGCCAGCCAGGAACAACGCCTGAGCCATGAGCGTTGGTCTCTGCTGCTGGCGATCCTGCTCGCCGCGCCGTTGGTGCTGCCGATGCTGGTGCAACCGTTCGGCCTGCACTGGATGCTCCCGGCCTGGGTTCAATTTGCCCTGGCCACCCCGGTGCAGTTCATCTTCGGCGCACGCTTCTATATCGCCGCCTGGAAAGCCGTACGCGCTGGGGCCGGCAATATGGACCTGTTGGTAGCCATCGGCACCAGCGCCGGTTACGGCCTGAGTATCTATGAATGGCTCACAGCGTCCGCCGGCACGATGCCCCATCTGTATTTCGAAGCCTCGGCCGTGGTGATCGCCCTGGTGCTGCTGGGCAAATACCTGGAGAGCCGCGCCAAGCGCCAGACCGCCAGTGCCATCCGCGCCCTGGAAGCCTTGCGCCCGGAGCGGGCGATTCAAGTGATCGATGGCCGCGAGCAGGACGTTGCCATCACCGCCCTCAAGCTGAATGACCTGGTGCTGGTCAAACCCGGCGAACGCTTCCCGGTGGACGGCGAAGTAGTTGAAGGCCAGAGCCATGCCGACGAGGCGCTGATCAGCGGTGAAAGTCTGCCGGTGCCGAAGCAGCCTGGCGATGCCGTCACCGGCGGCGCCATCAACGGCGAAGGCCGGCTGCTGGTGCGCACCCTGGCTCTTGGTGCAGAGAGCGTATTGGCAAGGATCATCCGCCTGGTGGAGGACGCCCAGGCCGCCAAGGCTCCGATCCAGAAGCTGGTGGATAAAGTCAGCCAGGTGTTCGTGCCGGTGGTGCTGGTGCTGGCCGTGGCCACGCTGATCGGCTGGTGGCTGTATGGCGCGCCGTTGGAAGTTGCGCTGATCAATGCCGTGACCGTGTTAGTCATCGCTTGCCCTTGCGCCCTTGGCCTCGCAACTCCCACCGCCATCATGGCCGGCACCGGCGTCGCCGCCCGCCATGGCATTCTGATCAAGGACGCCGAAGCCCTGGAACGCGCCCATGAAGTCAGCGCCGTGGTGTTCGACAAGACCGGCACCCTGACCTCCGGCACCCCGAAAATTGCGCACTTGGCCGCCGTCGATGGCAATGAAGCGGTCCTGCTGCAACAGGCCGGCGCGTTGCAACGTGGCAGTGAACACCCGCTGGCCAAGGCGGTGCTGGATGCCTGTGCCGATCAAGGCTTGAACGTCGCAGATGTCAGCGCCAGCCAGTCCCTGACCGGGCGCGGCATCGCAGGCACTCTCGACGGTCGGCAACTGGCGCTGGGCAACCGTCGCCTGCTGGAAGAAACCGGCTTGAGCACCGGTGATCTCGCCGACTCGGCCAGCGCCTGGGAGGCCGAAGGCCGCACTTTGTCCTGGCTGATCGAGCAAGGCCCGCAGCCTCGCGTACTGGGTTTGTTCGCCTTCGGTGACACGCTTAAACCGGGCGCCCTGCAAGCGATACAAGCACTCAAGGCGCGGCATATCAGCAGCCACCTGCTGACCGGCGATAACCGTGGCAGCGCCCGCGTGGTCGCCGACGCCCTGGGCATCGATGAAGTGCACGCCGAAGTACTGCCCGCCGACAAGGCCGCCACGGTCGCCGAGCTGAAAAAGACCGGCGTCGTCGCGATGGTCGGCGATGGCATCAACGACGCACCGGCCCTGGCCGCGGCCGACATCGGCATCGCCATGGGCGGCGGTACCGACGTGGCCATGCACGCCGCCGGGATCACCCTGATGCGCGGCGACCCACGACTGGTGCCCGCCGCCCTGGAAATCAGTCGCAAGACCTATGCGAAAATTCGACAGAATCTGTTCTGGGCCTTTGTGTATAACTTGATCGGCATTCCGCTGGCCGCGTTCGGCCTGCTCAACCCGGTGATGGCCGGCGCGGCCATGGCCCTGTCCAGTGTCAGCGTGGTGAGTAATGCGCTGCTGTTGAAAACCTGGAAACCCAAGGATCTGGAGGACGAACGTCCATGAACATTGGCCAAGCAGCACGCCAAAGCGGCCTGAGTGCCAAGATGATTCGTTACTACGAGTCCATCGGTTTGTTGAAAGCCGCCCATCGCACCGACAGCGGCTACCGCATTTATAGCGCCGATGATTTGCACACCCTGGCGTTTATCAAGCGATCGCGGGACCTGGGGTTCTCCCTTGAGGAGGTCGGCAAGCTACTGACCCTCTGGCAAGACCGAGGGCGCGCGAGTGCCGACGTGAAGGCGCTGGCCCGCCAGCACATCGATGAGCTGAACCAGAAGATCCGCGAGTTGGGGCAGTTGCGCGATACGTTGCAGGACCTGGTGGAACACTGCCAGGGTGATCATCGGCCGGATTGCCCGATTCTCAAGGAGTTGGCGTCAGGCAGTTGTTGCGCCTGACGAGACTTTACTGACTGCACAAAACAAATGTGGGAGCTGGCTTGCCTGCGATGCAGTCACCTCGGTCTGTCAGCCAAACCGAGGTGATGCTATCGCAGGCAAGCCAGCTCCCACATGGACCGGGATCCTTCCCGGTTATTGGATCACTGCATCCAAGGCGGCGGCGGTGGCTCTTCCGACGCTTTGCTCGGTGGAGCATCATCGGCCGCACGGATCGCCTGGCGACGCTCTTCATCGAGCCGCGCCGCTTCGATCTCGCGGATAACACCGCCCACGTCAGCCAGCTCTTCCGGCTCGTCGAACTCGCCGGTCAAGACACTGGCCGGGTGCAGAGTGCCGGCTTCGTACAGCGCCCACATCTCCTTGGCGTACTTGGTCTTCTTCAACTCCGGGGCAAAGCGCCCGAAGTAGGAAGCCATGTTGCCCACATCCCGTTCCAGCATGGTGAACGCGTGGTTGTTGCCCGCCGCATCCACCGCCTGGGGCAGATCGATGATCACCGGGCCCGTCGGCGTCAGCAGCACGTTGAACTCGGAAAGGTCACCGTGCACCAGGCCGGTACACAACATCAGCACGATCTGGGTAATCAGGAAGGCGTGGTATTCGCGGGCCTGGTCCGGCTCCAGCGTCACGTCGTTCAGCCGTGGCGCCGCGTCGCCGTATTCATCGGCCACCAACTCCATCAGCAGCACGCCTTCAAGGAAGTCGTACGGCTTGGGCACGCGAACGCCCGCACCGGCCAGACGAAACAGCGCTGCTACTTCGGCGTTCTGCCAGGCGTCTTCGGTTTCTTTTTTGCCGAACTTGGAGCCCTTGGCCATGGCCCGGGCCTGGCGGCTGTTGCGGACCTTACGGCCTTCCTGGTATTCGGACGCCTGACGAAAACTTCGTTTATTCGCCTCCTTGTAGACCTTGGCGCAACGTAACTCGTTGCCGCAGCGCACCACGTAAACAGCTGCTTCTTTACCACTCATGAGTGGGCGCAGCACCTCGTCGACCAGACCGTCCTCGATCAGGGGTTCAATGCGTTTAGGAGTCTTCATCAGCTTTTATTGTGGGTCCTTTATTACCAAACACGCGTATGGCACTCGTTATACGGCAATCCTCTCGCCGCGGGGAGAGGGTACCGACCTTTGACCGCTTAAGAATGCATCCAATATGCCAAATTGACCGGCGGCCGAATCATAGCCGAGATCAGCGCTCAATAATCGCGGTGACGCCCTGGCCTCCGGCGGCGCAGATCGAGATCAGGCCCCGGCCCTTGCCAGCCGCGTCCAACAGCTTGGCCAGGTTGGCGACGATCCGCCCGCCAGTGGCGGCAAACGGATGACCGGCGGCCAATGAGCTGCCTTTGACGTTCAAGCGGCTGCGGTCGATGGAGCCCAGCGGTGCGTCCAGCCCCAGGCGGGTCTTGCAGTATTCCGGATCTTCCCAGGCCTTAAGCGTGCACAACACTTGGGCAGCGAAAGCTTCGTGGATCTCGTAGTAATCGAAGTCCTGCAGCGTCAGGCCATTGCGGGCCAGCAAGCGCGGCACGGCGTACACCGGCGCCATCAGCAGGCCTTCGGCACCGTTGACGAAATCTACCGCCGCCGCTTCGCCATCGCGCAGGTAGGCGAGGATCGGCAAGCCGCGCTCCTTGGCCCAGGCTTCACTGCCCAGCAGCACCAACGAGGCGCCATCGGTCAACGGCGTCGAATTACCGGCGGTAAGGGTGCCCTTTTCGCTGCGCTCGAAGGCCGGCTTGAGGCTGGCGAGTTTTTCCAGGGTCAGGTCAGGGCGCAGGTTGTTGTCGCGGGTCAGGCCAAGAAAGGGCGTGAGCAAATCGTTTTGCCAGCCCTCAGCGTAAGACGCGGCCATTTTGTGGTGGCTTTCCAACGCCAGCTGATCCTGCTCGGCGCGGGGGATCTGCCAGGTCTGCGCCATCAATTCACAGTGCTGGCCCATGGACAACCCGGTGCGCGGTTCGCCGTTGCGCGGCAGTTCCGGCTTAAGGTGATGGGGGCGAAGTTGTAACAGGACTTTTAATTTATCCGCCATGGATTTGCTGCGATTGGCCTGCAGCAAGATTTTGCGCAACCCCTCATTCACCCCGATCGGCGCATCAGACGTGGTGTCGACGCCGCCAGCAATCCCGCTTTCGATCTGCCCCAGGGCAATCTTGTTCGCCACCAGCAACGCGGCTTCCAGCCCCGTGCCGCAAGCCTGCTGGATATCGTAGGCCGGGGTTTGTGGTGACAGCCGCGAGCCCAGTACACACTCGCGGGTCAGGTTGAAGTCCCGGGAATGCTTGAGCACCGCCCCGGCGGCCACCTCGCCAATGCGCAGGCCGTGCAGGTTGTAGCGTTCGATCAGGCCTTCCAGGGCGGCGGTCAACATCGCCTGGTTGCTCGCCGTGGCGTAAGGGCCATTGGAGCGGGCGAAGGGGATGCGGTTACCGCCAATGATCGCTACACGGCGCAATTGAGTCATGGAAAGCTCCCTTGAGGTTATGGGGTGAATCTCTGAGCCTAGCCTAGGCTCAATCGAACGACTTTCACCTATTGATGGTCCACCGTTTGAACCCCAGCACTCGGAGAGCGTTCCATGTCTGACCGTTATATCGACTTCGCCAACTCCAGCCTCGGCCATCGCCTGGTCGCCGCCATTGGCCTGCCGTCACCGGTGCGCCTGGAACGTTGGCAGGCCGGACGCCTGCGCCCGGTGGAGGGTGCGCTACTGATCGGCGGCGGCCCGCTGGCAACAAAAATCCTGCCATTCGCCAATAAGCTGACCGACGCTATCTATAGCTACGGCACCGAATCGTCGACGGCAACCACCTGGATTCCCGGCCACGGGCCCAAGCTCAAGGCCGTGGTGTTCGACGCCAGCCAGTTGCAGCACACCGATCAACTCAAGCAGCTGCGGGAATTCTTTCAGCCGTTGATGAAGAACCTCGATCACAGCGCGCATCTGGTGATCCTTGGCCGCGCTCCGGAACGCCTCAGCGACCCGTTCGCCGCCAGCGCCCAGCGCGCCCTTGAAGGCTTCAGCCGCTCGTTGGCGAAAGAGCTGCGCAGCGGCGGAGTCCTGCAGTTGCTGTATGTGGGCGAAGGCGCCGAAGACCAGCTGGAAGGTGCGTTGCGGTTCTTCCTGTCACCCAAAAGCGCCTACATCTCCGGCCAAGTGATTCGTTTGAATGCCTGCCCGACCCAGGTCGAGGATTGGACCCGACCACTGGCCGGGCGCAAGGCACTGGTGACCGGGGCGGCCCGAGGCATCGGTGCCTCGATTGCCGAAACCCTGGCTCGTGACGGCGCCGAGGTGATTGTGCTGGACGTGCCCCAAGCCAAGGCCGACCTCGATGCCCTGGCCGCGCGCCTGGGCGCCCGCAGCGTCGCCCTGGATATCTGTGCCGAAGACGCCGCCACCCAGTTGATCGAACACCTGCCGGACGGCCTCGACATCGTGGTGCACAACGCCGGCATCACTCGCGATAAAACCCTGGCCAACATGACGCCCGAATACTGGGACGCGGTATTGGCAGTCAACCTCAACGCGCCGCAAGTGCTGACCAAGGCGCTGCTGGACAGCGGCACCCTTCACGACAACGGCCGCGTGGTGCTGCTGGCGTCCATCAGCGGAATCGCCGGCAACCGCGGGCAAACCAACTACGCCGCGAGCAAGGCGGGGCTGATCGGCCTGGCACAGGCGTGGGCGCCGTTGCTGGGGGAACGCGGGATCAGCATCAACGCCGTGGCCCCAGGCTTCATCGAAACCCAGATGACCGCACATATTCCCTTCGCCTTGCGTGAGGCCGGGCGGCGCATGAGCTCCCTGGGCCAGGGCGGCTTGCCCCAGGACGTTGCCGAAGCGGTGGCCTGGCTCGGCCAACCTGGATCGGGCGCGGTCAGCGGGCAAGCGTTGCGGGTGTGTGGGCAAAGTCTATTGGGAGCGTAAGCATGGAGTGGCACACATTAGGCAGCACCCCGTTTCTGCCGCCGCTGTATTGGCGTGCGGCGCTCAAGCGCAAGATCACCGGTACCACGTTGCCGCAACAAGGGCTGCGCTGCCGGGTCAGCGTTAACCCCAAGGATGTGGACGCCTATCGCAAGGTCTGCGGGTTTGCCGAGAGCCCGGTACTGCCGGCCACTTATCCCCATATCCTGGCGTTCGGCCTGCAGATGCAATTGCTCACCGACAAGGCGTTTCCATTCCCGCTGCTGGGGTTGATCCACCTGAGCAACCGGATCCGCATCCTGCGCCCAATGGGAGGTGTGAGTGACCTGACCGTCGGTGTCTACACGCAGAACTTGCAGCCCCATGCCAAGGGCGCGACCTTCGATATCGTGACCACGGTCGAGGATTCACTGGGGCTGCTGTGGGAAGCCGAAAGCCGAATGCTCTGTCGCGGGGTGAAGCTCGATGGGGCTGCGGCGGACCACACCCTGCAAGCCCCTACCAGCGTCAGCGAGCTGACCCGCTGGAAAGCCCCCGCCGACATCGGCCGCCGCTACGCCCGGGTGTCCGGCGACTACAACCCGATTCACTTGAGCGCTCTCACTGCCAAGTTGTTTGGCTTCCCTCAGGCCATCGCCCATGGGTTGTGGAACAAGGCACGCGCACTGGCCGCGCTGAGCGAGCATTTGCCTGCGGCCAATATCGAAATAGACGTCGAGTTTAAAAAACCGGTGCGTTTGCCCAGCGAGGTAACTTTATTGACAAGTGCTGCGGGCTCAAGTGGTGAGTTTCAACTAAAGGGTGCTGGGGATATTGAACACATGGCCGGGCGTTGGCGGCCAATCTCCTGATAAATTGTATATATACATCCTAAGTTATAGCGGGCTATCGATAGCTCGCTATCTTTATTAACCCTATGATTTTAAACACCTCGCAGCTTCTAAACCCTCCCCCACTACATCCTTGGTATTAGTCGCTAAGCAGACTAACTCTATCTGTATATAAATTGTTAATACCAAGTTGAGCATTGCGAGATAACGCACCCGGGTCTGTTATAGCCACAACGGACGAATGTATCGCTGCCCCTAGAAACAGCGAACTTCGATAACAGCAAAGGCTGTACCTGGTGCAAGGAACTCAATCATGAAAACTCAAGTCGTGTTGTGGAAAGCAAGTACCGCGCTGGCCCTGATTCTGGCAGTTAGCCTCGGAGGCTGCAGCAGCGGTGGTGGTGGTCATCACAGTAGTGTCGCGGCGTCATCTCCGGATGCTGGCAGTGGTAGTGGCGGCGGAACGGGTGGCGGCACTGGCGGCGGTACCGGCGGTGGCACTGACGGAGGCACTGGCGGTGGTACCGGTGGCGGCACAGATGGAGGTACTGGTGGTGGCACCGGCGGAGGTACCGGTGGCGGCACAGGTGGTGGCACCGGCGGAGGTACTGGTGGCGGCACAGGTGGTGGCACCGGCGGAGGTACTGGTGGCGGCACAGGTGGCGGCACCGGCGGAGGTACTGGCGGCGGCACAGGTGGTGGTACTGGCGGTGGCACCGGTGGCGGTACAGGTTCGACCACTCCTCTGGTCACCGGCCAGGTAGTGGGCGCTGTAGGCGGTGTCGTCGGTAATGTCGGCACCGCGGTGGGCGATCTGGGTACGACCCTGACCACGGTGCCAATTGTCGGTACTACCGCTGGCGGGTTAGTCACCGCTACGGGCACTGCCGTCAACAGCATCGGCAGCGGCCTGACTAACGGCCTGGGCACCCTGGGTACCAATAGCAACGCCTTGGGCACCACCGTTGCCGGTGTGGCTGATGGCGTGGCCGACCTGGGTACCGGCGTGTCCAACACCGGCAAGTCCCTGGGCACTACGTTGGGTGGCATTCCCGTGGTCGGAGGTTTGACCGGCGGTGTAGGCGGCGCGGCAGGTGGCCTGGTCGATAAAGTCGGCCAAACCGTGACCATGCTTGGCGACACCTTGAGCACGGCCAGCACCACCGGGCCACTGGGCGGCTTGACCAATACGGTCGGTAAAAGCGTACTGGTACCCGTCGTCTCTCTGGTGGAAAACACCACGGGTAATTTGGGCAATAAGACAGGCCTGGGCAATCCGGTCGGTGGCTTGATCGACAAAGTGGGCGCCACTGTCACCGGCCTGGGTGGCCAGGTGGCCGGTGCCGGCGGTGCAGGCAACCCTGTCGGGACACTCGTCGGTGGCGTGTTGACTGGCGTCGGCACCACCCTTGATAAGTCGAGTGGCTACGTCAATCCGGCAACCACGACCCCGCAATCGGGTCTGCCTGAGCTGGTCGGTGGCCTCGTCGCCAACGTCGGCAACGGGCTGAACATCGGCAACACCAATGGCACTGTCAGTGCTGCGGGCGTAACCGGTGGTGCCGTGGGCAACACCGTCGCGTCCCTCGGCACCCTGATTGGCGGCAATGGCGTAGCCAACACCGGCGCCACGGCTCCGGTCGCGGGTCTGGCGACCAATGTCGGCGCCGCACTGAACCCAGTGACGACGGGCGTTACCGGGCTGACCCAAAACATCGGCACCAGCACGGGTATCGGTGCACCGGTGAACGGCCTGGTGACCCAAGTCGGCGGCGCAGTCAGCGGTCTGGGCACCAACCTGACGGCAGCCAATGCCAACCCGATCACCAACGCCGTAGGCGGTACCCTGAATGCAGTGGGTAATACTGTCGGCTCGGTGGGTGGCTTGGTCACCGGAGGTACCAGCAGTAGCGGTGGCGGCCTGCTCGGCGGCTTGAACGTGGGTGCCAGCGCATCCGCCGGAGGCACTGCAAACACAAACACCGGTGGAGGCCTGGGCGGCTTGCTCGGCGGGCTGACCGGCAAAAAATAGAATTGCACCTGGCCATTAGACGGCCTCCCCTCCAGCGCCTACGCTTGGTTGAGACGAGAGATTCCAATGAGTCTCTCGTCTTTTTTATTGGCCAGTGAAAGGCCCTCCCGAACCGCGCCCCAGAGCCCGGCGGGAATCCGCGAAACGCTGCTGCAGTTTGACCATGGAGTGTCCTATGCGCGCCTTGACGCCTTTGTTTCTACTCACCCTGATTGCTGCCAGTGTCCACGCCGAGACCCTGCCCAGCTTCCTCAACAGCAACGACACCATTCGCAACCTGCCGGTGCCCAACCTCCCCGCCGACGCCTATCGCCCGGTCACGCCGCAGACCCAGTTGCCCGAGCCGGCCGCCACCCAGAACCAGCCGCTGTTGATGGACACCAAAGTGACCATCCGCAAGCTGCAAATCGACGGCGGCACGATCTATCCACTCAAGGACGTGGCCCAGGTTTTCGAGCCGCTGATTGGCCACGAAACCACCCTCGCCCAACTGATCGAAGCCACCCGCGGCATCACCCGCCGCTACCAGCAGGACGGCTACCTGTTGTCTTACGCCTACCTGCCCGACCAGCGCTTCGAAAATGGCCTGGTGCACGTGGTGCTGGTGGAGGGCTACATCAAGGATTACAACGTGCAGGGCGACATCGGCTCAGTCTCGGCCTACGTCGACAAGCTGGCGGCCAAGCTGCTGGGTGAACGCCCGCTGACCCGCAAGACCTTCGAGCGCTACACCACGCTGATGGGGCGTATCCCGGGTGTGACGTTGCAGGCACAAGTGCCGCCACCCGGCACCACCGATGGCGGCACGCACATGCAGATCCAGGCCAGCCGCAAACCGTTCACCACCAGCATGAGCCTGGACGAAGACAACCGTAGCGGCACGCAGGCGCTGCTGGCCGCCACCAGTAACTCCCAGACCTCGATGGGCGAGCAATTGAGCCTCAGTGGCCTGTTCCCGCCGGGCAAGGATGATGAGCATTACTACCGCCTGGGCTACAGCCAGTTCATCAATGCCGAAGGCAGCCAGTTGGTACTCAACGCTGAACGCTACCGCGCCGACCCCAACAGCAACGTACAACTGGACGGTGGCTTTGAGCTCAAGCCGCACCAAGCGATTGACCGCTACTCCATCGGCCTGTCTCACCCCTTGATTGCCTCCCCCACGGAGTCATTGACCCTTGGCACGCGCCTTTACGCGGTGGACCAAACCACCCGCTATCAACTCGTGGGTTACCCGCTGCGCTTCGACGTGGAAACCGACCTGCGAGCCCTCGCGTTCGAGGGCGACTGGCGCAAGTCCGACGACCGCCAGCTGCGGATTCTCAGCGCCGGGCTCTACCAGGGAATCAACGGCCTGGGGGCACGCACCCACAGCGATATCGAAGGCACGCAGCCGGACCTGGAATTCTTCCGCCTGCGTCTGTCGGGGGTGCAAAGCAACAAGTTCTTCGACCACTGGCAAGGCGTGGCATCGGGTGCCTTCTACTGGAGCAACGACACCCTGCCCGACAGCGAACGCGCGACATTCGGCGGGCAGAATTTCGGGCGTGGTTATCCGGATGACCAGGGCTCGGGCGACAAGGGTTGGGGCGTGGCGTATGAGGTCAACTACAGCTTCAACCGCAGTGGCGAGTGGGTAAAAATCCTGCAGCCGTATGTGGTGCTGGACAAGGCCAAGACCTGGTTCAACGAGCTGCCGGTCAAGGGCAACAACATGTCATCGGCGGCGGTGGGCCTGCGCTTCGGGGATAACAAGTACTACAACATTGCGCTGGAAGCGGCCAAGCCGATGTCGGACATCGCCCTGGACAGCTTCAATCGGCGGCCGCGGTATACGCTGAGTTTCAGCTACCAACTCTGACCCCTGGAGGAGCGAGCTTGCTCGCGAAGAGCGTCCAGACAACGCGGGGAACCAGACTGCCCGCGTTATCGTTGACGTTTTTCGCGAGCAAGCTCGCTCCTACATCAGTCTGATTTTCGGGATGGGGAAGAGGTTGTTGAGGGTGTCGATCAGGCGCACCAGATAGATCGGCTTGCGAAACAGGTCCAGCACCTGCAAGCGCAGCATGTCGCTGACATCATCCATCTCGGCATGGCCAGACATGACGATCACCGGCAGGTGCTGGCGAGCGGTGTGTTCGCGCAGGCGCTTGATCAAGGAAATACCACTCTCCTCGGGCATGCGCAGGTCGGTGATCACCAGGGCGATATCGGGGTGCAGGGTCAGCTCCTGCAAAGCGAAGGTGACCGAGGTGGCGGTAAAACAGACAAAGCCCTCATTCTCCAGCGACTCCGCCAGTTCAATAAGGGCGTCCTCTTCGTCATCCACCAAAAGGATTTGTTGCCGGGGAGACAAAGAGGCGTTCATGGGAAAATGCCTGATACGCAATAGATCATTCAGCGGAACCTGCACGTGCTTGCGCGAGGACCAGGGGTCAGGTGTGAATGGCAGCCTGTATCGCAGTAAAGACGCCGGTTATCGCCGTCCGGATGGGTGTAATAAAAGCAGCCAGCGCCACCGCAACCATCGCCGCTACCAGAGCATACTCGATACCCGACGCGCCCTCTTTCGAATAGAAAAAAACCTGGACTTTGATGAAACCCATGCGAATAAGATCAAGGAACATAATGACTTCTCCTTTGCGCCAACGGCGCTGGTATCGCGGCATCACAAAAATGATTTCGGTGTGCCACTAGAGCATTGTCAACAAACCCCATACCAACAACTGTAAGAACTGATTAATCACAAAGTATTAGTCGGCGGGCTGACGCCAAAAATCCAACTTTTGCAGAGGTTCTGGAGATATTTTTCGCCCGGTAATGGCGTTTTGTCCTAGCTGAACTACCTTCAAATAGCGAAATAGTTAGAAGCTCGAAGCGATCCGAATACGCAGGCATTAGTAGGAAAGCGCAGTGGATGCAGCAGGAAAGGGAGAGCCTTCATGAACAGTCGGATTAGCTTGATCCTCGCCGGGCTGCTATTGGTAGGTGCACTGATTGCAGGCTACTGGGGCCTGGTTCTCAGCCGCCCTGCCCCTGCCCCCCCGCCCGTGGCCCAATCACCTGAAGTGGTGCAGCCCGTCACCGAAGACCAGACACGCCAACCGGTGGTGGTCCTGGCCCATGACGTTGCACCTTTTGTTGAGCTCACCGCCGCCGACCTGGTCCTGGAAAGACTGCGCACCGTACCTGCCGGCAGCCTGACCCGCCTCGACCAGGCCGTGGGCAAAGTCCCTTGGCGGCCGCTGTCGGCCGGTACCTGGCTGACGGAGGAAAGCTTCAACCCCGGCGGCACCCTGGCGCGGATGATCCGTCCCAACGAGCGCGCCCTCGCCGTAGCGGTGGATGAAGTGATCGGTGCCGGCGGGCAACTGACCCCGGGCGATTATGTGGACGTCCTGCTCTTCCTGCGTCAGGAAGGCGGCAACCCGCAGCAGTCTGCACAAGTCATCGTGCCCGCCTTGCGTCTGCTGAGTGTGGGCGACCAATTGGGGCTGACCAACGATGGCCAGCCAGGCTCTGTACCACCGACCACCGCGGATGAAAAACTCAAGGCACAACAGAGTCGTGCCAGCGCACGTACGGTCGTCCTCGCCGTACCGGAGCAGCTCATGAGCCGGCTGATGCTCGCCGCCCAATCCGGCGTATTGCGCCTGGCCGTACGCAGCGCCGACGAACAATTGCTGAGCCAGTACTGGGCCGGTGAAACGGAGTCCGCGATCAACCTGGAAAACACCAAGCGCGATCTCTATCAGTTCAACCAACTGTCCTTCAGCCCGGTGCCCCTCAACAGCATTGGCCCAGCCAATGGCGCTCCAAAACGCTCGGGGGTCGAGGTAATACGCGGCAACCAGGTGACTCAACAAACGCCCTGAAAGAGCTAAGGATGCCTTGAATGAGCAGTCGTTCCGTGTGGTTTTTTTCACGAGTACTCTGGGGTCTCTTCGCCTTGAGCCTGCCTGTCGAGGTGGCGCTGGCGGCGTCCGGCAACTGCACAGGCCTGGGCCAACTGCCGGCGGTACTGGAGGTGGGTGAAGGCGCTCAACAGGCGATCCAATCGCCGGTACCGATTACGCGGCTGGCCATTGGCGATCCAAAAGTGGCCGACGTGCAGGTCAATGGCAACCAGGCGTTCCTGCTCACTGGCGTCGCCTCAGGCACCACCAGCCTGATGGTCTGGACGGCCTGTTCCAGCAGCCCGCGCCAGAGCATGGTGTTCGTCCAGGGCAAGGCCACGTCCGCCCTGACCAGCCTGGCCCTGTCGCCGTCCGATGACCCGACGCTACCCAGCCAGGTGCAAACCGACATCCGCTTTGTGGAAGTGAGTCGCACCAAACTCAAGGAAGCCAGTACCTCGATCTTTGGCCGGGGCGGCAACTTTTTGTTCGGCGCCCCCAACAATGTCGCCAACGCGGCGGCCACGGGATTTCGCGGGCTACCGGTGAACAACGACACCTTCAACATCGGCTTCGGCGGCGGCCGTGTCTCGGCCATGATCAACGCCCTGGAAAGCAGCGGGTTCGCCTACACCCTGGCCCGTCCGAGCCTGGTGGCGCTCAGCGGGCAAAGTGCGACCTTCCTCGCCGGTGGTGAAGTGCCGATCCCGGTGCCCAGCAGCGGCAGCAACACCATCTCCATCGAATACAAGGAGTTCGGCATCCGCCTGACCCTGACCCCGACCGTCATCGACCATGGGCGAATTTCCCTGAAGGTCGCGCCAGAGGTCAGTGAGCTGGACTACAGCAACGCAGTCACTATCCAGGGTATCTCGGTGCCAGCACTGACGGTCCGGCGCACCGACACCAGCATCTCCCTGGCCGACGGCGAAAGCTTCGTGATCAGCGGCCTGATCAGCACCAACAACACCTCAAGCGTCAGCAAATTCCCCGGCCTGGGGGACATCCCGATCCTCGGTGCGTTCTTTCGCGACTCCAACGTCAGCCGCCAGGAAAAAGAGCTGCTTATGATCGTCACCCCGCACCTGGTACAGCCGCTGGCCGCCAACGCCAAGCTGCCCTCATTGCCGGGTGAAAAACTGCGCAATTACGACCCGAACTGGTACCGCCTGTATTTCCTCGAAAACGGTAATTTCGACCGCCGCAGTGGACTGTCCGAATGAGCGAAAGCCTGAGCCAGACCTTTTTGGCAATTACCCGCAACACCACGGATCTGGAATGGCTTCAGGGGGCGCTTGCGCCCTTGGGACAGGTGGTCAGCGCCGGCGCCGGCAGCCTCGACGAACTGCTGGCACTGGTGGACGTGACGTTTGCCAACCTGGTGTTTATTGGCCTGGACCGTGAACACGTGACCACCCAGTGCGCCCTGATCGAAGGCGCCCTGGAGGCCAAGCCTCTGCTTGCCATCGTGGCCTTGGGCGATGGCATGGACAACCAGCTTGTGCTGAACGCGATGCGTGCCGGTGCGCGGGATTTCGTCGCCTACGGCTCGCGCGCCAGTGAGGTTGCCGGCCTGGTTCGGCGCCTGAGCAAACGCTTGCCGGCCGTTACCCCGAATGCCCACTTGGGCGGGCTGACCGTACTCTACGGCACCCAAGGCAATGCCGACGGTGCGCTGATCGCCAGCCACCTGGCGTTGGTGGTGCAAAAAAGCGGGCAGCAAACGTTGTTGCTCGACCTGGGCCTGCCTCTCGCTGACAGCCTGGCGCTGCTGGGGCTGGAAAGCTCTTTCCATTTCGGCGACGCCCTGCGCCACTTGCGACGCCTGGACTCCACCCTGATCAACAGCGCCTTTACCTCGGCCGAAGCCGGCCTGCGCATTCTCGCCTATCACAATAACGATGAGCCGCTGGACCGCACCAGTGCAGCCGAGCTGTACATGTTGCTCAGTGCCCTGCGCCAGCACTTCCAGCACATCGTGGTGAACCTGACCGGCCAACCCGACAGCGAAGCCTTGCGCACCTTTGTCAGCCATTGCGACAAACTATTGTGGTGTACCGACCAAAGCGTACCGGACTGCCGCCGTAACCTGGCGGTACTCAACCTGTGGCGAGAAAAAGGCATGAAGCTGGACCATGCCCGGCTGCTGGTCGACCGCTACCTCAAGGGTGCCGCCCCCGACTCGGAAGCGCTGGGAAAAAGCTTCGGGCTGGAAGTGATCGCCGTATTGCCCCTGAGCCCGGAAGTTCGCCTGAGTGCCAAAAACCAGGCGCAAACCTTATTCTCGCTGGCCCCGCGGGAAAGCCTGACGCAAGCGCTGCGTGCCTTGGGCGAGCGCCTGGCAAAACGCTCCGAAGGCCTGGAAAAACCCTCCACCAACTGGCTTAACCGCCTTCTGAGGACCAAATGAACGGCGAGAAGCTGTTTGGCGTTACCCCGCGCGGTAGCGCCGGCAACACCGATCACGACGGCCTGAAACTGGTGCTGCATCGCTACATCATCGATGCCATCGAAGAGTCGGGAAAAAACCTCCTGGAGAGCTCACGCCAATCCCTGGCGCAGTTCGTGATCGACAAGGTGGCCGAATACATCACACGTATGCACCTGGCGATTTCCCGCTACGAGATGGAACGCCTGGCAGAAGAGATCGTCGATGAACTGACCGGTTTCGGCCCGCTGGAAGTACTGCTGCGGGACCCGACGGTCACTGAGATCCTGGTCAACGGCCCGCACCGGGTGTTCGTCGAGCGCGATGGCCTGCTGCAACAAAGTGATTTGCGCTTCATTGACGACCACCATGTGGAGCGGGTCATGCAGCGCATCCTAGCGCCCCTGGGACGCCGGCTGGATGAGTCGTCGCCGATGGTGGATGCGCGCCTGCCCGATGGCAGCCGGGTCAATGCGATCATCCCGCCGATTGCCCTGGACGGCCCCTGCCTGTCGATTCGAAAGTTTCGCAAAGACATGCTGAAGAGCAGCGACCTGGTAGCCATGCAAACCATCGACCAAGGGATTTTCGAATTCTTCCAGGACGCCGTCGGCAAGCGCTGCAACATCCTGATCAGCGGTGGTACCGGCACCGGTAAAACCACACTGCTGAACATTCTCAGCCAGTTGATCAACCCTCGCGAGCGCTTGGTCACCATCGAAGACGTGGCCGAGTTGCAGCTGGGCCATCCCCACGTCGTGCGCCTGGAAACCCGGCCGCCCAACGCTGAGGGCCATGGTGAGGTGAAAGCCAGTGACTTGATCCGCAACGCCCTGCGGATGCGGCCCGACCGGATCATCCTCGGAGAGATCCGGGGCGTGGAAGTCATCGATGTGTTGACCGCCATGAACACCGGCCACGACGGATCAATGAGTACCGTCCACGCCAACAATGCCCAGGACGCGTTGCTGCGACTGGAAACCCTGGTGGGTCTCACCGGGCGGGTGGTGGCGGAAAAAACCCTGCGGCAAATGATTTGCGCGGCCCTGGATGTGGTGATCCAGCTGACGCGCCTGCCCGATGGCCGCCGCTGTGTCAGCGAAGTGGTGGAAGTGGTGGGCATACGCGAGGACGTGTATGTCACCAATACCCTGTTCCGCCACGACAAGCGCACCGGCTTCGGCTTCCTGCGGGAAGCCGTCAACCCGGCCGGTGACAAGTTGCGCCAAGAAAGTCACCTGCCGGGTTAGGAGGCCATCCCATGATCGGTCCGATTCTGCTTAGCCTGCTCGCCGTGGCCCTTCTGGTGCTGGGGATAGGCCTGATGCGCAACGGTTTGCGCAAGGCCCAGACCGACAGGGTGTTGGAGCGCTTGGCCGAAGGGCAACCCCAGTCCCTGAAAGACAACACAGTAGCCACCCGCCTGGAACGCACCTTTATCCGTGCAGGCCTTGGCAGGCCGACCGAACGCCTGGGCCTGTGGCTGAGCCTTTGGGCCTTCGGTGCCCTGCTGGGGTGGCTGGTAGGCGAGTGGATAGGCCTGTTTGTCATGGTGGCGGCACCGCCCTTGGCACTGCGCCTGTACATCGCCGTACGCTACCAGCGCCGGCTGCGCCGAATGGTCGAGCAACTGCCGCAGTTGCTCGACCACGCAGTGCGCAGCCTCAAATCCGGACGCACCCTGGCGGACGCCATCCTGAGCGGCATCGATGCCAGTGACGACCCGTTGAAAAAATCCATGGGCCGCATCAAGCGCAATGTGCAACTGGGTGTCAGCCTGCCAGAGGCCGCTCATGACTATGCCGAATTTTATGAACAGGATGAACTGCGCCTGTTTGCCCTGGGCCTCAAGGTCAACCACCGCTACGGAGGCAACGCCAGCGAGCTGCTGGAAAACCTGATCAAGATGATTCGCGAGCGCGACCAGGGCGCACGGCAATTACGCGCCATGACGGGTGAAACCCGGGTGACCGCATTGGTACTCGCAGTGCTGCCGGTGAGTGTTGCGGGCTACTTCCTGATCGTTAATCCGGTGTACCTGATGGCCATGTGGGATGACCACAGCGGCCAACGCCTGATGCTCGGTGCGTTCGCCTTGCAAGTCATCGGCTGCGTGGCGCTGTGGCGCATGTTGCGGAGTATCTGAGATGGCGATAGTGATCAGTGCCGTATTATTTCTTGCCGCGTTATTGCTGCTGGTGACCAACATCTTGAGCAGTCGTCGTCAGCAACGCCTGGTCACCCAAAGGCTGCAAGGCGAGCCAAGCCGTAACGACAAAATGAGTGAGTGGTTGCACCAACTGGGCAGCACCCGGATCGGCCAGCGCACCGTCAGCCTCGATAACGAAACCCAAACCCTGCTCAACCGCATGGGCTGGAGAAAGGCCAGCCAGCGTTCGATGTTCGCCGCCTGCCAGATCGCTTCGCCGATACTTCTGATGGGCCTGACCGCGCTGGCACTGGAGCTGTTTTTTCCCGGCACCGAGCATGGGTGGGTGATCCCCCTGCTGGCCCTGATCATCGGCTACCTGCTGCCCAAGCGAATCCTGGTTTCACTCGCCAAAAGGCGCCAGGACAAAATCGCCCGGGAAGTGGCAACCTTCATTCCCCTGGTGCGCATTCTGTTTGAGTCAGGCATGGCCGTAGAGCAGGCGCTCAGGGTCATGGCATACGACGCGCAGAAACTGTTGCCGGTGCTGACCGCCGAACTGCGCCTGGTGCTGGCACGCGTCGATTCCGGGCTGGAGTTGGGCGAGGAGTTGAACAAGGCCAGCGAGATGCTGGCCGTCGATGAGCTCAGCGACACGTGCCTGATCCTCCAGCAACTGCTGCATCAGGGCGGTGGTGCGATGAAGTCGCTGCAGTCGCTCAAGCAACTGCTGGATGACCGGCGCCTGACCCGCTTGCAGGAATACATCTCCAAGATGTCCGCCAAGATGTCCGTGGTGATGATGCTGTTCCTGTTTCCTGCGTTACTGATCGTACTGGCCGGCCCTGGCTTTATCGCCATTGCCAAAGCCTTCGCGCCTTGAGAGGACATGCAATGAAGACATTGATGATCGCCTGCAGCCTGTTGTTGTTAGGCGGTTGTGCCAGCAACGGGCAACTGCCGTGGGCGGGCTTCAGCGCACAAGGCAGTTGTGCCAAGCCAAACTCCAATCAGGAGTTGTCACTGAACCTGGCCGACGACATGGCCAACGAGGGCAAGCTTCACGCCAGCCTGGCCAACCTGCAAAACCTGCCGGACAACCTGCCCCAGGTGCGCCAGCGCCAGGCCAAGGTGTACCGCCTGCTGGGCCGCAGCGAAGCCGAACCGCTGTACCGCAGCCTGCTCGGCACCTGCATGGCCGCCGAAGGCGAGCACGGCCTTGGGCAGCTGGCTGCTGCCAGGGGGGACAACGGCCAAGCCATGGCGCACTTGCAACGCGCGGCCAGGATGTCGCCCACCGACGAGAAAATCCGTAACGACCTGGGTGTTGTGTACCTCAATCAAAGGCGCCTGGAAGACGCACGCTTTGAATTCCTCACAGCCATGGAGCTCAAGCAGAGTGATCAATTGGCGGCCATCAATCTGGTGACGCTGATGATCTATCAGGACAATTGGGAACAAGCCGCACAAGTGGCCAGCCGCATGGGCCTGAGCCCGGAACAAGTGACGCAGGCCCAAGCCCGGGCGCAGCAACTCAAGGCACCGGCCTCACCGGCGACACCACCCAAAGATCAGGTCGCAACCGTAAGCGACGCACTGCAAGCGCCGGTCAAATAGGTTTGAAGGGAGTACACAGGATGAAACTCACACGGCTCGCCACTCTGCTGTTCGCCAGCCTGCCGCTGACGGCGTTGGCTATTGAACCAGGACCTTCGTCGCCACAGCAAAAACAGACCGAAGGCTGGCTGCAACTGCAAGTCAGCGGCGAACAAGCATCCACCCACCTGCAAAAGGCCACGCCCGCTGAACGTGACCTGACCATGCAACGCCTGCTGGAGAGTTACAAACACCCTATTCCTGAGTATTACGACCAGAAACAGGGCGGCAACACCCCAGGCGGCGGCAGCAGTAACTAGTGGGCAGTCACGCGCTGGCGTGCCGGTGAGTTATTCGGCGATAGCGCCAGCGCCAACTGGGTGCGGTTGTGCATATGAGTCAGGCGCAGCACCTGGGACACGTAGAGTTTCACCGTGTTTTCGGTGATGCCCAGCTCACAGGCAATCTGATAGTTGGTCTGGCCCTTGCCTACCAGCCTGGCGACATCCAACTGGCGTGGGGACAACTGATTGAAGATCGCCGGTATTTCAACGCGGTCAGTGTCGCTGACTTCGCCATCGGCTTCATTCGAAAGGGTCGACTGCGGGCTGCTGCGCACCTTGTCGAGGTCATGATAAAGATCGTCGATGGACGCCGAGAGAAACTGCAGCTTCTGGTTCAGATGCCCCAGGTCGAGGTTTTTCTGCCGGTCTTGCAGCGCCACAACCTGGCGTTGCAACCCTTCAAGCAATTCGCCCAGATTGATTGGCTTCTGGTAGTAATCGGCAATCCCGGCACGCAGGGCCTTGATCACATCTTGCTTGTCCGCACGCCCCGTCAACATGATGGCCTCAAAGACCCGTTGCTTGCCGGCCAGGCGTTGCAGAGCCTGGACCAGTTCGATGCCATCCATGTCCGGCATATGCAGATCGCACAGCACCAGGCCGATCTCGGCATCGTCGCGAAAACGCTCGATGGCTTGCTGGCTGGAGGCACAAGGGACGCAACGGTAACCGTTGCTTTCAAGAAATTCGCAAAGCTCTTCCACGATCAGGGGCTGATCATCGACAACGAGCACTTTCACTTCAGAGGTAAGCTTGTTCACGCGCTACTCCATGCCTGGGCAAGCCAAAGACCGACCGATCCATTCCGACCACTTTCCTATACAACATACCCATAAACGTAGACGTACTTTCCTACTATGTACATAGCGATAGCCTACGTGGCGACTAATGGGATCCAAAGCCAGGCCAGGCAAAACCCGACCCATAAAAACGGCACGAACGGCTGTCTGGCCGAGCGTTCCGGATGCAGGTACTGCAAGGTGTTCTTAAGCCCTTGATTCATCAGCGGCCACAGCCTGGGGGCCAGCAGCAGCCACGCCGCGCTGGCGAGGCCTGCGCCGATGAAAGTGCCCAATAAGTAGAGGTAGTTGGTCGCCAGCCCCAATGCCGCGATCAACTTCACGTCACCGGCCCCCAGACGGCCCAGCGCGTAACCCGGCAGGGTAAACAACAGCGCCAGGGCAAATGCCCCGCCACCCTCGGCGGCAGGCGCGCCGAGCCAGGTGGTACCGCTCCAGAGCAGGTAAACCAGCGCCAGCAAGCCTGCGCCGAGGGTCAAGCGGTTGGAGATCTGACGTAGACGGATATCTTGCACAGCGCACAGCGCCAGCCAAACGAATAGGACGAGGCTTTGAATCACGTAAAAAAAATCCCTTTTTGCTGATTGATTCTATGCTGATATCAGGTAGTGGTAGTCAGGGTAGACGAGTCATGAAAAAAGACCTCCCTAGAAAGCAAAAAGGTGCCGCCGCGCTGGAGTTCGCGATGGTCTTCATGATTTTTTTTGCCGTGTTTTATGGTCTGGTCAGCTACAGCCTGCCGTTACTGTTGATGCAGTCCTTTACCCAAGCCGCCGCTGAAGGCGTAAGGCGTAGCGTCGCGCTGGACCCCTCCACGCCTAACTACATAACGGCACTGCCCAATCAGGCCGTCGCCGCGGCGCAGGCACAATTGTCCTGGATCCCCTCGTCGTTCAAGTTCCTGCCCACGTATGTCACGGCAACCTATAGCGCGAGCTCGCTGCTGACGGTGCAAATCAACTATCCAACGTCCAGCCTTCAGAACGTGTTGCCGTTTCTGGTACTGCCAGGCTTTGGGACCGTCCCCGCCCTGCCTCCCACGCTTTCGGCCCAATCGAGCATGCAGTTTTGACCTCAGGGGATAAATTGTTCGGCCGCCTGCTCGGCCGTGGCAACCACCTGGATGCGGACGCGCCGGCAGCACTGCCCACCACCGCCGCCCTGTTGTTCTACCTGGACGCCCAAGGCCGCGTACTGGACATCCAGGGCCCGCTGCGCCATCGGCTGGAACAGCCCGCCGCGCAACCGCACCAGCTTGCCTTGCTGCTCGAATACCTCACGCCGATGAGCAGCCTGGTGATTGAAGGCACGCCCGGCGACTGGCAGGGGCAAAGCCTGGACCTGGAGTTCAAAGGGCTTGCCGGGCAAACCCTGCATACCCGCGGCTGGGTTCAACCCGAGGGCAAGGCTTGGCTCCTTCAATTGCTGGACATTGGCGACCTGATTGCCCATCGCCAACTGACTCAGCGACGCGAACACAATCAGCGCGTAAACGACCAGATCAGCGAGCAACTACGGGTCTGCAGCCTGACGCGCCTGCCCGAGGTGCTGCAAGACACTCTCCAGACCATCTCCCAGCACTGGCACGTCCCCTGCACTGCAATTGCCTTGCTGGACGAGCAGGGCCAGGAGTGGTGTATCCAGGGCTGTTACACATCCCACGACGCTCCGGCACTTTGGAGCAACGGGCAAGCCCTGGGCGCCAGCCTCGACAGCCTGGGCGGTACAGCGCCGGTGAGCCTGGGGGTAAACCGAGGCCACAGCGACCACCCGCGCCTGCAAGGGCTGTTTGGCAATACCGATGGTTTTCTGGTGCCCTATCACGATGGTCATGGCGTGGGTGCATGGTTGCTGTGCGGCCTTTATAGCCGCCAGGAACACACCAGCGACCGTGACTGGCTGCAACTGACCGCCGCCCTCGCCGCACCGTTGCTCGGCCGCCTGCGCGAACAGCACCATCAGCAGCAACTGGAGCGCCTCGACGCCCTGCAGGGACTGCTCGGCACCGGCTGGTGGGAACTGCCCCCCCACAGTGAGGACATTGAACTCGCCCCGCAGTTGCTGCACACCCTCAACCACGGCGAGTCCACCACACGGCTCTCGTTGCCGATGTGGCTCAAGCTGATTCACCCTGCCGACCGGGAAGAGCTCGCCAGCCGCCTGCAAGACCTCAAGACCCTGGGCAAGCCGCTGTCCACCAGCGTTCGCCTGCAACCTACAGACCCGACGCAAAACCCCATCTGGTACCGCGTACAGGGGCAAGCGCTGGGCTCGGGCGGGCACCGCCGCCTGGTGGGCTTCATGCTCGACATCAGCGATATAAAAAACCAGGCGCAACAGGCCGCCGCCGCCCACGCACGCCTGGACAACCTGATCGCCAGCTCCCCGGCCGTGATCTACGTGCAGCGCTACGTCGAAGGCACGCTGCAACCGGTGTTCTTCAGCGACAGCCTGCTGCCGCTGCTGGGCCGCACCCTGGCCGACTTCACCCCGGCGACGCTGAACCAATGGATCCACCCCGAAGACCGCGACCTCTACTTCGACCGTACCCGCCGACTGCTGCGCGAAGGCAACGTGCGCAGTCGCTACCGAGTGCTCGACAAACAGGGCGATTACCACTGGCTGCTGGATGAAGCCCGACTGCTACGCGACGATCTCGGGTTGCCCGTGGAAGCCGTGGGCCTGTGGCTGGATGTGACCGAGACGACCCTGGCGGCGCAACGGGTCAAGGAAAGCGAGGAACGCTATCGAATCCTGGTGGAAGACTCCCCTGCGATGATCTGCCGTTACCGCCCGGACCTGACCCTGACCTTCGGTAATACCCCCCTGGCCAACTACATGGAGTGCCTGCCTGAACAACTGCCGGGCATGAACCTCAGCCAGTGGTTGTCCGAAGAACAACGCGAGGCATTTGTGCAGCGCATCCGGCAGTTGACCCCGGAGTTCCCCGTGAGCACCGCCGAAATCAGCCTGCAATTGCCGGGGCGCACACATGCCTGGTGGGTGTGGTCGGACCGGGGCGTATTCGACGAACAGGGCCAGTTGCAGGAAGTGCAGGCCGTGGGCCGCGACAACACCGAAGTGCGCCGCTCCCAGCAGCAACTGACCCAAAGCGCCAAAATGGCCACCCTCGGCGAAATGGCCACCGGCCTGGCCCACGAGATCAACCAGCCGCTGAATGTGATGCGCATGGCCATCGTCAACGTGCTCAAGCGCTTGAGCAACGGTGATGCACAGATCGACTACCTGACGGAAAAACTCCAGCGCATCGACTCCCAGGTCCAGCGAGCCGCCCGCGTGGTGGATCATATGCGCGTGTTCGGCCGCCGCTCTGAAGTCGAACAACAGCCCTTCAACCCGGCGCAGGCGGTGGAAGGCACCTTGTCGCTGCTCACTGAAGGCCTGCGTGGCAAAGGCATAGAACTGCGGGTGACGCAGACGGACATTGCGGTGCAGGTCAAAGGCTACGTCGACCAGTTGGAGCAGGTGCTGATCAACCTGATGGTCAACGCCCGAGATGCCCTGCTGAGCAAGCGCGAACACGACCGCGACCTGCGGCCGTGGATCTCGGTGCAGATCGAACACGACAGCCGTCACGTGCGCATCTGGGTCGAGGACAACGGCGGCGGGATTGACCCTCGGCTGCTGGAGCGGATTTTCGAACCGTTCTTCACCACCAAGCCGATTGGCGTGGGCACCGGCCTGGGGTTATCAGTGAGCTATGGCATTGTCGAGAACATGGGCGGCCGGTTGAGCGTCGCCAACAGTGAACATGGGGCGAAGTTTTGTGTGGAGTTGCCGGTGGTGAGCGAGGTTTAGATCACCAGATACGCATTACCCGAGTGGCAACTGAGGTTGGCGCCCACGCCGACCTGGTTAAGGTCGACTCCCAGCCCCAGCAACAAGGTATTCACCAACGAATTGATCAAGGGTATCAGCGTGGCATTCAACACGTTGAGCAACGCCGTGGTCACGCCGCTTAAAACCGATCCAAGGCCGCCGATCAGGTTGCCCAGCAGGTTCGCGTTGCCGGGGGTAGGCCCGTACATATTCAGGTTAAGCCCGGCCGTCACGCCGTTCACCGGATCGGTCAGGCCGCTGACGATATTGGTGGTGCTGTAGCTGGAGTAATACGGTGGCTGGGAAATCTCCGGCAAATTCGGCGATTGGTAGGTGTAGGGAATGTTGTAGGTACCGCCTGCCGAAATATTGGCCGATAACCCCAACCCTCCGCCTACGCCCATCACCACCGGATTGCAGAACACAATTAATGTGCAGGTCTTCGTACCGATATCGACGATCTTCAACGGCGTCACCACCACCGTAGGGGGTGTAGGGCCAGTCCCGAAAACGCTGCTGCTGGCAATCTGGCCCATCCGCAGATTGACCAGTGATGTGTTGGTGGCCGTGGTCAGGGTTTTAGTGGTCGGGCTGGCGCAGCTGTAACCGGTGACCCAACTGGCGGCACTCGCCGCATCCAGCTCGATATCGATACCCACCGGCGGCGGCAGCACTTGCAACACCGGCGAAGTACACGAGATCGCACAGGTCAACGAATTGATCACCCCGACCAGGTTCAGGCTGAGCAGCGCGTCCAACGTACCCAGCAGCGGGCTCACCAACCCGGTCACCGCGTTAGTCAGCGTGGAGACGGTGTTGAGTATCGGCAGGTTAACCGACAGCTTCGTGCGTAACTGAGCCGTTTGTACGTAAATCCGGTTTGGGCCGGTCATGGGATTCTGCCCGGCCGCCGTGGCAAGCGCCGGGTTACCGATGGCCGACAGCTGTGGCGGCTGCAACACCTGGACGCTGGCAGTGATTTGCGCCACCCCCGGCAAGTTGATAGGGAAACTGGCCACCAGTCCGTTTTGCTTGTTGGCCAATTGCACGAACCCCTGAATCAAGTCGAACACCCGCATGTTGACCGCCAGGGCGGCGACGCTGGCACCACTCTCCACCGACAGCACATTGCCCAGCACCACCGTGGTCGCACCCGCTGCGACTTTCAGGGCCTGTAGGCTGGCAATGGTCGCAGTGGCCGACAATGTATGCGTGGGGTCCAGCACATTGATTGCCGACTGAATCAGTTGGCCAACCGCGATGGTGTTGCCCAGTACCTGTGTATAACCACCGGCCGTCAGCCCCAGGTCGAGCTTCAGTTGGTTCAGGTAACTCAGCAAAGAAATATTGGTGTTGATCAGGCCGTTCCAGCCCGCCACCGAGAGATTCACGGCGCCGCCCAACAATCCGCCGGTCAGCGCGTTAAGCAGGGGCGCGTTGTTCGTATCCACGACCAACGCCGTGCTGCGAATGGTCAATGACGCCAGCGGCGGCCCCAGTGCGGCGACCGCCACTGCATTCACCGTCGTCTGCGCGGTCACCGCAGTACCGTTGACCATGTTCCATATGCCGCCGGCGACGCTGGTCGCCACGGTCTCGGAGGCTACCACCTGAATCGCATCGTTTTTAGTGGCGTTGGCGCTGAAGACCCGCTGATTGCTGGCATTGGTCACCAACGTGCCGCAGGTGACCGCCAGTGCCCGGGTGTTGGCGACAATCGTGAAGCCATTGCGCGTGGCGTTCTGCGTGGCGTAATCGTTGGCCGTGGTGCTCGGTGCGCATTGCCCGCCACGATTGGCAGCCTCCAGGGCTGCCGTATCGGCCACGGACTGCAACTTGCGCTTTTCCAGGTACAGGCGACTGCTATCGATAACCAGCAACAGGAATACCAAGGCGATGCCCAGGGTCACGGCCGCAATCAAGCCAATCGCACCACGCTGCCTTGCATACCCGGGCAGGCGACCGGAACGAAGTCGAAGAGACATCGAGCACTCCTTTGCCGGCAGATTGCCGAGCGCTTACTCTCCTGTGTTGCCTGGGAGTGTAGTCAAGAGCGGCGGGGGCTGCAGGCCAGTCGCCATAGATCGGCGACTGGCGGAGGGCTGATCAAGCAATTAATGAGGCGGGTAGTTGGACAGCACCTTGGTCACCGTGGCACGAATAGCGGCGCTGCGGTCCTGTGGCTCGGGCGAGCTGGCGAGGATTTGCTCATCGCTGCCACGCCACACCAGTTTGCCGTCCTTGCCGTCGAGCAAGTCGATCTGGATGGTGGCGACCTTGTAGGTAATGTTGCGGGTTTCGTTATACATCGGCGCGCCCCAATAACCATTCCACGGGCCACCCCAGGCGCCGCCGTAGTTGGTGGTGACTTGTTGCTGGCGGTCTTCGACGATCAGGTAGGTCTGCACATTCAGGTCAGCCTTGGTACCCGGCGCCGCAGGGCGCAGGCCACGCTGGTCGAGTTGCTCGCCCACGGCCTGGCGGATGCGCTGTTCGGTGAGGTCACTCTTGATCCGCGGGTCATCCGGGCGGTATTGCAGCGCGGGTTCTTTCCAACTCCAACTGCGGTACGCGCCAAAGTCCCGGCTGGCGTCGAAATCATGGTTGACCTGGCTGGTCTGGCAACCGCCCAGCAACACAACAACAGCAAGTGCAGCAATACGACGAAGCATGGTTGTTCTCCAAAAGACGATCCGGGCCTGAGATGAGAATAGCTGCTAACTGGGTGGGTAGGCAGTCATTGCCTTTTGCATCGCCTCACGCAGGGAGTCGGCGCGTTCGCTGAGGCTGCCCTGGCTCGTGGTTTCGGCGCTGGTGCTCCATACCGGCTGGCGGGTGCGCGCGTCGAACAGGCTGATGCGCGCCACGGCCACCGTCACTTCATAAGTGCGTACCACCGGCACACTGTTGTACATGCCGTAGCCGTTGCCGTAGCGGTTATAGCCGCCGTAACCGTAGCCATAGTCGTCCTGGACCTGGCGCAGGCGTTTTTCCAGGCGCACATCGGCGCTTACCAGCAGGTCGGGGGTGCGATTGTCATGCAAGGGGCGCAGGCCGCGCTGATCGAGGGCGCCGCTGACGGCCTCGGCGATCTGCGCCGAATCGGCCCAGGCCGAACCCGCCGGCAGTTGGTTGTTGAGCCAGGCCCAACTGCGATAGGCGCCATAGTCGCGCACCGGCGCAGGGTAGGCGCTGGCATCAAAGGTGTTGGCCGCCTGGGCAGGGGCCGGCGGCATCGGGGCGGATGCCGCCACATACGGGTTGGGGCTATGGCAACCCGCCAGGCCCAGGCCCAGCAGGATCAGTCCAAGACAGCGCTTCATTTCGACCTCCGCAGACTGGGCCGCTTAAACCGGACGGCAGATCCAGTGCAAATAACGCCCAAGTCCGGCAAAGCTTGGGTGACGACGATGTGCGAGCTCCATCTCCAACAAATCCAGCAACTCGGCGCGGGCCTGGAATTCCACCGGCATATAGTCGTGGAACACCCGCACGCCACTTTGGGTTTCGACCTGCCACAGGCCCTCTAGTTGCGTCGCCAACTCCCGTGGGTCCAGGGGTTGCTGCGGCGTGAGGCTCTGTTTTTCACCGGCCATGTCGTTCTTGCGCATTTTGCGGAAGTGGCCTTTGAGCAGGTTGCGGTAAATCAACGCATCGCGATTGTAGAAGGCCAGGGACAGCCAGCCACCGGGTGCGGTCAACTGGTGCAACACCGGCAGGATCGCGTGGGGTTCGGCCAGCCATTCCAGCACGGCGTGGCACAGCACCAGGTCGTAGGGTTCGGTGAGCTGGCCGAGCAGGTCTTGCCAGGGTGCCTGAATGAAGGTGGCGGTCTGCCCGGCTTCGGCGAAACGCTGGCGGGCGCCTTCGAGCATCGGCTCAGCGGGTTCCGCCAGGGTCACGTCGTGGCCGCGCTCGGCCAGCCACAGTGACATATGGCCCAGGCCGGCACCGATATCCAGTACCCGCAGCGGACGATCCGGCAGCGCTTCAATCAGGTCGGCCTGGAGCACCGCCAGGCGAATCGCGCCCTTGGCGCCGCCGTAGATCTTCTCGGCGAAACGGGTGGCAAGCTGGTCGAAATGACGGTCACTCATTTGGCAAACCGCCGTTCGCTGTCGGCCAGTTTGGCCTGTACCACCTGATCCATGTCCAACCCCAATTCGCTGCACAACAGCAGCAGGTACAGCACAATGTCGCCCACTTCCTGGCCGGCATGGGCGAGTTTGTCGGCGGGCAACTGGCGCGACTGGTCTTCGCTCAGCCACTGGAATATCTCCACCAGCTCGGCCATTTCAACGCTGGCGGCCATCGCCAGGTTCTTGGGGCTGTGGAACTGCTTCCAGTCGTTGGTATCGCGGATGCGGTGCAGGCGTTCGGTGAGGTGGTCGAGATTCATGGGGGGCTCCTGAAGGTGTATAGCTTCGGGCGCAAGCCGCGCGAAGGCAAGTGAATCCCTGCGGCCCGTAAACCTCTATGCTAGAAGGGAACTAGCTTGGGCCTATAACGAACAAAGGCTCAGGTTCGGCAGCTACGCCCACCGTCTTATCAGGACACACACATGCAAACAGATTTTTTCGGATGGCTGGGTCTCAAGATCGGCCAGATCATCCACTTTATCGTCGAGTTGTTCAGCGGGCTGTTCAACACCCTGTCCCACGCGGGCGGCGACTTTGTCGACGGGCTGTCCAGATCCTTAGGGATGGACACCTCGATCATCAGCATCCTCATGCTGATTATCGGCTTGATGCTGCTGTACTCGGCGGTGCGCGCGTTTATGCGGGCTTCAATCATCATGGGGATTATCTGGTTGATGCTCGGGCTCTGGGTGCTCAGTTGGGTGGTGCATTAATAAAGGGCCAGCAAGGCAAATCCCTTTAATTTGAGGGACGTTTCCGAGACAATCTTTCAGCCTTGTGCCTGCCCGGACCGGTGGCTAGTCTTCGCTCCTTCACTGCCTATCAGTGATCGGGTTTAGTCGCCCGGAATTAGTGAGCGCAATTCGAAGATTCCCTGCTCTACACCGCCAGCCTGCTGAGCAGCGCCTCGGCGACTGCGCTTGATTGCAGCGAGCTGCTGGAGAGTCCACAGCGGGCGAAGATCCTGGCGGTTTGGCATCTGCTGGAAATTGCCAAGACCACCGTCGACCGCTCAATCGAATGCCTGCACCCGCGTAAAACTTAAGCCTTCATTGCCTGGGTGATCGCTATCGCAGGCAAGCCAGCTCCCACAGGGGAATGCATTCCAAGTGTGGGAGCCGGGCTTGCCCGCGATAGCGATCGCCCAGGCAACAGATGAGCGTGCAGCCAGTTACACTACCGCTCCCCAAAGGAGCCCGCATGACTTCCCTGCTAACCGACTGGCGCGACCGCCCCACCCACCGCCGCGTGTGGGCCCTCGCCGCGCCGATGATTTTGTCGAACATCTCCGTACCACTGGTAGCGCTGGTGGACAGCATGGTCATCGGCCACCTGCCCCACGCCCATCAACTCGGTGCCGTGGCCGTCGGGGCCAGCCTGTACACCTTCCTCGCCTGGGCCATGGGCTTCCTGCGCATGGGCTCCACCGGTTTTGCCGCCCAGGCTGCCGGGCGCGGTGACGGCGCCGCGCTGAGGCAGATTCTGTTGCAAGGACTGCTGCTGGCGCTGGGCCTGGCGATGTTGCTCGGCAGCATCGGCATTCCGTTAAGCGGCCTGGTGCTGGACTGGATGCAGCCCTCCCCCGAGCTGAACCAGCTGACCCGGGAATTCTTCCACACCCGCCTCTTCGGCCTGCCCGCAGCCCTGGCCAGCTACGCGCTGGTGGGCTGGTTCCTCGGCACCCAGAACGCTCGCGCGCCGCTAGCGATTCTGCTGACCACCAACCTGGTGAATATCGCCCTCAACCTGTGGTTCGTCCTGGGTCTGGATTGGGGCGTGGTTGGCTCGGCCCGCGCCTCGGTGATCGCCGAATGGACCGGCGCCCTGCTCGGCCTGGCCCTCACCCAAAAAGCCCTGCGAGCCTACCCCGGCCATATCGCCTGGGCCGCACTCAAGCTGTGGCAAAGCTGGCGCCCGCTGCTGGCGGTAAACCGCGATATCTTCATTCGCAGCCTGGCCCTGCAATCAGTGTTTTTCATGATCACCGTGCAAGGCGCCAGATTGGGTGATGCGACGGTGGCGGCGAACGCGCTGCTGCTGAATGGTCTGTTGCTGACGGCTCACGCCCTGGACGGACTGGCCCACGCCGTGGAAGCCTTGTGCGGCCACGCCATCGGCGCCCACGACCGCCAGGCCTTGCGCCGCTCGCTGGTGGTGGCCTGTGGTTGGTCACTGCTGGCGAGTATCGGTTTCGCGATCCTGTTCGCCGTGTTCGGCCACTTGTTTATCGCGATGCAAACCGATATCCCAAGCGTGCGCGAAACCGCCGACATCTACCTGCCCTACCTCGCCGTGCTGCCGTTGATCGCCGTGTGGAGCTACCTGCTGGACGGCCTGTTCATCGGCGCCACCCGCGCCCGGGAAATGCGCAATGGCATGCTGCTGACGGTGGTGATTGTGCTGCCCTTCGCCTGGGCCTTGCAGGGCCTTGGCAACCACGGTTTGTGGATAACCTTCCTGCTGTTCATGGCCCTGCGCAGCCTGACGCTGTGGGCAATTGCCTGGCGCCTGAACAAACAGGACCGCTGGCTTACTGGCCCGGCGTGAACTTGATAAACGCCGTGACCCGGTCCAACACGGGCGCCAGCCAGCGCAGCGGCCGGGAGATCGAGGCCACCAATGTCGCGTGGCTGGTCTTGGTGAAGTAGAACGCCTCCACCGGCACGCCCGCCGCCCGCAGCTTGTTCGCCAACCCGCCGGTATTACGCGTGGGGTTGACCAGGTTGTCGTCCACCGAGGCAATCAACAGGCTCGGCGGCGCGTCATCGCTGACGTGGTTGATGGGTTGGGAATCGGGTGGCGAATCCGGGAAGAAGAACACCGGGCGCACCTCGCGGTTTTCAATCGGCAGGAAATCATACGGCCCGGCGAGGCCGATCCATCCCTTGAAGACTGACGGCGACAGGCCGACCCCGGCCAACCACTGTGGGTCCAGCGCCAGCATTGCCGCGTTGTACGCACCGGAACTGTGGCCCATCACATACAGCTTGCGGGGATCGCCACCGTACTCGGCACTGTGCTGATGCGCCCACGCAACTGCTTGGGCGCCGTCCTGCAAAAACAGTGGGTAGCGCACTTGTGGGTAAAGCCGGTAGTCGGCGATCACCACCACGATGCCGCGCGAAGCCAGGGCTTCGCCGACGAAACCGTAGTCATCCTTTGAGCCGCTGTTCCAGCTGCCGCCATAGAAAAACACCACGACGGGCGCGTCGGGCAAGGCGGTGACGGGGCGGTAGATATCGAGTTTCTGGCGGGGGTCGTCGCCGTAGGCGATGGAAGATGTTTTGGTGAAGGTGCTGGTGGGGGTGAGTGCGTTGAGCACTTTGATCGGGGAGCAGGCTGCGAGCAGCGTCGCGATGGCCAGGGTGAACACTTGCAGGAGTTTGCTCGACATCGTTCAGGCCCTATAAGGAGGGTACTGCCAAAACGCTGATCAAAGGTGGGAGCTGGCTTGCCTGCGATGGCGGTGGGTCAGCTAGCCCATTGGCTGCCTGACACTCCGTCATCGCGGGCAAGCCCGGCTCCCACATTAGAGCCGGGTCTACCTTGAAGTCGGTGTACTTACGAGGACAGGTACGACGAACGCGTCAAACCAAGACGCAACGCATCCAGGAACTGAGTCCGCTCCGCCGCCGTGATCTTCGCGCTGGCGCACTTGTCACGGTAGTGAGTCATCAACTCCTCCGGCGACAAATGCACGTAGCGCAGCATGTCTTCGATGGTGTCGTGGGTCTCGATCCCGGCGCTGTACACCGAACCGTCTTCGCGCTGGTAGATGTTCACCGAGTCGGTGTCACCGAACAGGTTGTGCATGTCGCCAAGGATTTCCTGGTAGGCACCCACCAGGAAGATCCCCAGCAGGTAGTCCTCACCTTCTTTCACGGCGTGCACCGGCAGGCTGGTCTCGATGCTTTGCTCGTCGACGTACTGCTTGATCTTGCCGTCGGAGTCGCAGGTCAGGTCCTGCAGCACCGCACGGCGCAGCGGCTCTTCGTCGAGGCGATGCAGCGGCAGGATCGGCAGCACCTGGCCGATGGCCCAGGTGTCAGGCAGGCTCTGGAATACCGAGAAATTGCAGATGTACTTGTCGGCCAGCTTGTCGTTGAGTTCGTCCAGCACCTGGCGGTGGGAACGCTGGCGGGCTTTCAACGAGTCGTGCAGGCGGCGGCAGACGGCGAAGTAGCACTGCTCGGCCAGGGCTTTTTCTGCCAGGGTGATCTTGCCGTCGGCGTACTGGGTGGCCACGTCGCTCATGTAGTGAGTGGCGCGCCAGTAGGTTTCGGTGACCATTTCAATGTCGGTCGGGCCCAGCAGGTCCACCAGCCATTGCACGGTTTCCGGCAGGCTTTCCTTGTTCTCGATCAGCGGCACGTCGTCGTTGTGTTTCTCGACGTCGGTGACTTGCACCACCAGCATGGCGTGGTGGGCGGTCAGGGAACGGCCGCTCTCGGAGAAAATGTGCGGATGCGGCAGGCTTTGCGCGTCGCAGAATTCCTTGAGCATGCCCACGACCACGCCGGCGTAGTCGTCCATGTCGTAGTTGATGGAGCTGGCGTTACGCGAGTGGGTACCGTCGTAGTCCACGCCCAGGCCGCCGCCCACGTCGATGTGGTCCACCGGCAGGCCGAGGTTGCGCAGTTCGCCGTAGTAACGAATGGCTTCCTTGAACCCGTGCTGGTAGTCGGCCAGGTTGGCGATCTGCGAACCCATGTGGAAGTGCAGCAGGCGGATGCCCTGGTCCAGGCCCGCCGCGCGGAAGCGCTCGACCACCGACAGCAGTTGCGCCGCCGACAGACCGAATTTGGATTTCTCGCCACCGGTGTCTGCCCACTTGCTCGACGCCAGGGACGACAGGCGCACCCGCAGGCCCACCTGAGGCTTGACCTTGAGGTTGGCGGCTTCTTCGATCACCAGGCCGACTTCGGATTCTTTCTCGATCACGATGAATACGTTGTGGCCGAGCTTCTGGCCCATCAGCGCGAGGCGAATGAACTCACGGTCTTTGTAACCGTTGCAGACGATGGTGCCGCCTTTCGGGGCCAGGGCCAGCACGGCCAGCAGCTCAGGCTTGGAGCCGGCTTCCAGGCCAATGGACACGTCCTGGGTGGCGATGATGTTCTCGATCACCGCTTCCTGCTGGTTCACCTTGATCGGGTACAGCGCGGTGTATTGGCTCTGGTATTCCAGGCGCTCGATGTTGGAATCGAAGGCACCGGTCAACTGGCGCACGCGGTCTTGCAGAATGTCGGGGAAGCGCACCAGCAACGGCAGGGACAAGCCGCTTTTGCGCAGCTCGTCGACTTGCTCGTACAGGTCGACAGGCGTGCTGTTCGGGCCGTTCGGACGGACTTCAACGCGACCGGCATCATTGATCGCGAAATACCCGGCCCCCCAATGGCGAATCCCGTAAACACTGCGGCTGTCCGCAACTGTCCATTGGCTGCCATCGTCTTTGCGTGTGCGTCGTACGGACATCGAAGTCCCCTATAAATGAAGTCGAAGTGCACCAGCCTGATCAGAGGCTGGCGCAGTCTAAAGAATGAAAATGACGATTTGCCTGTGAGAGGGGTAGACCCCACTTGCAGGACAGAGTTTAGACACCGGTCAGGAACAGGCTCTGTGAAAACCATGGAGACGACAGTTCGCGTTCAGCAAGCGGGTCATCGGGGTGGTTTTCACAGAGGCTGCTAGCCGCCGGATTTCTTCGCCTTGTAACCCAGCTTGATCAGCTCGGCCAACAGCAACTCGACGTGGTCGCCCTGAATCTCGATGATGCCGTCTTTCAAGGCACCCCCGGTGCCACAGCGCTTTTTCAGCGTCGTGGCCAACGCCTTCAGGGCGTCTTCGGCCAGGGGCACGCCGGTGATGGTGGTCACCGTCTTGCCGCCACGGCCCTTGCTCTCGCGACGTACGCGGGCAATACCATCGCCTTCGGGAATCAGGGTTGTTTTGCAGGTACACGCGTCCACGGGCTGGCGACAGTCCGGGCAGTGTCGACCTGCGTCGGTGGAAAATACCAGGCCACCAAGGGCGGCGAAGGATGCGGCTTTTTTGGCCACCGGCAATCCTCTTGGGAGGACAAAGACTGATCGATGGGATCATCGACCGCGAAGCCCCACTCAGGCAGGGGCAGCGCTACTGAACCGCGAGAGCGGTTCAGCCTGAAAAGTCGCGCAGTGTAACGGCAAAAAGGCCCCTTGCTAAGAGCCAAATGGCGCCAATTTATGCAACTTTAGCGACGCAGGGCCAAATAACGACGCAAGCCTTCCTGGGCATCCGGGCAATAGGGCTTTTGCTCAGCCTCCTGAAGCACCGTCGCCAGGGGTAGAAAGCGCGCCTCCATGACTTCTTCCGGCTGGATCCGAAGGGGCCCGTCCCATACGGCCGAGAACGAGGTGCACCAGAGCCGGCTGTCGCCGTCTTCGAAGTAGAAGTGATCGTGGGCGGTCAGTTCGACGCCGCTGACACCCAGTTCCTCTTCCAGCTCACGGGCCGCCGATTCGGCGTAGGACTCGTGGGCCGCCACCATTCCGCCCGCCGCCGTGTCCCAAAACCCCGGGTACATGGCTTTGCTCAGGGTGCGCCGGTGCACACACAGCTCACCGGCAGAGTTGAACAGGAAGATAAAGGTGCAGCGCCCGATCAGCCCGCGCTGGCGCAGGTCGGAGCGCACCAGGCTGCCGAGCAGGTTGTCCTGCTCGTCGACCCAGGCAATCAGTTCGGCGTCGGAGGCGGCGCGGTGCGCAGCCTCCCTGGTGGAAGCGTCCATCATCAACCCTGGTTCAGGAGCTGACGCAAGTCGATCACTGCAGCGTTGGCCCGGGAAATATAGTTGGCCATCACCAGCGAATGGTTGGCCAGGATGCCAAAACCACTGCCGTTGAGAATCATCGGGCTCCACACGGGTTCCTGCGAAGCTTCCAGCTCACGAATGATCTGGCGCACGCTGACGGTGGCGTTCTTCTTGGCCAGCACATCAGCGAAGTCGACTTCGATGGCGCGCAGCAGGTGGGACAGGGCCCAGGCCTGGCCGCGGGCTTCGTAGAACACGTTGTCGATCTGCATCCATGGGGTTTCCACCACTTCTTCATCGACCTGCGGCACTTCACCCGGCGCCAGCGCTTCGGTTTTCAGCGCGGTGTTGAGCTTGACCCGACCCACACTGGCCGACAGCCGTTGCGACAGCGAACCCAAACGGGTCGCCACATCACCCAGCCAGTTGTTCAGGTTGTCGGCACGGGCATAGAACAGCGCGCCGCGCTGATTCGGGTCAGACAAACGCGCTTCGTAGCGGCTCAGGGAATTGATGCCTTCCTGGTATTCCGACTCGCTGGACGGCAGCACCCAGCTCTTGTTGTCGAAGTTGAAGCGCGGCTCGGCCTTGGCCAGGTCCGCGTCTTCCGCCGACTGCGACTGGGAACGGGCGAAGTCTTTGCGCAAGGCACGGGTCAAGTCACGTACCTGCACCAGCACGCCGTATTCCCAGCTCGGCATGTTGTCCATCCACAGGCCCGGTGGGAAACGGTCGTTGGAAATGTAGCCACCCGGCTTGTTCAGCAGGGTGCCTACCACGGTCTTGAGGGTTTCGACGGTGGTAAAGCCCACCACCATCTGCTTGCCATCCTTCTCGGCGGCAATTTGCGCATTCTGCTGGACCGGGAACAACGCAGGCTCTTCGCTCCAGTACCAACCCAGGGCACCGGTGACCAACAGGTACAACGCAACCAGCGAGAGCAACGCGCGGCTCATCAGCAGGTTACGGAAATAGCTGCGGGGGGCCGACTTGGTTTCAGGGGCCGGGCCCTTTGCACTGCCTGCGCGGTTTTTCCAGTCCAGCATGGCGATATCCTTTCAATCACTTGAGTTCAATAGCTACGACCACAACCCTGCCCCATCGTGCCGAGCAGTGCGGCGCTTTTAGCCAGGGTGGCGCGAGTACGCGGTTCGACTATAAAGGATGCACGCTGTTTACGCCCGCGCGACTGCATGGTCGATAAATGAATCTCTGCGACCTTGCAGTTAATTGACGTATGACACTCGTGCAACGGAAAAGAGGTGCTAGCATAGAGCCATCAGTTCGACCTCAGCATGCAGCCTAACTAGTAGTCAGGATATGACCGAGCCAGAAGACCCCAGCCGTGAGCGTCTCAAGCACCATTTTGCCCAGCGGGTAATTCATCAGGCACGTCAAATTCTTGAGATCTGGCAGCGCCTGCAACGCAGCGAATGGTCGACCGCCGACTTGACCGAACTCGGCGAGGCCAACCTGCGCCTGCTGCGTTTTGCCGAACGCTTCGAGCAGCCGGAGCACGGCCAACTGGCGCACCAGATCAACGCTTCACTCAAGGCGGTGGACGACAACCGCGGCCGCCTGAGCAGCCACCTGATCACCGAACTCAATCGCCTGATGCAGCGCCTGTCCCGCACCGGCCTGCGCCAGGGCGACCACTTGGAACAAACCCTCCTGCCGCCGATGCGCAAGCCGATCTACGTGATGCTGGCCGACCACGACCGCGCCGAGCGCCTGGCCAAGCAGTTGGAGTTTTTTGGCTTGAGTGCCCAGTCCCTCGACAGCGTGGCAGCATTTCGCTCATCGATGGCCGAGCGATTGCCGGCAGCCATCGTCATGGATGTGGATTTCTGCGGCACCGGCCTGGGCTTGAAACTCGCCGCCGAAGCCCAGGAAGGCCTGGAGCAAAAACTGCCGCTGCTGTTTTTCAGCCTGCACGAAACCGACACCCCCACCCGCCTGGCCGCCGTGCGCGCCGGCGGCCAGGAGTTCCTCACCGGAACCCTGGAGGCGTCGAGCCTGCTGGAAAAAATCGAAGTACTGACCTGCGTCGCCCAGTACGAACCTTATAAAGTGCTGATCATCGACGACTCGCGGGCCCAGGCGATGCACACCGAGCGCCTGCTCAACAGCGCCGGCATCGTCACCCGCACGCTGATCGAACCGATCCAGGCCATGGCCGAGCTGGCGGATTTCCAGCCCGACCTGATCATCCTCGACATGTATATGCCGGCCTGCACCGGTACCGAGCTGGCCAAGGTGATCCGCCACAATGACCGCTACGTCAGCGTGCCGATCATCTACCTCTCGGCCGAAGACGACCTGGACAAGCAACTGGACGCCATGAGCGAAGGCGGCGACGACTTCCTCACCAAGCCGATCAAGCCGCGGCACCTGATTACCACCGTACGCAACCGTGCGGCGCGGGCGCGCAACCTAAAAGCGCGGATGGTGCGCGACAGCCTCACCGGGCTGTACAACCACACGCACATCCTGCAATTGCTCGAAGACTGCAGCTTCCGCGCACGCCGCGAGAGCAAGCCACTGAGCTTTGCGATGCTCGACATCGACCACTTCAAGCGGGTCAACGACAGCCACGGCCACCCCATGGGCGACCGGGTGATCAAGAGCCTCGCGCTGTTTCTCAAGCAGCGCCTGCGCAAGACCGACTATATAGGCCGTTACGGCGGTGAAGAATTTGCCATCGTGATGCCCGACACCGATCTCGACGCCGCCTGCAAAGTGCTCGACGAAATCCGTGGGCGCTTTGCCGAGATTCACTACCCCGCCCAGCCCCAGGATTTGTGGTGCACCTTCAGCGCCGGCGTGGTGGAACTGTGTGATGGCTCCGACAGCCTGATGATGGCGGCCCAGGCCGACGAGGCGCTGTACCGCGCCAAGGATGCGGGGCGTAACCGGGTGATGTCGGCGCGCGCATCAAAGCAAAGTGCCACCTTTTCACCGGAATCCACCGAATCCGTCATAACTCTGTAATAGAAACGCAATAACTTCAGGCACTTACTTCTGCTGTCGGTTGAAACCACGCATGCGCCTGAAGCTGCTGACGAATCTGAACACCCTCCTTCTGGTCGCTGTTTGCCTGGCTCTGGGCGCGACGCTCTGGTGGTCGCAACGCGCCCTGGAGCGGCCCTATCTGTTGATGGAGCGCTACCTCGGCCTGTCGCAGACCTTTCAAAACCAGGCCGCGCGCAATATCGACGATTACCTGGCCAGCGGCGACGCCCTGCGCCTGAGCAGCGCCAGCCAGAGCCTGGAAAACCTGTTGCAGCATCTGGATGAGTTACCCGCAGACCTGGCGCAAAACCTGCGCCCCAGCCTGGTAGACCTGGATAACTTCAGCAAGACCGACCTGCTGGCCGCCGGCAAGCTGGCGGGCGACCCGCAGGCCTTGCTGCTGCAAGCCGAACGCGAGCTCGGCGCCAATCTGGAGCAAATGAATCAGTACGCCAGCGGTGTCACCTCCCCCGACGCGGCGCGTTATCTGCCGCCGTTGCTCGCGGCGTCCCAGCACCTGGCCAAACTCTCCCTGGCCCGGGACAAGCTGGTAAGCAGCGGGCGCAGCGAACTGGCTGACGATGTGGAGCGCGAAGTCAGCAATATCCGCAGCCAGGCTGACCTGCTGGGGCAACTGCCATTACTGGGGGTGACCGCCAGCAGCGAGTCCAGTACCGACGATTTCTCGGCCATGATGGGCCTGGAAAACACTGAAAAAGCCGTGGCCCAAGACACCGGCGTCGACCTCAAGCGCGAACTCAACAGCCTGCTGACTCGCTACCCCGCCGAGCTGAAACGCACCCGCGAACAAATCCAGCAACGCACCGAACTGGCCAGTAGCACCCACCTGAAAATCAACGCGGTGCAGCAAGCCATTGCCGGGCTGGAGCCGGTGGTGCGGGCCCAGCATGCGCAGATCCAGGGTGAAGTGCGGCTGATGCAAGGCGTCATGATCGGCCTGATTTTGCTGATCGCGCTGTTGATCGACACCTTGCAGCGGCGCCTGGCGCGGGTGCTGACCAACCTGGCGCCCGCCTTGTCCACCTGGGCCGAAGGCGACTTCAGCCAACACATTGCCTTGGGCAAGACCAACCGCGAACTGCACGATATCGAAGAGTCCCTGAATCGCCTGCGTGCTTATCTGGTGGACCTGGTGGGCACCATCCGCGGCAACGCCGAGCAAGTGGCCGGCAGCAGCAGCGCCCTGGCCGAATTGAGCAGCGGCATGCACGACGGTGCCGAGCGCCAGGCCGGTGACACCGCGCAGATTCGCGATTCCCTGGGCGAACTGGAAGCCACGATCCAGCAGGTTGCCGGCGACGCCAGCCAGGCCGCCCAGGCCAGCCGCAGTGCAGGCCAAGCCGTGGAACAGGGCCAACGGGTGATCGGCCTGAGCCTGAACGGGTTGCACGCCTTGGTCGGCGAAGTGCAGATAAATGCGCAGATGATCGAGAAACTCGCCGAGGAATCCGCAACCATCGGCGGCGTACTCACGGTGATTCGCTCAATTGCCGACCAGACCAACCTGCTGGCGCTGAACGCCGCCATCGAAGCCGCCCGGGCCGGTGAGGCCGGGCGCGGGTTCGCCGTGGTAGCCGATGAAGTGCGCTCCCTGGCCCAACGCACCGCCGGCGCCACCGCCGAAATCCAGCACCTGATCGCCGGCCTGCAAACCGCCGCCCGGCAATCGGTGGAAGGCATGCGCGCCCAGGTCGAACACGCCGAAGCCACCGCCGAGCAGGCCCAGGCGGCTGACGGCGCACTGGATGAAATCGTCGGGGCGATCCAGACCATTTCCGACACTGCGGTGCGGATTGCCGATGTCACCGCCCAGCAGAGTGGTGCCGTGAGCGAAATCCGCGATAACAGTGAGCGGATTCACCAGCTGGGCGAGGACAACTTGCTGCGAATTGGCCAGGGACGCCGCCAGGGAGAGCACTTGCTGGTACTTGGCGGGCAACTCAATACCGCCGTGCAGGCATTCCGCGTCTAACCGGCTCTCCTGTCTTATGAAGATCAAAATGTGGGAGCGGGCTTGCTCGCGAAGGTGGCGCACCCGTCAACGCATGTGGCGGCTGAACCACCGCCTTCGCGAGCAAGCCCGCTCCCACACTGACCGGATTCAGTCTTGCGGTCACATATTTTGCGCAATCCTCGCTAATCGTGCTGCCTACTGCATAGAACTGGACAGTCACAAAGCCTTTGCGGCATAGTCGCCGGGTTCTACCGTGCCCACATCAATAACAAGGAACAGCCGATGGCGACCTTACTGGTTCTTCACGGACCCAACCTGAACCTGCTCGGCACCCGCGAACCGGGCGTCTACGGGTCAGTGACCCTCGAACAGATCAACCTCGATCTGGAACGACGGGCACGTGATGCCGGCCACCATCTGCTCTACCTGCAAAGCAATGCCGAGTACGAACTGATTGATCGCATCCATGCCGCGCGCAGCGAAGGCGTGGACTTTATCCTGATCAATCCAGCCGCTTTTACGCACACAAGCGTTGCATTACGTGACGCGCTGCTGGCGGTGAGCATCCCATTCATCGAAGTGCATTTATCGAACGTGCACAAACGCGAACCTTTCCGCCATCACTCTTACTTCTCCGACATTGCGGTAGGAGTGATCTGCGGCCTTGGCGCCAGCGGTTACCGACTGGCCCTGGAGGCCGCCCTGGAACAGCTTGAAGACACGGCCAAGCGCCCCTGACCGACCCTTTGGGAGTTGATGATTCATGGATATCCGTAAAGTTAAGAAACTGATCGAACTGCTGGAAGAATCCGGTATCGACGAGCTGGAGATCAAGGAAGGCGAAGAATCCGTACGGATCAGCCGTCACAGCAAGACCCCGGCCCAACAGTTCTACGCACCTCAGATGCAAGCGCCGGCTCCGGCCGCTGCGCCAGTGGCTGCTGCTCCGGTTGCGGCTGCTGCCGAAGCCCCTGCTGCTCCAAAACTGAACGGTTTCGTGGTCAAGTCGCCAATGGTCGGTACGTTCTACCGCACCCCGGCACCGACCTCGCCAGCCTTCGTTGAAGTCGGCGCAACCGTGAAAGTGGGCGACACCATCTGCATCGTTGAAGCGATGAAGATGATGAACCACATCACGGCTGAAAAAGCCGGCGTTATCGAATCCATCCTGGTAGAAAACGGTCAGCCGGTTGAGTACGACCAGCCGCTGTTCACCATCGTTTGAACCGCGGAGCGCCTTCGATGTTGAAACCTGCGAAGAAACTGCAAAAAGTCCTGATCGCCAACCGCGGCGAGATCGCGCTGCGTATCCTGCGCGCCTGTAAGGAAGAGGGCATCAAGACCGTCGCTGTTTACTCGACGGCCGATACCGAATTGATGCACGTGAAACTGGCGGACGAAAGCATCTGCATCGGCCCGCCACTGGCCACGAACTCGTACCTGAAAGTCTCGAACATCATCGCCGCCGCTGAAGTGACCGGTGCCGATGGCATTCACCCGGGCTACGGCTTCCTCGCGGAAAACGCCGATTTCGCCGAACAGGTAGAGAAATCCGGGTTTGCCTTCATCGGCCCGAAAGCTGAAACCATTCGCCTGATGGGCGACAAGGTATCGGCCAAGGACGCCATGATCGCGGCCGGCGTGCCAACCGTTCCAGGTTCCGACGGCCCGCTGCCTGAAGACGAGGCAACCGCCCTGCGCATTGGTCGCGAAGTCGGTTACCCGGTGATCATCAAGGCCGCCGGCGGCGGTGGTGGTCGCGGCATGCGCGTGGTGCACAAGGAAGAAGACCTGATCGAAGCCGCCAAGCAGACCCGCTCCGAAGCGGGCGCCTGGTTCGGCAACCCGATGGTCTACCTGGAAAAGTACCTGACCAACCCACGTCACGTGGAAGTACAAGTACTGTCCGACGGCCAGGGCCACGCCATCCACTTGGGCGACCGCGATTGCTCGCTGCAACGTCGTCACCAGAAGGTACTGGAAGAAGCGCCGGCGCCGGGCCTGGATGAAACTGCTCGCCAGGAAGTACTGGCTCGCTGCGTCAAGGCGTGCATCGACATCAACTACCGTGGCGCGGGCACTTTCGAGTTCCTGTACGAGAACGGTCGTTTCTACTTCATCGAGATGAACACTCGTGTGCAGGTAGAGCATCCGGTTTCGGAAATGGTCACCGGTATCGACATCGTCAAGGAGATGCTGAGCATCGCCGCTGGCAACAAGCTGTCGTTTACCCAGGATGATGTGAAGATCCACGGCCACTCCCTGGAGTGCCGGATCAACGCCGAAGACCCGAAAACCTTTATCCCAAGCCCTGGCCTGGTCAAGCATTTCCACGCGCCCGGCGGCAACGGCGTACGCGTGGATTCGCACCTGTACAGCGGCTACAAGGTTCCGTCCAACTACGACTCGCTGATCGGCAAGCTGATCACCTGGGGCGCCACCCGCGACGAGGCCATGGCCCGTATGCGTAACGCCCTGGACGAAATCGTGGTAGACGGCATCAAGACCAACATCCCGTTGCATCGGGATCTGGTTCGCGATGAAGGCTTCTGCGAAGGTGGTGTGAACATTCACTACCTGGAACACAAGCTGGCTAATCAGTAAGCGAAGTGATCCACCCAACAAAGCCGCCTTCGGGCGGCTTTGTTGTTTGTGCCCACCCGCCTTTCCTGGATGGATACATTCCCCTTGTGGGAGCGGGCTTGCTCGCGAATGCGGTGTGCCAGTCAACACATCCATGACTGACACACCGCATTCGCGAGCAAGCCCGCTCCCACATTTTTGTTTTGTGTACCCCAGCAGTACAGTCGTCTTCTGCTGTTCGCTCGCGTAAACTTGCGCGTCTTTCGCAGCCCTACCCCGCTGCACACTCATTTTTTCAAAGGTGCCCGCCATGCCTTGGCTGCAAGTCCGTCTCGCCATCAGCCCAGAACAAGCCGAAACCTACGAAGACGCGTTCCTCGAAGTGGGCGCCGTGTCGGTGACCTTCATGGACGCCGAAGACCAGCCGATCTTCGAGCCCGAGCTCAACACCACCCCGCTGTGGTCCCACACCCATCTGCTGGCCCTGTTCGAAGACGGCACCGATGCCGCCAGCGTACTGGCCCATATGGAGCTGCTCACCGGCGGCCCACTGCCGGAGCACCACAGCGAAATCATCGAAGACCAGGATTGGGAACGCAGCTGGATGGACAACTTCCAGCCGATGCGTTTTGGCCAGCGCCTGTGGATCGTGCCGAGCTGGCACGCCGCCCCCGAGCCTGACGCCGTCAACCTGCTGCTGGACCCGGGCCTGGCCTTCGGCACCGGCACTCACCCGACCACCGCCCTGTGCCTGGAATGGCTTGACGGCCAGGACCTGAAAGACTGCAACGTGCTGGACTTCGGCTGCGGTTCAGGGATCCTGGCCATCGCCGCCCTGCTGCTGGGCGCCAAGGAAGCCGTCGGTACCGATATCGACGTGCAAGCCCTGGAAGCCTCCCGCGATAACGCCGGGCGCAATAACATCGCCGAAGAGAAATTCCCGCTGTACCTGCCGGAGCAATTGCCCCAGGTGCAAGCCGACGTACTGGTGGCCAACATCCTCGCCGGGCCGCTGGTCGCCCTGGCACCGCAGCTGTCGAGCCTGGTCAAGCCGGGCGGCCGCCTGGCGCTGTCGGGCATCCTCGCCGAACAAGGCGAAGACGTTGCCGCCGCCTACGCCCAGGATTTCGAGCTGGATCCGATCGCCAACCGCGATGGCTGGGTACGCATCAGTGGTCGTCGGCGCTAGAATGAGCGCCTGCATGAATCGGATGGCCGCATGACCGACAGTTTCGTCACCCAGTGCCCACATTGCCAAGCACGCTTTCGCGTCAACCACGCTCAATTGAGCGTGGCCCGTGGCGTGGTGCGCTGTGGCTCATGCCTGCAAGTGTTCAATGCCGCTCGCCAACTGCTGGAGCAGCGCGCCAGTGCGCCCGTGCCCCAGGCACCAACAGCGGTAGAGCCACCACCAGCAGCAGAACCGCCACCCGAAGCACCGCGGGCCATCAGCCAGAAGCAATGGAACGCCGAAGAGCTTGACCTGGATAACCTGGACCTCGACGAAGAACTGGCCAAGCTGGAACGTCGCGAGATTCAACACACCCAGCCTGTGGGTGCAGACCGTCGCCAGCCCGGCGCCGACCGCCGGCAAAAGGAAGACGCCCTCAGCGCCAGCCGCGATACGGCCAAGGCCGAGGAAGAGCAATGGGCCGCCAGCCTGTTCAGTGAGCCACGGGATGAACGGTCGCAAGCCCCGCAACCGGCCGATGATGAACCGCAACCGGCCAAGGCAAGCCCCGGCAAACCCAAGCGCACCGAACCGTCGATGTCGTTTGAAGCGGTCGAGCCCGACGACGAACCAGTGCTGCACGCGAACACCACCGATGACGAACTCGATCCACCGGTAACCGCCGTAGCAGAAGAGCCGGAAGCCGAACAACCCGAACGCCCGCAGCCCAAACGCAAGCGCCCTCGCCCCGAAGCCGGCGCCCATGACGACCTGCTTTCGGATCTGGAAGACGATCCGCTGCACCTCTACTCCCAGAAGCGCGCCTCCGGCTGGGGTCGCCGCCTGTTCTGGGGCTTGCTGGTGTTGCTGGCCGCCGCCGGCCTGGCGGGACAATACGTCGCCTACCAATTCGACGACCTGGCACGCCAGGACGCCTACCGCCCGTGGTTCCAGGAACTGTGCCCGAAACTGGGCTGCACCGTGCCCTCACGGGTCGATATCGCCCACATCAAGAGCAGCAATCTGGTCGTGCGCAGCCACCCGGAGTTCGCGGGCGCCCTGGTGGTGGACGCGATCATCTATAACCGCGCGACATTCTCCCAACCGTTCCCGCTGTTGGAGCTACGCTTTGCCGACATGAACGGGAATATGATCGCCAGTCGTCGCTTCAAACCCGCCGAATACCTCAGCGGCGAGTTGGCCGGCGTGACCGAGATGCCCTCCCAGACGCCGATCCACATTGCCCTGGACATCCTCGACCCGGGCAACAAAGCGGTGAATTACAGCCTGAGCTTCCACTCTCCCGAGTGATCCGGCACACGGGGTAAGGTTTGACGGCGGATTCTTGACTGCACCGCCCTTGACCAAACCAGCGGCGATAAGAAAATAACTGTTCAGATTTTATCCAATTCAGCCTTTATCCAGTCATCGAGAGCGGGTATCATGCCAACCCTTTTTCGAACTCTAATGATCCGGCCCCACAACAGGGAAGTCCTATGTCGGCGGTACGCATCGGCCCATACACATTGCACAACGGCTTGATCCTCGCCCCGATGGCGGGCGTCACCGACCAGCCCTTTCGTCAGCTTTGCAAGCGTTTGGGCGCAGGGCTTGTAGTCTCGGAAATGGTCACCAGCGACATGAGCTTGTGGAACACCCGCAAGTCGCGGATGCGCATGATCCACGAAGGTGATCCCGAGCCCCGCTCGGTACAGATCGCCGGCGGTGATGCGCAAATGCTGGCGGATGCGGCCCGGGCCAACGTGGAGTTGGGGGCACAGATTATTGATATCAACATGGGTTGCCCGGCCAAGAAGGTCTGCAACAAGGCCGCAGGTTCTGCCCTGTTGAAGGATGAGCAGTTGGTGAGCGAGATCCTGCATGCCGTGGTCGCTGCAGTGGATGTGCCGGTCACCCTGAAGATCCGCACCGGTTGGGACCGGGACAACAAGAATGGCCTGACGGTGGCGAAGATCGCCGAGCAGGCGGGCATTACAGCGCTGGCGGTGCATGGCCGCACCCGCGCCGACCTTTACACCGGTGAAGCCGAGTACGACACCATTGCCGCGATCAAGCAGGCGGTGTCGATCCCCGTCTTTGCCAACGGCGACATCGATTCGGCCGAGAAAGCCCGGCGCGTGCTGCACGCGACCGGCGCCGATGGCCTGTTGATTGGCCGGGCTGCCCAGGGGCGGCCGTGGATTTTTCGTGAGATCGAGCATTTTCTGCGTACCGGCGAAACCTTGCCGGCACCGGAGCTGATCGAGGTGGAACGTATTCTGCTAGAGCATCTGGCCGCCCTGCACGCCTTCTATGGAGACGTGATGGGCGTACGCATTGCTCGCAAGCATGTGGGCTGGTATCTCGCAACCTTGCCGGGCGCCAAGGAGTTTCGCGCCCACTTCAATCGTTTGGATGATACGGAAGCACAGTGCGCCAACGTTCGTGAGTTCTTCACCGAGCGTTACAAGAGCCTGGTGACAGGGGACGGAGAAGGGGTGGCCGCATGACGATGATGACCGAGACTTTAGTGAGTGGAACAACACCCGTGAGCGACAACGTCAATTTGAAACAGCACCTCAACACGCCGAGCGAAGAAGGCCAGACCCTTCGCGGGAGTGTCGAGAAGGCGCTGCACAATTATTTCGCCCACCTTGAGGGCGCTGCCGTCACGGACGTGTACAACCTGGTGCTCTCCGAAGTCGAAGCGCCGTTGCTCGAAAGCGTAATGAACTACGTCAAGGGCAACCAGACCAAGGCCAGTGAGCTGCTCGGTCTGAACCGTGGCACGCTGCGCAAGAAACTCAAGCAGTACGATTTGCTGTAAGCATTCAATCAAACCAGAAAGGCGCCCGCGTAAAAACGGACGCCTTTTTTGCTGACTCCTTTGCTTTTGATGGAAATTGAAATGACCGACCAGACTACCCGCCTGCCGATCCGCCGTGCCTTGATCAGTGTCTCCGACAAGACCGGGATCCTCGAATTTGCCCGGGAGCTGGAAGCCCTGGGCGTGGAGATTCTCTCCACCGGCGGGACCTTCAAACTGCTGCAGGACAACGGCGTGGCCGCAGTGGAAGTGGCGGACTACACCGGTTTCGCAGAAATGATGGACGGTCGGGTCAAGACCCTGCACCCGAAAATCCACGGCGGGATCCTCGGTCGTCGCGGTATCGACGACGCCATCATGAGCGAGCACGGCATCAAGCCGATCGACCTGGTGGCCGTTAACCTGTACCCGTTCGAAGCCACCATCAACAAGCCAGGCTGCGACCTGCCGACCGCCATCGAAAACATCGATATCGGCGGCCCGACCATGGTTCGCTCGGCAGCCAAGAACCACAAAGACGTGGCCATCGTGGTTAACGCCAGCGACTACGCCAACGTACTGGAAAGCCTGAAAGCCGGCGGCCTGACCTACGCCCAGCGCTTCGACCTGATGCTCAAGGCCTTCGAACACACCGCCGCCTACGACGGCATGATCGCCAACTACATGGGCACCGTGAACCAAGCGGCTGAAACCCTGAGCACTGAAGGTCGCAGCCAGTTCCCGCGCACCTTCAACAGCCAGTTCATCAAGGCCCAGGAAATGCGCTACGGCGAGAACCCGCACCAGAGCGCGGCGTTCTACGTTGAGGCCAAGCCTGCTGAAGTCGGCATCGCCACCGCGACCCAACTGCAAGGCAAAGAGCTGTCCTACAACAACGTGGCCGACACCGACGCCGCGCTGGAATGTGTGAAGAGCTTCGTCAAGCCAGCCTGCGTGATCGTCAAGCACGCCAACCCGTGCGGCGTGGCCGTGAGCCCGGACGCTGAAGGCGGTATCCGCCAGGCGTACGAACTGGCCTACGCCACCGACACCGAGTCGGCCTTCGGCGGCATCATTGCCTTCAACCGTGAGCTGGACGCCGAGACCGCCAAGGCGATCGTCGAGCGTCAGTTCGTTGAAGTGATCATTGCCCCATCCGTCAGTGAAGAAGCCCGCGCCATCGTTGCTGCCAAGGCCAATGTGCGCCTGCTGGCCTGCGGCGAGTGGTCGGCTGAGCGTGCCGCTGCCTGGGACTACAAGCGCGTCAACGGCGGCTTGCTGGTACAGAGCCGCGACATCGGCATGATCGGCAGCGCCGACCTGAAAGTGGTGACCAAGCGCGCCCCGACCGAACAGGAAATCAACGACCTGATCTTCGCCTGGAAAGTCGCCAAGTACGTTAAATCCAACGCCATCGTCTACGCCAAGAATCGCCAGACCATCGGTGTTGGCGCCGGCCAGATGAGCCGCGTGAACTCGGCACGTATCGCTGCAATCAAGGCTGAGCATGCCGGCTTGCAGGTACAGGGTTCGGTGATGGCGTCCGACGCATTCTTCCCGTTCCGCGACGGCCTGGACAATGCGGCCAAGGCTGGCGTGACAGCGGTGATCCAGCCAGGCGGCTCGATGCGTGACGCAGAAGTGATTGCAGCGGCCGATGAAGCCGGCATCGCCATGGTGTTTACCGGCATGCGCCACTTCCGTCACTAACAGATGATCGTTCCCACGCTCGGCGTGGGAATGGAGCCCGGGACGCTCCGCGTCCCAAAGCGTGACGCGGAGCGTCACAAGAGGCATTCCCACGCAGAGCGTGGGAAGGATCAGAATTCAGCGTCATCCGAGGTTTTTGAAATGAATGTTTTGATCATTGGCAGCGGTGGCCGTGAACACGCCCTGGCCTGGAAAGTTGCCCAGGACCCGCGCGTCCAGAAAGTTTTCGTTGCGCCCGGCAACGCCGGTACCGCCATTGAAGCCAAATGCGAAAACGTCGCCATCGACGTGTTGGCCCTTGAGCAACTGGCGGACTTTGCCGAGAAAAACGTTTCCCTGACCATCGTCGGTCCGGAAGTGCCTTTGGTAGCCGGTGTTGTGGACCTGTTCCGCAGCCGTGGCCTGGACTGCTTCGGCCCAACCGCCGGTGCTGCCCAGCTGGAAGGTTCGAAAGCCTTCACCAAGGATTTCCTGGCACGCCACAAGATCCCGACCGCCGACTACCAGAACTTCACCGAGATCGAGCCAGCCCTGGCTTACCTGCGTGAGGTCGGCGCACCGATCGTGATCAAGGCCGACGGCCTGGCCGCCGGCAAAGGCGTGATCGTCGCGATGACCCTGGCCGAAGCCGAAGACGCCGTGCGCGACATGCTCGCCGGCAACGCTTTCGGTGAAGCCGGTTCGCGCGTAGTGATCGAAGAATTCCTCGACGGCGAAGAAGCCAGCTTCATCGTGATGGTCGACGGCAAGAACGTACTGCCGATGGCCACCAGCCAGGACCACAAACGCGTGGGCGACGGCGACAGCGGCCCGAACACTGGCGGCATGGGTGCTTACTCCCCGGCTCCGGTAGTGACTGCCGAAGTGCACAAGCGCGTGATGGACCTGGTGATCTGGCCAACCGTGCGCGGCATGGCGGATGAAGGCAACGTGTACACCGGCTTCCTGTACGCCGGCTTGATGATCGACAAGGCCGGTAACCCGAAAGTCATCGAGTTCAACTGCCGCTTCGGCGATCCGGAAACCCAACCGGTGATGCTGCGTCTGCAATCGAGCCTGGTTCTGCTGGTGGAGGCGGCGCTGGCCCAGGCCCTCGACAAGGTCGAAGCCCAGTGGGACCCGCGCCCAAGCGTTGGCGTCGTGCTGGCCGCCGGCGGCTACCCGGCCGACTACGCCAAGGGCGATGTGATTGAAGGTCTGGATGCGGCTGCTACGCTGGAAGGCAAGGTGTTCCACGCGGGCACCGCGCTCAAGGATGGCAAGGTCGTCACCGCCGGTGGTCGCGTATTGTGCGCAACCGCCATGGGCAGTAGCGTAGATGCCGCCCAGCAACAGGCTTACAAGCTGGCGGCGAAGATCGACTGGAAAGGCTGCTTCTACCGCACCGACATTGGCTACCGCGCCATTGCCCGTGAGCGTGGCGAAAGTCAGTAAACAGCTATCCGTTCGGTTAGGCAGGGGCCCTTGGCCCTTGCCCTACGCTTGTGGCCCCGCGCATAGTTATACCCATGCATCAACCTACGAAGGGATTTCGCCGTGCGCTGGCTCAGGATCGCCATAGGTTTCACTGTCAGTCTGCTGACCTTGCTCTGCTTGCTTCCGGCCCAGGCCGCGGCACAAGGCAGTGGCTGGGCGGTATTGCTTGACGAACAGGCCGATCTGCAACTGAGCGACATCCGCTCGCCCCGCTACATCAATCAATTCAGCCCCATCGAACTGGACCGGATTACCGCCGCGCAACCGGATGGTGCGTTGTGGGTGCGCTTCAGGCTGCAACCCGGCAAGCACGAGCAAGTGCTACGGGTATTCGCCCCAGACCTGGCACACCTGAACCTGTACGTGCTCGACGGCGACACCCTGGTGGAGCAGCAAGCCACCGGCACCCGCCAGCCCCAGGCCGAGCGCCCGCTGCCCAGCAGCGACTTCATGCTGCCGATGCCCCAAAGCCAGAAGCCGCTGGACGTGTACCTGCGCATGGTCTCGGAACACGAGCTGCGCCCCTACATCACCCTGGAACCCGCCGTACTCGCCGCGGCCAACCAGAACCAGACGCTGATCTACGGGCTGCTGTTCGGCTGCCTGGTGATGCTGATCCTGCATAACCTGACCCGCTACGCCTACCATCGCTCCCGCAGCAGCCTGTGGCTCGCCGCCTGTGAAGTGTTGCTGCTGCTCAGCCTGGCGCTGTTGCTCAATGTGGTCGGCCCGTGGCTGCCGAACTGGCACGCGGTACAAACCCCCGGCGCGTACCTCGCCCTGCTGCTGACGGCGCCGTGCGGGCTGATGTTTGCCTATCGCTTCTTTGCGCCTCTTGGCCCGCATCCGCTGAACAAACTGCTGATGGCCGACATTCTGTTGATCGTCCTCAGCGGGCTTTTGCTGCTGTTCGTCAATACGTTGCCGCTGAACATCATCACC